>NZ_OZ007030.1:2658879-2991239 GCF_963931595.1 uncultured Subdoligranulum sp.
CCTTTCATAACAAATTTGGCAATCGGGATTCCGATGTGGATGGGATTGTCTATGAAAACCCGGATGACATCCATATCATCCGCCAGACCGAGCGGTTCACCTTGCCGCAGGCGGATCATCTGAATGAGCTGCTCGCTTCCACCCGGGACGAGGAATGGCTGAATGTTGCCCCGTTGTTGTCTGTGGTACAGAGCCTTGTGACAGACGCCGAGGAGAAAGACCGTCAGAACCTGGAAATCCTTTGCAGCGATTTGGCCGAATTGGCGCCCCAGGCCCCCCGCCGGCAGTTGCGTGCCTGTCTGAAACTTAAAACCTCGCTGGGAAAGTATGTCAACAAGGAAATCTATGCCCGCACGGGGGTGCGTATAGGCAGCGGAATCAAAGGGAAGGATGTGCTGGAAGAATTGATGGGCGGCGCGCTGGGAATCCGCCAGTTTACCCAGGGAAACGCCCAGTACTACTATGGTGGGCGACTTCCTAAATCTTTACAGCATTCATTACCCCATGCCTGCCGTATTCGCAAGGTCACTTCTACTAGTGGAACGCCGCATTTTGAACGCTACCTGCCCCTGATGGAAGTGGAATTTGTACGCGCCGGCGCCTGGACGGTTCTGCCGTTTCCCTTCAAATATCTGCGGGAATGGAAACCCGTATAAAGCGTACATCAAAAGGAAGGACGCATATCAGAGAACAGCTTCTCCGGTATGCGCCCCTTCTTTTGGTATACTTAGTTTATTTGTTTGTGTTTTCCGTATCCATTTTCAAGGTGAAAGGTAACAGTTTAATGTTGTAACTGATTCCATGAAAGGCTATACTAAAAATATACCGTGTGACAATGTTGAAAATCAGCAGATTCCAAAAAGCGTCTTCAAAAGAAAAAACAATCACTGTTTCGTTAAATTTTTGATTCTCAAAAAAAGTACTTCTTGCTTAATTTTATATATTATAAATAGTGCCGTGTGACATGGAATAGGGAGGCAACGAAGTTATGACACAAAAGATTATAGAGCTTTTAGAAAAATATGGACCGATGCTTTCCGGAAAGGCTGCACATTTGCTGGAAAAAGAATACAGTCTTTCCAACAGTGCTGCACGTCAGATCTTATCGCGGGCAAAAGTACCCGTTCGGAAAATATCCGCTCTCTCTTTTGAAAACAGGCAAAAATTTTTATACCTGGAAGAACAATATGAAACGCCAATTTACCACGAAAACTTGCTGTCAGCTATCCGATCCAGCTCCCATATAAACTGGATCTATATTTGCGCGTTCTATTCTCAAAATGGATATGTGTCCAAGAATATTCTTCCCGCCCTGGTATCAGCTCCCACCGAAAATTTGAAACGGCATAAATTACATAGCCGTGTAATTGCGGATTTGCAAACCTGCCATATCATAGAAGAGTATAGTGAAACATATTGGAAACTGAGTGACTGGGCAATGGGCACGCACCCTGCAAATTTTAATCGCGCCGTTGGACTTGAAGCGGTGAAAAAACAGATTGCCCATGATTTTTCTAAGTGGGCCGCCAACATCAATCTTATTGGATATCAAACGGCAAAGATGCTGCCAGATCATGCAGAGTTTGCCCATTTCCAGTGGGGGCTAACTGCGCCGTCCTATGTTACCCCTTTATACAAGTATTCTGGCGAAAAGCCAGGGTTTGTCATTGCTGATATTTTCTTTGGACAAAATGCGACCCCGGAAGATGCTGCCTTCTATTTAGACAAGCTTGCTACTATTCGCTCGTTTAAAAATCTTCCTGCTTTTCTACCCGTTTTCTTGGTTGGCCATTTGGAGCAAGAAACATTACAATTGCTAAAAGAAAATAAAGTTATCGTTGGCATCATAGAAAATATATTCGATAAGAAATATACTACGCTATTGGGAGAAGTTGTCCGGATTTTCACCAATGCCAGCGCCATAGTGTCCAAAAACCCGGAGGAACTCAAAGCATTATTTTCAGAGATCACAAGGGCTGATGGTCGATATAACGATATGATCGGCGATATGTTTGAATTGGTAGTTGGCTACTACTATCATTGTATTGGGTGTCAGATTTTAGAGATACGGAAAAAAATCCAAAATCCCGAAACCAGAAAGAAAAACGAGATCGACGTTTTTGCCATCCGCGACGGACGGATTTATATTGTGGAATGTAAAGCAATGAACTCTACTGTAGATATTAAATTCGTAGATCATTGGTTATCAGAAAACATTGGGCGAATTCGGGAATGGTTGAGGATGAAATACCCTCAATATGAAAACACGACCTTTCAACTCTGGTCACTTGGGGGGTTCACAGTCGATGCGCGGGATAAATTAAATAAGGCTTCCCGGGAAACGAAGAAGTATAAAATTGAATTCTATGATAAGAAAGAAATTCTGGAGATGGCTAAATCCAGAAAGGTCCAACCCGTTGTAGATATTTTGCAACATATCCATCCACCTCTTGAAAAAATCAATACGGGAACAAAATAATTTCAAAATGCACGTTTGTTCATTCCTTATCATCAAGGATATGGAGAACATCCCTAATGCGTAATGCCATATCCTTCCCAGCTCTTTTGCAAACGCCTCATCCTGCTCCTTCGTTCGTTTGGCCGGCCCTTTCGGGTGCTTGCCGGCACGGAGGAGTTTTTGTTTCTTGCTGCAGAGTGAGAAAAAGCGGTATAATATACTCGATTTTATCTTCACGCGAAAAACGCAGTTTCTTTTTTGATCATATAAAAAGAAAGGATGAATTCATTTTGAAGAACAGTGCTTCTAACGGAAAAGCACATCAGAAAATCGATGGCAAACAGCTTGCGCATTCCCTTGGTGAAGCGGCTTCGGCAGCCGCTGACAATGTGGGAAAAACTGCGGTATCTGTGGCCGGCAAAACCAAAGAACTGGCTTCCAAATCTCAGGAAGCTGTCTATGGAGCCCTGGACCAGAACGGCGACGGTGAAGTCAACATCGAGGATGTCATTTTGATGGGGCTCCGGGTGCCGGGGATTCGTGTCAACCGGGAGAAGTTCCTTCGCAAGGAACTGCAAAGCAAATGCACGCCCGAAGTGATCGAAAAAGCGGTATCCTCCACACCGCTTCGCGCCGGGATTCCGCAGGAACTGATCAACCGCATTGCCGATGAAGTCATTCAGTATGAGCGCGTTTGCGTGTCCGGCATCTCTGCCGCCCTGGGTATGCCGGGCGGTGTTGCCATGGCGGCCACGATTCCCGCCGACATTGCCCAGTACTACGGGTATATGCTCCGTGCCACCCAGAAACTGATGTATCTCTATGGCTTCCCCCAAATTGATGTGGAGGAAAACGGCCAGGTTTTTGATTCCGAAACGATGAATCTTCTGATTCTCTGCATGGGTGTCATGTACGGCGTCGTTGGGGCAAACAACGCTCTGAAGGCGGTGGCCAAGGCGCTGGGAACCGGCGTGGAAAAGCAACTGCTCCGCCGGGCCTTGACCAAAGGCACCATCTTCCCCATTGTAAGAAATGTGTCCAAGTGGTTTGGCGTGCGGATGACCAAACAGATCTTCGCCGGGTTCTTTAAAAAGGCGATTCCAGTGGTCGGCGGTGTGCTGGGCGGCGGAATCACTTATCTGTCTTTCAAGCCCTGCTGTGATAAGCTGAAGGCCTCCTTACAAAACACGATTCTGAGCAATCCGGATTATCAGAACTCCGAAGCAGAAGATGCCATTCTGGCCGAGTTTGCCGATGTGACTGCCAGTGGGTGTGGAGCTGTCCCGGGAACGGTATAGTTCCGGAGCTCGCCGACACTTTGTAGATGGAAAGGAGTGATTATGGCTTTGGGTTCAGCAGATGGGAAATCTATCATAACCCGTGAAGAATTGGAGCTAAAAACCGCGCAGTGGCTCTTAAAGGAAGATGCCGCTTCCGACCAGGCATTCAATAAAGCCGCCCATGCCTATCTGGGAAAGCTGCATTACAAATTATACAAATATCAACAAGTCCTAAGTTCTGAGGCCGAGAAGGAAAAATATCTGCGCTTGAAAAGGCACCTGCAAAAACACGAGATGAGCCTTTCTTGTCCCTCTAGGTTTAATGATCCTTTCGATTGCCAGTTTGCGTTTCCAGATGACCTTGATGGAGAACTTTTTATGAGATGTAAGAACTCGCTGGATGCTGTCTGGCGGGTCGGTTGCTTGACCGAACATTTCGACAATCGCCTGATGTGGTCACATTATGCTGATAGCCATCGAGGAATCTGTATTGAATACGATTTTTCAAGCTTTTCTCCCTCCCTTGATAGGGTTGTTTTTGCTCCTGTAGTCTATTCCTCTAAGCGTCCAGAGTTTACCAGAGAACTACAAGATCACCTAAGCCATAACCAACTTAACCTGCAAGATCGTCAATATCTAACAAGCGCTCTCTTTACAAAGGATACCATTTGGAAATATGAATCGGAATGGAGAATACTTAAAGGCGTTCACATATGTAAAAAATATGGGGCCTATCTGCGCTGTTTTATGTGTCACCACTTGACTCAGATGCCTGGCTGTTATCAAGAGTCCGATCCCTACTTTGAATTTACGATGCCACCCATCTCTGCTGTATACTTTGGTGCTGCCATAAACGACTCTTGCAAAGGACAGGTTGCCAAAAAGGAATTGCAGGAACTTTGCAGTCGGGCCGGTATTCCGACCTTTTCCATGCGGTTGGATAAAGCGGGCTATGCCGTTCGTCCGATTCCAGAATAATACCAAGCCCCCCGCATCGTCTGCTGCGGGGGACTGTTTTGTTTATTCCTTTTGCCATCACTCTTGCAACAGATTCTCCAGCGCTCTGGCAAACGCCTCATCCTGCTCCCTCGTGCGTTTGGCTGGCCCTTTCGGGTGCTTGCCGGCACGGAGGAGCTTTTTGTTTTCATGCCGACGGGCCAGCAGGCCATCAATGTTCCGGGCCGTGTACTCCAGCCCGTTCTGGTTGAGCACCCGGGCCCTGCGGGCCAGGCACATACTGGCAAGCCCATAGTCTTGGGTGATGACAATATCTCCCGGCTGCACCCGGTTGACCAGGGCAAAGTCCACGCTGTCAGCTCCCTTGTCAAAGACCAGCGTCTCAGCATCCTTCCGCTCGATGCGATGGGCCGTATCACAGAGGATTCTCACCGGCACGCCATGGACCCGGCCAATTCGCACCGTCAGGTCCACTACCGGGCAGCCGTCTGCGTCAATCAAAATCGTTGGCATCCTGATTTCCTTTCCGCCGCCGTTCATCGGCGGCTTTTTGTTTGTATTGTAGCAGTTTTATCTTTCTTTTCCTCCTTTTTTCAAAAAAATGAGATAAATATCGCAAAAGTTGCGAGGTTTGCCTGCTATGATGGTAGCGCAAAAGGAGATAATGCAAAAAATCTTTTTTTAATGTAACAAAAGTTGTTAGGTTTTTCTGTTATGCTCCCAGCAAAGCAGCTTTTCTATTATGAATTTTCTGAGAACATTTTTTAAATATGCCAGGATATGGCATATTTTGCTGATAGGCTGATTATGGGTGGCTGCAAAACAGAGTGTTTGTCATGCCATCTGTAAATTCTTTATGAATCCTTGTTTAAATCGTAAGGTTTATTTCCTATTTTCGCATTAAGCTGGTAAACAAGGCGGCTGTGAATCTTATTAAGATTCACTGTCTGATTGAACCAGGCAGGTGTGAATCTTAATAAGATTCACAAGGACAGCTGCTTTTCAGAAAAAGTGAATCATAGCATGATTCACTTTTTTCACATGACGAGGGAAAGCCCAGGAAAGTGAATCATAGCATGATTCACTTTCTCACCGGCTTTTTCCCACCGACTGGGAAGGAAAAGGGGCCCAAAGGCCCCCCAACCTGCTGGCAGACGGTTTTGCTAGCATAGCGTTTGGATGTCCAAACGCAAATTTGTGGACTCTCCCCAAACCCCGTACCTACTGCAACAAAAGGAGGCATGAAAATGCAGGACACATTAAACACCTATACGCTTCAGGAACTCTACAAACAGCCTATCGAACCCATCCCTTGGGTGGTGGAAGATCTGCTGGCACCCGGGTTGTATTTCCTGGGTGGTTCACCAAAAGTGGGAAAAAGCTGGCTGGCACTGCAGCTCTGTCTGGCCGTCTGCCGTGGAGAGCCCTTTCTGGGGTTCGAGACCAAGCGGAACGAAGTTCTTTACATCTCTTTGGAGGACGGTCCTCGGCGGCTGCATATCCGCGCATTGCGGCTGACCGAGGAGGCTCCCGCCGGTCTGTATCTTTGCACCCATGCGCATTTGATTGGTCACGGACTGGAGCAGCAACTGGATCAGATGCTGGCTGAACACCCGGCCGTCAAGCTGGTCGTCATTGACACGCTGCAAAAAATCCGGGAGGCAACCGGTGCCACCTCCTCCTACAGCATCGACTACCGGGATGCCTCGGCTTTGAAAGTGGTAGCCGACCGGAACGATATCTGTCTGCTGGTTGTGCACCATCTGCGCAAGCAGGAGGACAAGGATCCTTTCAAGCAGATGTCGGGAACAAACGGTCTGAACGGTGCCGCCGACGGCACAATCGTTCTCGACCGCCAAAAGCGCCAGGAGGGGACGGCTACGCTGTCGGCCACCGGACGGGATATTGAAGATATGGAACTGACACTGGACTTTTCCGACTGCCGCTGGAGCCGAGGCTGCTCACCGGAGCAGTTGCAGATGCTCCAGCTCTTGCCCGCCTTGCAGCGTTTGTTGGCCGACAAGCCGTTTTCCGGTACTGCCACCGAATTGACAGCCCGGCTGGGGAACGAGGGAAACTTATGGGGGCCGGCTCAGCTGTCCCGGTACCTGCAGAGCCATGAAGAGGAGCTGGCAAGGTATGGTATTTTGCTGAGTACCCGGCGTACCAGCAAGCAGCGCCTTCTGCAGCTTTGCTGCCGCCCGCATGACGAGAATGACGGTTGTGACGCTTCTGACACAGGATTTGAAATACCGGATGTTTCGTCGCAGCCGTCACAACCGTCATCACCGTCACTGACGTCACAGGCATCTTAATGAAGGAGGAACAAACATGGCCTGTATTCAACAACGCGGAGAAAGAAAGTATAAAATTACAGTTTGTAATGGCTACACTACAACAGGGAAAAAACGGATGCAGGCGCGCACCATGGATGTCCCCAAGGAGATTCCAAAGCGCAGTATCAGGCAGTATGTCTATGCGGAGGCTGAGCGCCTGGAAAAACGATTCCGCACCGGCATCGACGAAAGTGAAAACACCAGGTTCGAGGCCTACGCGGAGCATTGGCTGGACAGGGCAACCAAGCGATACAAAGCCAGTACGCTGGCCGGTTACCGAAAAATGTTGGAAGTGGCATACCCGACCATCGGCGGTTTGCCGCTGTGCAAGATACGGCCCATGGTCCTGGATGAATTTGCAGAAGAACTGCGCAAGCGGCCCGGGCGGGGCGGCAAGCCTCTGAGCGAAAACACCGTACATAAATATCTGGATGCCGTTTCCGCGGTGCTGCAGGACGCAGCGAAAAATGACATCCTGCTCTACAATCCTGCCCACCGGGTCGAGAGAGTCCGGGTGGAAAAGGTACAGCAGCGTATTCCGCAACAATGGGAGATGCGAAAGCTCCTGCAGTGCATTCTGCAGGAGCCGCTGCTTTATAGAGTGTATTACCTGATGGCCCTCTCCACCGGCCTGCGCCGCGGCGAGCTGTGTGCCCTTCGGTGGAGTGACCTGCACGGCGGGAATCAGGTGAAGATCCAACATTCCCGCAGCACTGTGGTAGGGCAGGGCGTGCTGGAAAGTGACACCAAGAACCACCGCACCCGCATCGTG
The DNA here is from genome assembly GCF_963931595.1 of uncultured Subdoligranulum sp. Taxonomy (GTDB): domain Bacteria; phylum Bacillota; class Clostridia; order Oscillospirales; family Ruminococcaceae; genus Gemmiger. Next base: position 2,666,683 of record NZ_OZ007030.1, read on the forward strand.
GTCATGCCGCAGATCGTCTTCGACGATCTGGGAGAGCTGTTCACTGAGCAGGCCCTGGAAAATAACGGAGCCGACTGGAACGGGCTGATTTTCCAGCGAAAAGGCAAGCCGGTACACCCCAATACTTTCAGTCACCATCTGCGGCGGCTGTATGACCGGAACGGTTTTCCCGAGGAATACCACCTGCATACCATGCGGCATTTCTTCGCCACCTATCTGCTGGAACACGGAACCAGCAAGCAGGTGGCAGCCGACCTGCTGGGACACGCAGATACCGCCTTTCTGGAACGAACCTACTGCCATCCGCAGGATATCTGCAAAGAGGAGGCTGCCGGGTTGTTTGATTCTCTGCTGGCACCGGCAGAGGAAGAATACTACGACACTTTGCAGGACTAACATTCCCCGGGCAATGCGCCCGGGTTTTTTGTTTGTCCGGCACACCCACAGTGAGGATTTTCCCTTTTGGGAGAATCCTCACTATTAGTTATGTTTGCAAACTTTTGGTGTTTTGCCCGGTTTGCACAAGTATCGTGGCCGTTCTTCGTTGGGTTTGGTGATAGCTTTGTATCGCAGAGGTTGGTATCCTTTGTGTCAACACACACAAAGGAGTGGTTAAAATGGCAAGCATCCGAAAACGAGGACAAAACAGTTATCTCATTGTAGTATCCCGCGGCTACGATTACGAAGGGAACCGGCTGAAAGCCGCACAGAAAACAGTACATCCACCGAAAGATCTCACGCCTGGCCAGTGCAAAAAATGGCTGAACGAACAGGCTGTTCTGTTCGAGCGGGAAGTACGGCATGACCCACAACCCGTGAACCATGCCATGACGCTGGCAGCGTATACCGAACATTGGCTGCGGGATATCGCCCCAGGCAAGCTGGCAGCCAGCACCTATTCCCGTGACCAACAGGATATCCGGCGCATCCTGCCAGCACTGGGGCATTACAAACTGACCGACCTGCGCAAGGAAACCATCCGTGCCTTCTACGAAGCCATGCGCTCAGAGCCTAAACTGACGGATGGACAGCCGCTATCGGAACGGTCCGTGGAGGGACTGCACAACACACTGTGCAGCATCTTGTCCGGTGCCGTGGATGAAAGCTACCTGACCCATAACCCAGCCTGGCGGGTGTACAAACCCAAAGGCGTGCGCAAAGAGCGCCCGGTGGCCGACGAGGAAACGGTGCAGAAGCTGATCGCCGCTCTGGAAACACAAAGCATGAAATATGAAGTGTACTTCAAATTGGTACTGGCCACAGGGATGCGCCGCGGCGAAGCCTGCGGATTACGCTGGTCTGATATTGACTGGAGGCACCGGACCATCCATGTGCAGCGGACGGTGGTCAAACTCAGCGGACAAAAGATCTTTACCAAGGAGCCGAAAACCGCAAGCGGCAACCGGAGGGTGTACATCAGCAAAGAGATGTGCAAACTGTTGAAAGCGTGGAGGCAGGAATGTGCATGGCAGATGGAACAGGCAGACGGGCAGACCCTGACGGAGGAAGATTACCTCTTCCGGCAGCCGAGCGGCGATCCCATGGTACCCACGACCTTTACCTTCCGCTTCAAGAAAATCCTCAAGGAAAATGGGCTGCCTCAAAACTTATCTGTCCACAGCCTGCGCCATACCAACGCCAGCCTGCTCATTGCCCAGGGCGTGGATGTCCGCACCGTTGCAGGACTGCTTGGTCACTCCCAGCCCAGTACCACACTGGATATCTATGCCCATGCCTTTGATAAAACCAAGCGAGAGGCACAGGAAAAGCTGGGAAAGGTGATGGGGCTATAAACGAATCTGCAACAGCCATGCTCCTGCCGAAGCGGCAGGAACATGGCTGTTGCTCTTGTCCGACTTTTTTGTTACACTGAAGTCGGAGGTGTTTGTTATGGAGTTTTGCAAAGAACCGGGCCGGATTTTTGCCACGGATGAAACGGGGAAACTGCTGGCAGAAGTAACCTTCCCGGAACAGGAGGGCATTGCTGTCATCAACCATACCTTTGTGGACGGTTCTCTGCGGGGACAGGGGGTTGCCGGACAGCTTCTGCGTGCAGTGGCCGATACTCTGCGCCAGGATGGCCGCAAGGCCCGGGCCACCTGTTCCTACGCCATACACTGGTTTGAGACTCATCCCGAGGAGCAGGATCTGTTGGTATAAACACCGTACATCCCAATACAAAGAAAATGGCAGTTGTCCTCATTTTGAGGATAACTGCCTGTTTTTTATTCTTCGGTGATCTCCAGCCGGGCCAGCGCATAGTCGATGCACATCTGCACAAGCTCATTGCGGGAACGGCCTGTTTTGGACGCTACGTCCTCCAGCTTCGCCAGCATGGTGTCGGGCAGCCGCACCGATACCACCGTGGACTTTCCTACCGCGGGTTTGCGCTGCGGCACAATAAATTTATCCTCCTGCGCCATCGTGTACCTCCCGAGCATTTTGTTGTAGTTATTATGGCGCACATTGGCGTATTATTTATATACTACAAATATGTAATACATAATGTAATTTAGGAGGATCTCCATGGACAAACGCGCACAAACTTGCTGCTTTACCGGCCATCGTCATCTGCCTGCCGGGGAGGAGGAAGCCATCTGGCAGCGGGTGCAGGAACATCTGATTCCTCTGCTGGAGCAGGGTGTCCGCTATTTCGGGGTAGGCGGCGCACTGGGGTTTGATACTCTGGTCGCGGAAAAACTGCTGGAACTGCGTGGGCAGTATCCGCAAATTCGGGTGATTCTGGTGCTGCCGTTCCGCGGCTACCAAAGCCGCTGGACAGCGGCCCAGCAGGCCCGCGCTGCGCGGATTGAATCCCGGGTCGATAAGGTGGTCTACTGCTGCGACGCCCCCAGCCGTGAGGCCTTTCTGGCCCGCGACCGGTATCTGGTGAACGGCTCGGCCTACTGCATCGGTTACTGTACGAGAACTACCGGCGGTACGGCGTATACACTGCGGTATGCGGAAAAGCAGGGATTGCAGATATGGAATGCCATACTTCCATGAAAGAAGCCCGAAGGCCAATATTCCTTCGGGCGTTCTGATGAAATCTTTTATTCTTCTTCAAATTCCGACAGGAGTGCCTGTGCGATACAATATGCAAGGCGAACAGGAACAGCATTGCCAATCTGTTTATAGGCCGTTGTTCTGGAGAAACCTCCTCTGATGCACTCAAAGAAATAGTCATCCGGGAAGGTTTGCAGTCTGGCCGCTTCACGTGGCGTAAGGGAGCGGTTTTGCTCTATGTCCGGATGAATATAGTAATGTCCGTCTTTACATATATGAGCGACTACCGTCTGAGACACTTTTTCGTCTGCCGCCACCACCTTAAAGCGATCCAGAAAAGATTCGGTGTTTTTCTGCGTCTTTAAATTTTCCGGCAAATCTGTATACCTGATTCGCTGATGATCCTGTGTCCAGCGTTTTACTGCCAATCTGTAAATTTCCAAATCCTGTTCAGTATTCGGTCGGGCATAGTGCAGCGTAACAGGTTGCAAATCTTCTCTTTTGATTCCTGCCTCGTAGAGATACTTTCCCTCATAGTGCAGCGTTGGTGTAGGCTTGGGCGAACCCTCTCCTGCGTGCAAATGCGGCAAGTCGCCAAAAATTTCACCTACCACACAGTCAGTATGAATTTGCATGAGCTTCGGGTAATAGTCTTCCTCACCATTTCTCTTGCCAACAAGTATAATTCGTTTACGGTTTTGCAGTACGCCATAGTCTTTGGCATTCAACACCCTAAAATTGGTTGAGTACCCGCATTCACAGAACAAATCCCGCATCTTCTCGAAATGAGGTTTTCCATCCTCATCCTTTGCAGAAAGCAGACCGGTAACATTCTCAAAGACAAAAAACTTGGGAGTATACCGTTTCAGAAACTCAGCGTAAAGTTTATATAAATAGTTACGCTTGTCTCCCCGCATCTTTGTTTTGGAACGAGAACGACCAGCCAGGGAATAGGCCTGGCAGGGCGGCCCTCCAACAATTAAGTCGAGCTCGCGTTTTCCCAGTCTTTCATCAATACGGGAGAAGATTTCAGGGAGGCTTTCTTGGGAAATCTCGCGTTGCAATACACTGGACAGCTCTTCTTCAGGTACATGGGAATAGAATTCGTTTCTGCTGTACTTTTCATTGAGATAATCGTTGTACACGGCTTCCTGACCATTGTCTTTCAGCCATTTTGCTGCTACGCGGGTTTTCAGAGTATAGCAGGCCGCTCCGTCCATTTCTATATGGGCAACAGGAGTATATCCGGCTTGAAGGAATCCTTCTGACAGACCACCTGCTCCTGCAAACAAGTCCAGATAGTTTGGCATTGAAATTTCTTCCTTTCCCGCATTCTGATGTTTGCCGATCCAAGGCTAACTTATTATACCAGGACAAATCCTGCCACGCAAGATACATCCCGGGAATTTCTGCGTTTTAGCCGAGAAAAACAACTTCACTACGACCAATTGTGCTATAATAGGCTGTACGGAGGATGGTATGCATGGCAGACAGATTAACTCGTGAGAAACGCAGCTGGAATATGTCCCATATTCGCAGTAAAGATACCGGAATTGAAGTAAAAGTTCGGAAGTTCCTGTTTTCAAAGGGCTATCGATACAGGAAAAATGATTCAAAACTTCCCGGAAAGCCGGATATTGTTCTGCCAAAATATAAAACAGTTATATTTGTCCACGGCTGTTACTGGCATCGGCACCCGGGGTGTAAAAATTGCACGACGCCTTCCACCAACACAGATTTCTGGATTCAGAAGTTCAACAAAAATGTTCAAAACGACATTCTGCACAAGCAGCAGCTGGAAGAATCCGGCTGGCATGTTATTACTTTGTGGGAATGCGAGATTGAGCATAATTTCGAAAAAACAATGGATTCCGTTCTGCAGGACCTGACCCGTCAGCTCAACAATCAGCCCGGGTAACTCTCCATTCGTGCCTTTTCCAGAATCTGAAGAATCCTGGCACATTGTCTTTCCGACGGGAATTTTCCGTTCTCCATTGCAACAGCGGTTTTTAAAAGTGATATCTCCATCGGTGTAAATATTTTGGCGTCCAGGCCCCACGCAAGGACCTTTTTCCAGCCGTCCGCTCCATACTCAGCAACCTTAATCATGGCACCAGCCTGATTCAACTGCTTCTGAATGGAACGGGCATCAGATTCTCTGTTTTTCTGTTCTGTTTTCCAAATCAGTTCCTGTTTAAAATCTTCTCTCAGATTGAGATGCAGTTTTTTCGCCTCGATCCAGCAGGCCTCCCGCTTGGCCCATTCTGTTACGTTCTGAACACCTCGATCCGGGGAAATCAGATGATTATACATTGCTTCTGCAAGTTCTTCCAGCTGAAGCTCTGTGGCATGGCTTATTTCCTGCCGGTTCCACAGGGTTCGGAAATCAAATGTTCTGTCTGTTTCCTTTTCAATCAGCCTGAAAAGCTCTGCAATGGTATAGGTTACAACCTGTGCTTTGTAGCCCATTTCATACCATGGGGCATTTTTAACAATTCGGTCTGTCGACCGGTACAAAATATCCAGTCCGACAACCTTTTTGAAAAACTCCTCATTAAAAGACGATTCATGTTTGTCCCACTCACTGCTTGCCCATTCTGCAAACCGCATAAAGTTCTTTTGTGCACCGGAGCAGACTTGCCAGGGGAGCTGTCTCCATGTATTGTAAAACTTTGCCAGGTCTGTTTTGGTAAACATTTGGGGTTTCGGATTTCGCGCCAGAAAACGTTTTTTCTCGGCTGCGCTCATGCGGGCCTGCTGCTGTTTGTACTGTCCGCGGGTGCGTTCATAATACCAGCAAGTGCCAAACTGATTTCCTTTGACAGCCGGAGCAAGGGTACGACGCGAAAGATCCTCCATGCGTACATGAAATGCATGATTGGAGAAAAAGTCTGCATCGCTCACCTTGTTTTGCTTGTTGGCATATCGGGCAATATTCGGGATCAGTTCCATTGCCTTTTCCGGTGACACTACGGAAAGTTTCATGGGAACATAAACATCCCGCAAATCATTGGCTCTGCTGCGGTCATTTGTCAAAGCTGCAGCCAGTGAAGCGGTTGTCTGGCCGCCGTTAACAATCTGCAAAGCAGTAATTCCTGTAATCCAGGAAGCACTTTCTCTGTGTTCAATTTCGACGTTGTATGCTGTGGCAGCGATACCGTTGTTGTAGGCAAAGAACATACTCGGTTCATTCAGAATCGTATTGCGAATGCCCTTGTTGATTTTTCCCTTTACAGAGAGAAATGACCGGACGTTACCTTCCAGCAGACGTCCGCCATACCGGTTGTACAACTCGGCAAGGATCTTTCCGGGAATGGAGCACAGATAGGCTGTGTATTCTTCGGTTTCACCTGCAGGCAGGCAGGGAATTCCCTCATCACTGAATTGTTTCAGGTCAATAACAATATCTTCCTTGCCGGTTTTGGAGGACATCAATTCCTGCAGACGGGCAATATCCCAGATATGGTACTCTGCTGTTGCCTGTCCGATGTGCGTTGCCGGAATTTCACGGATTCGATTGCTCATGACCATATCAGTCATGATAAAGAAACGGAACCGGGTAACATTTTTATATCTGTTCTGAATATCAACCGCAAGACCATAGCCCGGGGAACTTTCCTCGGCATTTTTTTGCAGAAAACCGGATTGCGCATTTTCTACAAAAGCGCGCGCTCGACGGAACCATGTATCGGCCTCTGTCGCTGTCAGCGACTCCGCTTCCGTACTGTCACGAAACGGGCAAACGGCAATATCCAGACAGTCATCCAGTTCATTGTAGCAGTATCCGTCTATCTGAATTCTCCGGTTCTGACTGCCAACTCCTTCATAAGGCACCTGCTCAAAGTCTTCAAACTCTTCGGCATCAATAAGTGCCTCTGTATACATGGCCAGAAATTCCTCACGGGGACTGGTTCCATTCATCGTTGCATTCAGATGAATTTCTTCGAGAATTTCAGTCCGAAACTCGTTAACATCCATGTTCCTGTTCCTTTTTGAATGAAGCAATTGCCGAAAGCGAAAGCAGGTAGTTCACACCGGATACGCCCAGCGGCAAAGAATCCTGTCTTATGCAGGGAAAGTCTGCATTCACCTGAAAATACTGTCGTTTTCCCGGACGGAATGCAATTTTGTCATAGGCAGTCTGGACAGCAAATCCCTGTTGCCACAAAAGGGCGGCAAACTGCTTGCGCTGCACATCTGTTTCAAGACAGGCACAGATTTTTTCATACAGTCCGTTCAGTGTGATACCTTTCGGATCATCTGCTCCGGTCGTATCCATAAACTGTACAACCAGATATCCTTCATCATTTCGATCCAGCTGTTCAGCAGAAGAAATGCGGATTTCTTCCGTTCCGCTTGATACCGTTTTAATTTCATACCAGCTTTCCGCCGTTATAAAATCCTGGTCGCCACGGGCCGGCCCTGTCCAGGCATCCAATGCCTGCTGGCACCCGTACTTCGGTATCATGTATTCCAGAAGGAAAAGCATTTCTCCCGCCAGTCCCTTTATTTCGGCTTTGCTCAGAATCTGGATACTTGCCTGTGCCATCATTTGCTGCCAGTCGCAGTAGCGCTTGCAGAGAAACTCGGCTCCGTTGTGTTCCAGTTTTAATCCGCGGGAAGATTCAACCATGTCGTTGCAAAAGCTGTAAAACAGGTCTTTGTATTCCTGCCGTTGCAATGCAAAAGAAAGTGCCCATTTTCCATCCTTGCGCTTTCCTGCCTCGGCAGAAATAATGCGGGACGAGCGGAGCTCCTGGGGTTGTGTGCTGCTTACGAGAAGCAGTGTGGCGCGCCCCTGCGGATCATAGCCGTAATACAAATTCAGCACATGTACGGCGTCTACTCTTCGAAAACCGGCATCCTCTTTCAGTTCAGAAAAAGCCTGCTTTGCATCCGTCATTTTTTATTCCTCCGGAATTGTACTGTCCTGCTCATCCAGATCTTCGCCGTGTTCAACTTCATACAGTTCTTTCCATTTGACTACATTAATTTTATAATTGTATTTTTTATCTTCCTGTCCATCCACTCTCGGAATACCTATACTCAGGCCGATCAGGGGAACTGGCGCTTTTTGAGCCAGTTTTTCCTTCTCCGTCCCCGGTTCAGCCTTCAACTGAACAGGATAAATCACGAGCAGCGGATTTCTCCTGATACCGGTCTTGAAATAATCTGCCTGCGAGAGATTCTTCTTCTCCGGCTCGATGCGATGCAATGCCTTCTCGATTTTTTCTACAGTATCACTGGTCAGTCCACCTTTACCTGCGTCGCGGCTGCCCAGACGTGAACCTTTTCCTGACATCTGAAAGGCGTGTTGCTTTGCCTTGTAATCAAAGATTCGCTGAACTGTTCGTACCGGAATTCCCTCGAGTTTTCTTTCCTCGCCTTTGCCTGATGCAATCATGACATCCCATTTGTCAAGGTCAGGTCCCTTGTCCTCCCGCAGAATTTTGACAAAATCCTCTGCGTGGAAATCAAAATTCAGCGGGTGTGTATTGTAGGTAGAGAGATATTCAATAATATAGTCCTTTTTGACATTCCGGAACTGCGGGGCCTTCAGCGCCAGACCAGCGTCATCTTTTTCGAGCGGGTATGCTTTTTGCAACTCGGAAAGGAGGTTTTCTGTCGCTCTCAGATTGTCCTGTTCAACTTGCAGAGTGCTGTCCAGAAATGGTGTTTCCACTACACGCCCGTTCAGGCTGAGTGTCATCGTATAATCTTGCGCGGAACGCATCTTGTTTCGCGCAGTTACCATCAATGCCGCCTGGTCACTGCGGACGCACAGGCCGAAATCTTTCGGGGTCATATTGAGCAGCTTCATCCGGTTGACTTCCGAAAGCAGTTCGTTGGTTGCCTCGGTGATATAGGCGTACCAGGACATGGATGTTGCAGGCATCCAGATTTGGCAGAGATCCTCATAGTGACTCCGGTATCCAAACCAGCGCCCCATCTGCATCAGTGTGTCATACATCTGGGAATTCCGATAGAAGTAGCTGATGCACAGCCCTTCCAGCGTGAGGCCGCGGGAGAGGCTCAGCCCGCCCACCGCAATGAGGCGCAATCCTTTGTCATATTCATCATAATTCAGGTATTTGGAAGCATTGCCTCCATTGATGGTTCGAACTTCCACAGCGGCCACGGCTGCGTGCAAAGCTTCCTGAATGTCAGGCCACTCAAAGTCAATGGTTTCCATCGGAGCATAATATTTGTCCCAAGTTTTGCGCAGCAGCCGGAACGTATCATACTCCATAGCCTGTTCGCCCGCGCGATAATAATTTCGGATCTCCCGCAGCATGGTTCGGACCAGCTCATCCACCTGACTTGTGATAGCTTCCTGTACTGCAATGAAACGGGAAATATTGATCATCATCGTCCGATGAGATTTGACATCGCCTCGCAAATCCCGCACGGCATTAGCCAGGAAAAAGGCTGCAATTGCCTCCAGCATACTTTCCGGCAATTTCCCGGCCGGGACAGCTCCGCTTTTATGCCGAATCGGAAGATATTCCTCACAATCGTCATTCTCGTGGAGCATGAAGCTGCAATCTCCTCCTTCCAGGAAGATGCGATCTGCACCAATATAGTTGGTCGGAGCTTTCAGCGCATAAATAAAATCTCTCGGGAACAGATCCTCTGCAATCATTTTATCGTCGGTTTCCGGGTCAATAAAGATATTCGCATAAGGTGTAGCGGTAAAACCAACGTAGTTTGCTTTTGAGAACAGTGCCAGCAACTTTCGGATAGCGGCATTGATGGCGGTCGGATTTTCTTTGTCCTTTGTATTGATGGAGGCGTTGTCTGCCTCGTCGTCAATAAGGAGCATGGGAAGATCAATTGTCTTTTTTGTTCTGGTCGTGTTACATACTCGAAGCCAGCGCTCCAGCTTTTCAAGCACACTTTTGTTTTTCTTCAGAACAAATACGATGGGATCGTGTATGGCGTCCAAGCGTCCAACAATTTTCTGTGCGGAAGAGGTGTTAAAATCGCTCATGGTTGATGTGACGGCAAAACCGCTTACCCTGGCATCATTCAGCCCCACGCCAACTCGTACACTGTCCCTGTCTTTTGTAAGAGCCTTGCTGTCCAGACCTGTGAATCCTTCGTCAACACGCTGCTGTGTTTGTTTGCGAAGTTTTTCAATGGTTCCGGTCAGAAGAATAATTACACGGTAGCCCGCATCTGCTGCCTTGTTCATCAGTGCGATGTAGTTGGCCGTTTTGCCGGACTGGACATTACCGATGCATAACCCTCTGACAGAAAATCCTGTTTCCTGACCGGGGTTTCCAAGCAGGTCCATCAGTTCGTCAGAGAAACGATCCATCTCCGTAATGACCTTTGGCACCCATCCGCATTCGTTCTGCAGGTATTGCACATAGCGCTCCCAAAACAGCGGTTCAATATCGGCTTTGGCATCCGCGTACCATGGTTTGTGATCCTTTGCGGTAATGTATACGCCCCGATCAATATCGATCTGGAGCCGTGCCTGTAATTCCTTGATGACTTCCGTCTGCTCACTGTCATTCAAAGGAACAATGGAGAGAAAGAGTTTTACGGCATCCTGAATCGTAGCCTCGGTGATTTTTTCCTTGTCTGACAAATACTTCAGCACATAGGAAATCATTGAATCCTGATTTTTAGTCATGGCAATACTCCTCTCGCAATTCTTTCAGCACGTCCGGATATTTTACAAAGAAATCCATCTTGTCCATTACAGACAGCAGCTGCAGAACATTTCCTCCCGGCTCCTGCGCCTGGCGGACCATCTGGAGAGCAATCTGACGAGCTTCATCCGTTTCCAGCGCCTTTTCCGTTACATTGGCTTCGTTGCTTGCCAGCCGGTAATATACATCCGCATAGGGGAACGTATCTTCCAGCATCTTCAGGAAATTATCAAACAGTGCAAGACCGTCTTCGTCCAAATGATTTTCCAGCATTTTCAGCAAAGGCAGATCCCGATTGATCTGATACTGGAAAGTCCCCCTGAAATCAACCGGATTCCATGCATGTACAAGATCATCTGTCTGCACATTTCGGCCACGGTATTTGTAAACACGCTCACTTCGTCCAACGGCGTTCTTTACTACAGCCGCCAGATTTTTCTTGATACAATCCGGGAGGGTTGCCGTTGACTTTTTGATGTCGATTTCCCACATGGAGTCCAGAGAATTGGGAATATCAACTCGTACCCGTGCAAGTTTTCCCAACTCGTTTTGCCGAATCAGTCTGAACCAGGTGCCCCAAACAATCAGGCGCTTGTTACGGTATATATAGAATCCCTGCTTTAGACGCAGTTCATCTTTTCCGCCCATACTTTCGATATCGCTTGCACTCAGTTTGCTCGGATACGGAAGCACATAGGGCTTTACCCGGACTTCTTCATTATTGATTCGCAAAATCTGTTCACTCAAAGGCTGTGTGGAAGGATGCCGCGTGAGGAAAGGATCCATCGGCTGCACCGGATCCCCGTTAAAATACAACGCCAGCCTTTTTTTGGGATTTTCATCTCCCAAAAAGCGGTGGAAAACAAGCGACAGGTGTTTTCTGGTCAGTTCGATCTTCTCATCAAAAGATTTCTGGGCGTTCGCGCTTGCATCCTCGAGGCGGTCAAAATCCTGCCAGAGAACAACCGTTCCGTGCTCAAGTCCGTTCAGGTAAAAGAATCCGGGAAGGTCTTCCATTTCACTTTCCGAATACACTTTCAGTGCCCAGGATTTTTTCAACTTAATGTAGTCGAGGTCCCACGAAGCCGCGACAGTCTTCCCGTCCTTTTTACTCATGACTGTTAATTTCCGGCACTGGGACAAAGAAGCCATTTTCAGACCAAGACCAAACCGTCCCAAATCATTCTTGTCTCGGGCATCGCGCGGATCCTGGCTTCCATATCGCATGGCGTTTTCAATTTCATCCGCCGCCATACCGCACCCGTTATCTTCAATGCACAGCCAGCGGGGTTCTTTTGACATAAAACCTATCCGCACTTCTGTGGCACCGGCACTGATACTGTTGTCGACAATATCAGCAACAGCAGCTTCAAACAGATACCCTATCGACCTCGTTGATTCTACAAGAATCGGAGCAAAGGGAATAACAAGTCTTTCTTCCATCCGAAATCCTCCTGTCTGATACAGGCTTTATTTACAATACCGGTTTGCGGAGAGTACGTCGGTACGTTTATTTATATTTCATTGTATTCCAAGTCCTGTATAGTGTCAAATGGCTTCGAATCACAACTGTTTTACGACTTTTAGAAGAAGGCAACAACCCGTTGGACTTTGATTATTTTTAATTATATCACAACGCAAGTGACATAAAACGGACTCGCAAAAGAGAAACATCCCGCACAGTTTCATACAAAATAAAAAGAGCAGCATCTTTTCAGATGCTGCTCTTGGTGCGGCCGGGGGGATTCGAACCTCTGGCCTTTGGAGTCGGAGTCCAACGCTCTATCCAGCTGAGCTACGACCGCACATTTATGAAAATCGTCGCTGGGACGAGATTCATCGTATAAAATTGTGAAAATCGGGTTGGTGGTCAATTCGTGGTCAGTCTACCGCGAACCACCGGGTGATGTGCCTGCTTTTTCACGTTATGCCGAGCAATTTCTTGCCGACTGCCTAACGTGCCACAGTTGTCGGAGTCCAACGCTCTATCCAGCTGAGCTACGACCGCACATGTTTGTTGGTTCCCTTTGTACCGGGAACTTATATAGTATAGCAAATCCCGCGGCAAAATGCAAATGATTTTTTTGCAAAGCGGGCATTTTTCTCGCTGGGCGGAGAAAAGCAAACTTTCGGATGTTTTTGTAACCCCTGGTGATGGTTAAAGTGCGGGCCGAACATTGCACAATTTTTCCAATTTTGCTATACTGGGTGCTGGAGCACATGTCTGGCTCCACACGAGGTATATACATATGAAAAAGAGTCATCTGGTCGCAGCCGGGGCGGCAGCCACGGCCGCGGCGGCCGCTTCGGTATTGGGGGCGGCCTATGGCATTTACCGCATCTGGTTTTATCACAGCGCCGAGCCGGAGGACACCGACGCCGAGGAACTGTCCAAGACGCTGCCCTACGGGGCCCAGCTGAAAAAGGACGCCGAGGCGCTGGAGGCCGCACCCTACGAGCCGGTGCAGATCACAGCAGACGACGGCACGCTGCTGGCGGCGCGGTACTATCACCATGCCGACGGCGCACCGCTGGCCATCATTTTCCACGGGTACAAGGGGTTTGCCCGCCGGGACGGCATGGGCGGCTACACGCTGTGCAAGCGTCTGGGCTACAACGTGCTGCTGCCCGACCAGCGCAGTCACGGCGCCAGCGGGGGACACACCATCACCATGGGGGTGAAGGAGCGGTACGACTGCCGGGCGTGGGCCTACTGGGCGTACAAGCGTTTCGGGCCGGAGGTGCCCATCTTCCTCATGGGGGTTTCCATGGGGGCATCCACCGTGCTGCTGGCCAGCGGGCTGGACCTGCCCGAGACGGTACGGGGCATCATTGCGGACTGCGGCTACACCAGTCCCCACGACATCTGCACCAAGGTGCTGAAGACCGTGGTGCCCTCGGCGCTCATGGGGCCCATCTACGCTGTGGGGCGGGTGGGCACGCTGCTCTACGGGCGGTTTGACCCCGACGACGCCGACTGCCGCCAGGCGGTGGCCAAGGCCCGCATTCCCATTCTGTTCATCCACGGGGAGGCGGACGACTTCGTGCCCTGTGAGATGAGCCGGGAGAACTTCGACGCCTGTGCCAGCCCCAAGCGGCTGGTGACCATTCCGGGGGCGGGGCACGCGGTGTCCTACTACGTGGACATTCCCGCCTATGAGAAGGCTGTGACCGAGTTCCTGGACCACTGCCTGCACCCTGACCACGCCAACGCCTAACCAAAACCGCCGGACACCGGGAGATTTCCCGGCATCCGGCGGTCTTTTTTATTGCATCAGATAGTCCCGCAGGGCGTTCAGCTGCCCCCGCATCTCGCGGCGGCCGCGGTTGTACAGGTCCAGCAGCTTGTCGGTGTTTTTCTCGAACCGGCCGATCTCAATGGGGTCATGGGGCCGCACCACAAACACCTTGCCCGCCGCTTCCAGGGCGTCGATCTCCTCCATGAGGGCGTTGTACCGCACCTCCTGGGTGAGCAGCGCCGCCAGGAACAGCGTCTGGTCGCCGTAGAAGTCGTCGTACAGGTTCACCATCCGCTGGCCGGGCAGGGATTTGCGGAAGCCCTTCTGCCGGGTGGTGATGATGACGGTCTTGGCAAAGCCTTCCTTTTGCGCCCAGTGCAGCGGGATGGGGCAGGAGCAGCCGCCGTCCAGGTAGCGGTTCTTGCCGATGCGCACCGGCATGGACACCAGCGGCAGGCTGGCCGACGCCCGCACGGCGTCCAGGAAGTCGAAGTCGGTCTTGCCCTTTTCAAAGTAGGCGGGTTTGCCGGTTTCCAGGCAGGTGGCCACCGCCACCATCCGTTGTCCGCCGTGGTAGAAGGTGTCGGCGTCAAAGGGCACCGACTGGGGGATATCCCGCAGCATGAAGTTCAGTCCGAACAGACTGCCCCCCTTGACGGCGGCCATCAGGCCGAAGTACCGGGGGTCCCGGCGATACCGCAAATTGATGCTGGCCGACCGCCCCGGCTGGTGGGCCACATAGTTCACCCCGTTGAGGGCGCCGGCGCTGACGCCGGCCACCGCGGGGAAGTAGATGTTCTGTTCCATCAGCGCGTCCAGGGCGCCGGCCGTATACAGGCCGCGCAGCGAACCACCCTCCAGAAGCAGGGCGGCGCTTTGCGGCATTGTGAAGTTTTCCATAGCAAATGCCTCCTGTAACATCCTATTGTAGCGCGTCGGCGGGCGTGCCGCAAGCGGCAATCTTCACGAATTTACACTTTTTTTAAATTGTGGTACAATACAACAAAAAGCCGTCTGTACGACAAAGGAGCACCGCCATGCTGCAACTGAACCCCGAAACACCGCGCATCATCGTACCGCTGTTTGCCCATGCTCTGGGGGAGCTGGAAGCCCAGGCCAAAGCCGCCCAGGCCGCCCCCGAGGCGGACCTCGTGGAGCTGCGGCTGGACCCGTTGCGGGTGGGCGACTGGCTGTCGGCCCTTGCCATGGTGCGGGGACTGGTACAAAAGCCGCTGATCGTGACGATCCGCACGGCCCGGGAGGGCGGCGAAGCGGCGCTGGACGCTTCGGAGTACCGGGACGCCGGGCTGGCGCTGTTACAGCAGGGGGGCGTGGACGCCCTGGACATTGAGTGGCGCACCGACGCCGCGGTGGTCCGCGTGCTGCGGGACGCGGCGAAGCGGGCGGGGGCGGCGGCGCTTTTCAGCGAGCATCACTTTGACGGCACGCCGGACCGCCACGCCATGGCGGAGGCACTCCACGGCATGCTGGATGCGGGGGCGGACATTGCCAAGCTGGCGGTGATGCCCCACAGTCGGGCCGACGCGGCGGCGCTGCTGCTGGCCACGGCGGAGGTGCATGATGAGCGCCCCGACGCGCTGCTCATCACCATGAGTATGGGCCGGGACGGCGCGGCTACGCGGTACTGCGGCGGGCCCTTCGGCAGCGCGGCAACCTTCGGCACATTGTCGGCGGCCAGCGCCCCCGGCCAGCCCCCGGCCGCCAACCTGCGGGCGAAGCTGCTCACTGCCGGGGATTTGTAAGGGGACGCGGACCTACTTTCTTTGCAAAGAAAGTAGGCAAAGAAACTCCAAACATATAAACCGGGAAGCCCGCGTCATCGTGAGGCGGGCGGCGTCCCGGTGCTTGGGTATCCGCCTTATTTTGTCCGGCTGTAGGGCGGGGTCTTGACCCCGCCGGAGAATTTGGCGGTTACGGCGACACCCCGCGGCGGGGAAGAATCCCCGCCCTACAGATAAACGGCTTTTTGCGCGGTCAAAAAGCGGCACCGTCCGGGAGCGCGAACCTCCCGCTTCAACAACAACCCATCCCTATATATAAATGTAGAAGGAGCTATCTATGGACCGTTTGGAACAGACCATCTGTGCGCTGGCCACGCCGCCGGGGGAGGGCGGCATTGCGGTGATCCGGGTATCGGGTCCCGACGCCTATCCCATCGTGGAGAAGATCTTCGTGCCGGTGCGGCAGGGCCGCCGCGTGGCGGACGCCAAAGGCTATACGGCCATGCTGGGCCACTACATGCTCCGGGGCGAGGAGATGGACGAGACGGTGGCGCTGTTCTACCGGGCGCCCCACTCCTACACCGGGGAGGACGTGATCGAGCTTTCGGTGCACGGCGGCACCGCCATGGCGGACGGTCTGCTGGAAGCGCTGCTGCTGGCGGGGGCGGCCCCGGCCGGGCCGGGGGAATTCACCCGCCGGGCACTGGAACACGGCAAGCTGAGCCTGACCCAGGCCGAGGCGGTGATGGAAGTCATCGCGGCCAACGGACGGCAGGGGGCAGCCCTGGCCAAATCCGCCCTGGACGGGCGGCTGGCGAAACGCATCGCCGCCATCCAGAAAGCCCTGCAAAGTCTCAACGCCCATCTGGCGGCCTGGGTGGACTACCCCGAGGAGGACGTGCCCGAACTGTCCGACGCGGCCCTCACCGGCACGCTGCGCACCCAGAAAGCCGAGCTGGACGACCTGATCGCCGGCTACGGCGCCGGGGCCGTTTTGCGCCACGGGGTGGACTGCGTATTGCTGGGCCGTCCCAACGTGGGCAAGAGCACCCTTTTGAATCTATTGGCCGGGTTTGACCGGGCCATCGTCACGCCGGTGGCGGGCACCACCCGGGACATTGTGGAGCAGGCGGTGCAGCTGGGGGAGATCCGGCTCAACCTCTTTGACACGGCGGGCGTCCGGGAGGTGGGTGCCGACGGCGACGCCATCGAAGCGGAGGGCATCCGCCGCAGCTGGAAGAAGCTGGACGAGGCGGGCCTTGTGCTGGCAGTCTTCGACGCCGCCCAACCCCTGGAGGAATCCGACCTGGACATTGCCCGCCGCTGCCAGGGCCGTCCGGCGCTGGCTATCCTCAACAAGCAGGATCTGGCCGAATCCACCGAGGCAGCCCAGGCCGCGCTGACCCCCTACTTCAAAAAGGTACTGACCCTCTGCGCCAAAGACACCGCCAGTCTGCAGCCCTTGTCGGCGGCGGTGGCGGACCTTCTGGGCACCGCCAAGCTGGACCCCCGGGCGGGGCAGCTCTGCAGCGCCCGCCAGCTGGCGGCGGCCACCCGGGCCCGGGACGCCGTGGCGGAAGCCCTGCGGGCCATCGACGACGGCTTCGGTCTCGACGCGGTGGCGGTCTGTCTGACTGACGCCCTGCAAGCTCTCTGCGACCTCACCGGCGAGGACGCCGCCGACGCCACCATCGACGAGGTCTTCGAGACCTTCTGTGTGGGCAAGTAAAAGGAGGGGACCGCCTTGCAAAAAGTGCTGAAACTTCTGGGCGCGATATTTATGATCATCGGGCTGGTCTTTGTGGCCCTGGGCACCGGGCTGGTGCTGGCGGCGCGGGAACCGGTGCTCTTTGTCTTTGCCGCCATGGGCATGGTCTTCTTTTTCGCGGGCATCGGGATGATGGCCGCCCTCTCCCGGGGGCGGAAACTCCGCCGCTGGCTGGAGGAAAACGGCCGCACCATTCAGGCGGACATCATCGGGGTGCAGTACGACACCCGGGTGCGTCTCAACGGCCGGTGCCCCCTGGTGCTGCAATGCCAGGCGCGGAACGCCGCTGACGGCAAGGTCTACGTCTTTGAGAGCGACAGTCTGTGGTTTGACCCCACGCCCTTCCTGGACGGCCGGACCGCCCTGCCGGTGCTGGTGGACCCCGACAACTACCGCCGGTACCACGTCTGCACCGAGGGCATCCTGCCCGAACAGGGGTAATACATCTTCAATAGAGGGAAACATCAATTTATGGATATTCTGGGAAACTATGACGTGATCGTGGTGGGCGCGGGCCATGCAGGCATCGAGGCCGCCCACGCGGCGGCGGTGCTGGGCGCCAGAACCGCCGTCTTCACGCTGACGCTGGACTTTATCGGCAACATGCCCTGCAACCCCTCCATCGGCGGCACCGCCAAGGGGCATCTGGTGCGGGAGGTGGACGCCCTGGGCGGGCTGATGGGCCTGGGCGCCGACGCCACCTTTTTGCAGAGCCGGATGCTCAACCGGGGCAAGGGGCCTGCGGTCCACAGTCTGCGGGTGCAGACCGACCGCAAGCGGTATCACATCTGGATGAAGCACGCCCTGGAGAAGACCGAAAATCTCGACATCCACCAGGCCGAGATCACCGGCGTGGATGTGCAGAACGGCCACATTGTGGGCGTCATGACGGCGCTGGGCGGCTACTACCGCTGCAACTGCTGCGTCATTGCCACCGGCACCACCCTGGGCGGCCGCATCTTTGTGGGGGAGGCCCACTACGACGGCGGCCCCGACGGCACCCATGCGGCCACCCAGCTGACCAAGTCTCTGGTGGCCCACGGGTTTACCCTGCGCCGCTTCAAGACCGGCACCCCCGCCCGGGTGCACCGCCGCAGCATTGATTTCTCCAGGCTGGAATGCCAGCCCGGCGACCCCGATGAGCTGCTCCAGCCTTTCAGCTTTCTGACCCGGACGCCCATGCACAACAAGGTCAACTGCTACATTGCCTACACCAACCCCGAGACCCACAAGGTGATTCTGGACAACCTGGACCGCTCTCCCCTCTACGGCGGCGACATCCAGGGCGTGGGCCCCCGGTACTGCCCCTCCATCGAGGACAAGGTGGTCCGCTTTAAAGACAAGCAGCGCCACCCGGTCTTTGTGGAGCCCTGCGGCGAGGACACCGAGGAGATGTACCTGCAAGGGCTCTCCTCCAGCCTGCCCGAGGCCGTGCAGAACGCCATGTACCGCACCATTGTGGGCTTTGAACATCTGGAGATCATGCGTCCGGCCTACGCCATCGAGTACGACTGCGTGGACCCCACGACGCTGAAGCCCACCCTGGAGAGCAAGGTGGTGGCGGGCATCTACGGCGCCGGACAGTTCAACGGCACCTCCGGCTACGAGGAGGCCGCCGCCCAGGGCCTGCTGGCAGGGCTCAACGCCGCCCGCCACGCTTTGGGCAAGTCCGAACTGGTGCTGGCCCGGCATACCAGCTACCTGGGTACCCTGGTGGACGACCTCGTCACCAAGGGGGTCATGGACCCCTACCGCATGATGACCAGCCGCAGCGAGTACCGCCTGTCCCTGCGGCAGGACAACGCCGACGAGCGGCTCACCCCCATCGGCCGGGAGTTTGGTCTCGTGGACGACGCGCGGTGGGCGGTCTTCTGCCGGGACCGGGACATCAAGACCGCCGAGCTGCACCGGCTGGAGATCACCCACGTAAAACTCTCCGACCTGCGGGCGGTGGTGCCGGAGGGCACCGAGCTGGGCGAGAGCGGCGGCACGGCGGCGGAACTGATGCGCCGTCCGGCCATCACCTACGAGCGGATTGCCGCAGTGATCGGCCGGGGCGAGGGGGTCACCCCCGCCATGGCCCAGCGCATCGAGACCGAGATCCGCTACGCCGGTTACATTGCCCGGGAGGAACGGATCATCCGGGACATCCAGCGCCACGAGCAGGTGGCCATCCCCGAGGACTTCGACTACGCCCCGCTGGAGACGCTCACCCTGGAAGCCCGGGAGAAGCTCACCAAGATCCGGCCCCGGACGCTGGCCCAGGCCGGACGGATTCCGGGGGTCTCCCCCAACGACCTGGCCCAGCTGAGCATCGCCCTGCTGAAGGCCCGCAGCCAACAGAAAGAGGAACACCATGATTGACAAAGAACGCCTGGCACAAAAATGTTCCACGTGGAACATTGCCCTCTCCCCTGCCCAGCTGGACCTGCTGGACCGCTACGCCCAGCTGCTGGTGGACTACAACCGGAAAGTCAACCTGACGGCCATCACCACCCCCGAGGGCATCGAGGACCGCCACTTTGCGGACAGCCTGCTCTTCGCCGCCCAGCCGGAAGTTTCCGGCAAACTGGTGGACGTGGGCACCGGCGCGGGCTTCCCCGGCGTGGTGGCAAAAATCTACAAGCCGGAGCTGCAGCTCACCCTCATGGAGCCCACAGGCAAGCGGGTGGATTTTTTAAAATATCTCTGCGGCGAGCTGGGCCTCACCGGCATCGAGTTTGCCAAGGAGCGGGCCGAGGAGGCCGCCCGCAAGGTCTGGCGGGAGCAGTTCGACGTGGCCTGCGCCCGGGCGGTGGCGGCCATGCCGGTGCTGTGTGAGTATTGCCTGCCGCTGGTTAAACCGGGCGGGTGGTTCGTGGCCCTGAAAGGTCCCGAGGCCGACACCGAGGCCCACGCCGCCGCCCATGCTTTGCAGAAGCTGGGCGGCCAGTACGCCGAGACCCGCACCTTCACCCTGCCGGACGGCAGCGCCCGGGGGCTGGTGTTCTGCAAAAAAATATCGCAGACTCCGACGGTTTACCCCCGCAACGGCGGAAAAATTGCAAAAAAACCGCTGTAAGACCGCGTTTTTTGCGGATTCGGGGCGAACGATTTTTGTTCCGGTTTCCTGCCGGTTGTGCTATGCTTTTTGTAGAAAAAGCATAGCACTTTTTGTTTTGCAACGTGCAGGGAGGAAACCATCGTGTCGAGAAAAGAACCCCAAAAAACCGGCCGCGTGCTGCTGCTGCCCATCGACAGCATCGAGCCGTCCCCCTACCAGGCCCGCACGGCCTTCGACGAGCCGGAGATCGCCGCCCTGGCCGTGAGCATTCTCCAGAACGGGCTGCTCCAGCCGGTGAGCGTGCGCCGGGTGGGACTGCGGAAGTATCAGCTGGTGGCGGGGGAACGGCGGCTGCGGGCCTGCCGGCTGGCGAAGCTGGAAAAGATTCCGGCCATCCTGGCGGATTTCAATGACAGCGAGTCGGCGGCCCTGGGGCTGCTTGAAAACCTCCAGCGCAGCCAGCTGGACCCCTTCGACACCGCCCGGGGCATCAAGGAGGTGATCCGGCTGTGGGGCTGCACCCAGGCCGAGGCCGCCCGGCGTCTGGGGTTGAGCCAGCCGGCCCTTGCCAACAAGCTGCGGTTGCTGACCCTGACGCCGGAACAGCAGGACCTGTGCACGGCCAATCACTTGAGCGAGCGCCACGCCCGGGCGGTGCTGCGGCTGCCCGAGGGACGGCGCACAGCGGCCCTGGAGAAGATCGCCCGGGATAATCTGAGTGTCCGCCAGACCGACAAGCTGGTGGAGAGCATGCTGGCGGCGCCCAAGGGGCCCAGTCCCTGCCGCAAGACCATTCCCATGGTGCGGGATGTGCGGTTTTTCGTGAACACCCTGCAGCATGCCGTGGACCTGATGACCCAGAAGGGCATCGCCGCCACCACCAGCTGCGACAAGAAGGACGGGTGTCTGGAATACATTGTGCGCATCCCGGTGGGCAACGACGGCCGGGTGGCGCCGGGCGCATCCCCTGCTGCGGCGGCGCCGGTGCAGGCGGCAGTCACACCTGCCACAGATGCCCCAGCGGTTCCGGCGTCGGCTGATGCCGCCCCCGCCGACAGCACCGAGGATTTTGCGGTACAACTCCTGTAACCTACTTTCTTTGCACCTACTTTCTTTGCAAAGAAAGTAGGCAAAGAAACTCCAACTATATAGTCCATAGAATTACATTTCCCGCAAGGTTCAAGCCTCGTCTTCCCGCGCAAGCCTCCGCAAAACGCAGGCAAAGAAACTACAATCAAAATGCATGGTCAGGGACCATGCATTTTTTATATAGAAAGCAAAATGAAATGTTGGCTGTAGGGCGGGGTCTTGACCCCGCCGGAGAATCTCCTGACCACCGCGGCCCAACATGCTGCCTCCCCCTCTCTTGTATACCCGGTTCAGAGTTTCTTCGCTTCCTTCTTTGCAAAGAAGGAAGAAAAACCGTTTCCAAGCCCCGGGAATGTTCCACGTGGAACATTCCCGGGGCACTTTTTATGGCCGACCCCCTTTTTAAACCCCAAAAGCTGTGTTATAATAGGTCGTGGACCCGTTCTGCGGTCCAAAATCACCCGAAACAGGAGGAAACGCCGTGGCAAAAGTCATCGCAATCGCAAACCAGAAGGGCGGCGTGGGCAAAACCACCACCGCCGTCAATCTGAGCGCCTGCGTGGCGTCGCTGGGCAAAAAAGTCCTGGTGGTGGACCTGGACCCCCAGGGCAACACCACCTCCGGCTACGGCGTGCCCAAAAACAAGCAGGAGTTCGACATCTACACCTGCCTGATGGACGACGACGATGTGCGGGAGGCCATCCTCAAGACCGAGTACAACACCGACCTGCTGCCCTCCAACACCCAGCTGGCGGGCGCGGGCGTGGAACTGGTCAGCATCCCCCGCCGCGAAATGCGGCTGCGCACCGTGCTGGCCCCCGTGGTGCCCCTCTACGACTACATCTTCATCGACTGCCCGCCCTCGCTGGACCTGCTCACCATCAACGGCCTCTGCGCCTGCGATACCGTGCTCATCCCTCTGCAGTGCGAGTTCTACTCCCTGGAGGGCCTCACCGAGCTGATGAGCACCCTCAAAACCGTGCGCAAGAAGTACAACCGCTACCTGGATATTGAGGGCGTGCTCTTCACCATGTATTCGGGACGGCTCAACCTGACCATGCAGGTGGTGGCCCAGGTCAAGAAGTACTACGGCGACAAGGTCTTCAAGACGGTGATCCCCCGGTCGGTGCGTCTCAGCGAGGCGCCCAGCTTCGGCATGCCCATCAACTTCTACGAGCCCAACGGCAAGGGCTGCGAAGCCTACATGGAGCTGGCCCGGGAGTTTTTGAGCAATAACGAGAGATAAAGGAGGTACGCCGATGGCCAAACGCAAACTGGGCGGGCTGGGCAAGGGGCTGGACAGCCTGTTTGCCGACCTGCCCGAAACCACCGCCGACGACGCCGGCGTCACCACCCTGCCCCTGCGGGAGATCGAGCCTGACCCCGACCAGCCCCGCAAGAAGTTCGACGACGAATCCCTGGCGGGGCTTGCGGCCAGCATCACCGAGAACGGGCTGTTGCAGCCCATCGCGGTGCGGCCCAAGCGGCTGGGCACCGGGTATCTGATCATCGCCGGGGAACGCCGCTGGCGGGCCGCCCGGCTGGCCGGGCTGGACGAGGTGCCGGTACTCATCAAGGATGTTACCGACGAACAGGCCGCCGCCCTGGCGCTGATTGAAAACCTCCAGCGGGAGGACCTCGACCCCATCGAGGTGGCCGAGGGCTGCCGTCAGCTGATTGAAAAGTACGGCCTCACCCAGGAGACCGCCGCCAAACGGCTGGGCAAGAGCCGCAGCGCCGTGACAAACTCTCTGCGGCTGCTGGCCCTGCCCGACGAGGTCCGCGCCCAGGTCAGCGCCGGCGCTTTGAGCGCCGGCCACGCCAAGGTGCTGCTGGGCCTGCCCAGTGAGGACCTCATCCGCACCGCCGCCCAGGAGATCACCGAGAAGGGTCTCAATGTGCGGCAGACCGAGGTGCTCTGCAAGAAGCTGGCCAAGCCGCCGAAGCCCCCCAAACCCAAACCCGACCCCTTCCACCGTCCCAAGCGGGCGGTGGAGGTGGAGGCCGCGCTGAAGGAAGTCACCGGCAGCGAGGTCCATGTGGAGTACAAGGACGGCAAGGGCAGCCTGAAGATCGATTTCTACAGCGACGATATGCTGCAGAAGTTCGTCAGTCTGCTGGGCCAGTACGACCCCGAATCCTGAACCCCCATTCCATAGATTCCAGAGGAGTGTAAAAGTATGTTAGACATTCGCTTTGTCCGTGAAAACCCCGAAGCCGTCAAGGAGAACATCCGCAAGAAGTTCCAGGACGCCAAGCTGCCCCTGGTGGACGAGGTCATCAAACTGGACGCCGAGTACCGCGCCGCCATCGGCGAGGCCAGCGACCTGCGGGCCAACCGCAACAAGCTGTCCAAGCAGATCGGCATGCTGATGGGCCAGGCCAAGAAAGATCCCTCCAAGGCCGCCGAGGCGGAGGAGATCAAGAAGCAGGTCACCGCCCAGGCCGACCGCCTGAAGGAACTGGAAGGCAAGGAATCGGAACTCCAGGCCAAGATCCAGGAGATCATGTACACGATCCCCCAGATGATCGACCCCAGCGTGCCCATCGGCCCCGACGACACCCACAACGTGGAAGTGCAGCGCTTCGGCGAGCCGGTCGTGCCCGATTACCCCATCCCCTACCATGTGGATATCATGGAGAGCTTTGACGGCATCGACCTGGATTCCGCCGGTCGTGTGGCGGGCAACGGCTTCTACTATCTGCTGGGCGACATCGCCCGTCTGCACGAGGCGGTGCTGGCCTACGCCCGCGACTTCATGATCGACAAGGGCTTCACCTATGTGATCCCTCCCTTCATGATGCACGGCAACGTGGTGAAGGGCGTCATGTCCTTCCCCGAGATGGACGCCATGATGTACAAGATCGAGGGCGAGGACCTCTACCTCATCGGTACTTCCGAGCACACCATGATCGGCCGGTTCATCGACCAGACGCTGGACGGCGCCAAGCTGCCCCTGACGCTGACCAGCTATTCTCCCTGCTTCCGCAAGGAGAAGGGAGCCCACGGCATCGAGGAGCGCGGCATCTACCGCATCCACCAGTTCGAGAAGCAGGAGATGATCGTCGTCTGCAAGCCGGAGGACAGCATGACCTGGTACGACAAGCTGTGGCATAACTCGGTGGAGCTGTTCCGCTCCATGGAGATCCCGGTGCGGCAGCTGGAGTGCTGCTCCGGCGACCTGGCCGACCTGAAGGTGAAGAGCTGCGACATCGAGGCCTGGAGCCCCCGTCAGCAGAAGTACTTCGAGGTGTGCAGCTGCTCCAACCTGGGCGACGCCCAGGCCCGCCGCCTGCATATCCGCTACAAGGACGAGAACGGCAAGACCCAGCTGGCCCATACCCTGAACAACACCTGCGTAGCGCCGCCGCGTATGCTCATCGCCTTCCTGGAGAACCATCTCCAGGCCGACGGCACCGTCACCATCCCCGAAGTGCTGCGCCCCTACATGGGCGGCAAGGCGCTGCTGGTGCCCAACCACAAGTAAGCTTCTTTCTTTGCAAAGAAAGAAGCAAAGAAACTCCCATCAAACGGCATGGTCTTTTGACCATGCCGTTTTTGTGTGGAAAAAACAGGGGCAAAAGGGATGCTCCGGGGCGCGTTTTGAACCGCATGGTGGAAAACTGTCCGGGAACGACGCATTTTCCACCGGGCGTGGAAAACCCGGTCGAGAAAAAATTGTGCGGTAAAACGTATATTTTAAGACATTTTCAACGAGACTGTTGAAAATGATGGTGGAAAACAGGCGGGGCGAGGGTGGTAAAATCAAAAAAGGACAGCGGAGTGGTATTTTTTCAAAAAAATTGCAAAAACTACTTGACAGGAACCCCTGGAATTCGTATAATAATAGAGCGCTTTCTGATAAGGCGCTTCCAAATGTGGCGGTATAGCTCAGTTGGCTAGAGCATTCGGTTCATACCCGAAGTGTCACCGGTTCAAATCCAGTTACCGCTACCACAGATTACAAGGTTTCGCTAAAATACTTGGGGACCGGTTGCAATAGTGGCCGGTGGGTTGCTTGCTGTTTTAGCGAAATCTTGTATTCTATGCGGCCCGTTGGTCAAGCGGTTAAGACACGGCCCTTTCACGGCTGTAACATGGGTTCGATTCCCGTACGGGTCACCAAAACATCCTGCTCTCAAGGGAGCAGGATGTTTTTCTTTATATCCATGCGGTTTGGGCCGACGTACGGGAATCGAAAAGCTCGTGCCCGCCGTCCGCTCCGGCGGGCAAAAACGGTCCAGTGGACCGTTTTTAGAGCGCGGGAGATTCCCGTACGGGTCACCAAGACTTACTCCTTGTTTTTGACGTTGTTACGTCAGAAACAGGGAGTATTTTTTTATTCATAGCACTGCATACCACAATCATACCACACTTATAAAAAAATGGCAAACGAAAACATCTGTGGAATATGCAGCAGGGAATCCAGGACACCAGCCGAGGGGGCGCTTACCACAATAAACGATTCCGCGATGCAGCCACCGCCCGGGATCTGAACATCAGCTATGATAAACGAATCGGGTGGAGCATCACCCAGCCGACCGATGCTCTTTGCGAGTTCAT
The DNA here is from genome assembly GCF_963931595.1 of uncultured Subdoligranulum sp. Taxonomy (GTDB): domain Bacteria; phylum Bacillota; class Clostridia; order Oscillospirales; family Ruminococcaceae; genus Gemmiger. Next base: position 2,692,795 of record NZ_OZ007030.1, read on the forward strand.
TCTGGACCAGGGCTGGACCAATATCCAGATGAACCGCATCGAATGGAGTTTCACCCCGCGGGGTGCTGGCAGCGGAAACGCAGCAGGCGGTAAAACAAGCACAACGCCCACCAGCGGAAACGGCCACCACCGCAAATATGTTTGCCCCTGCTGCGGCAACAGCGTCCGGGCCACCAAAGCAGTCAATATTCTGTGCATGGATTGTGGTCGGCAGATGGTTCAGCAATAAAGAAAGCCGGGAGCGCAAGCCCCCGGCATTTTTTGATGTGAACTTTTCAATTTTTCTTTTTGTTGGTTTCCAGTTCGGCGACTTTTTTCTGGTACATCTTCATCAGTTCAGCCACACAAGAGCTTTCCGTCATGGTCTTTACATCGAATCCGTATGCCTGCATCACGGCACGGTCATTGTTCTGGTGTGCCTTGCGCAGTTCCGGCGGCATCAAATCATCATCGTACAAGTCCGCTAAACTGCAATTCGAATAGAGAGCGCGAGCGTCAAGAATTGCCTGGGCTGTCTGCTCGATTTTAGCCTTTTGCGCGTCGGTAGGAGTGGGCCAAGGGAAATTATTATAGACTATGTCATTAGAATATCTATAATCGCTTTTAATTCGCCCACAAACAGTTTTTACCCAAGCCATGTGTACGTTAGAAATCATAATTCCAAAATGATATTTGGTCGCCTGTGGCAACATAGAATTTGCATCTCCACAGATTACATCATAAGGCATAAATCCAAATGGTATATACTTACGCTTTTCTGATGAATGACGCGGAATAAGAATATAGGATGTAGTAGGTTGACGCAATTCCATAAACCGAGTCGGGTAATCAGCGTATTTTCGTGTTGCTGCTTTAGACCTGCTCAATCGAAATTTTTTTGTTTCCTCTATATGATTTCTGAGTAAAGGCAAGTTTTTTATGTCTGCCGGATTATAGACGGGAATCCAAATGCACCAACGTTTTATATTGTGCAGGAACTCTTTTGCTCCGACAAACGGTCGAAGGTACTTTTGTGCAAGAGGTTCTTTTTGGATAAGTTCTTCATATTCTTCTTGGTCCAATAACAAATTGCCGCCGTCTACAGGGCTACTTCCTTTTATTACATCTGGCACATCGCAAAGTGGTTTATTTCTACTTTCGACAAAGATATTCGGTGCATTAAGAAGGTACGGATTTATATTATCAGCCATAATATACCGACTATCGCCACTATATAGTTTCTTTACTTTATTTTCCAATGCACAACTAAACCCAACAATTACACAATGCACATGGGCCTTTAGGCTTGCTTCACTGTCCCAGCGGAAGGTACGGTATGCAAAATCAATATGAATTCCAAAGCGTTCATACAGCGGTTTCCAAACGCCTGCGACCTGCTCGCCCTGGGTAATGGAATTGGTCGAAACAAAAGCCGTGCGAATATCGGTATCCTGCATAAGCTTCGCGGCTTTGAAATACCATCCCGCAACATAGTCAATCTTACCGGCGGTTTTATAGGGGTTCCCCTTCTCGTCCACATAAATGGACAAAATATCCTCTTTCTGGCTCTTACTTTGCAAGGAGTAGCCCACAAACGGCGGATTGCCCATGATATAGTTCAGCCGGGTCTTGGGCACAACTTCTTCCCAATCCATCCGCAGGGCGTTGCCTTCCACAATATAGGCGTTGGTTTTTAGGGGCAGGAACTCCAGCGGCACCAGAAGGATTTTCTCGGTTTCCTTCATCATCTGGCTTTCGGCAATCCAGAGTGCCGTCTTGGCGACCGTCACCGCGAAGTCATTGATTTCGATGCCGTAAAATTGGGAAATGGAAACCTGTATCGGGCTTTCGCTGGCTGAATACATAGCCATCTGACCGTGCAGCAGTTCCAACAGAACCCGGTTTTCCAAACGACGCAAACTCAGATAAGTTTCCGTCAGGAAGTTGCCAGAACCACACGCCGGGTCCAGAAAAGTCAGGGATGCCAGCTTGCGCTGGTAGGCTTTCAGCTTGGCCATCTTGGTGCGGTCCACCGCAATGGCACAGATTTCGTCCAGTTCCCCTTTCAAATCATCCAGAAACAGAGGGTCTATTACCTTGTGAATATTCTCGATGCTGGTATAGTGCATACCCCCGCTGCGGCGTGTTTCAGGGTTCAAGGTGCTTTCAAAGACAGCCCCAAAAATGGTGGGACTGATTTCCGACCAGTTGAAATCTTCACTGGCCTTTACCAGAAGCAGATTTCGAATCTCATCGGTAAAGGGGGGAATCTCGATATCTTCATCCGAGAAAAGTCCACCGTTCACATAGGGGAAAGCAGCCAGTTCCGGGTTATCGTCCTTGAGATAGGGGTCCCGGTCTTCCGGCTTGGTGTCCAGCACCCGGAACAGCTCCAACACTGCTTTGCGCATACTGCGTGTATCAAAAGCAGACAGATAATCATGGAACATCCCATGGTGGCCGAAAATACCGGCATCCTCGGCATACAGGCAAAAGACCAGGCGCACGCACAGTTTGTTCAGACTTTTCAAGGCTCGTTCGCTTTCCGGATCTGCATACTGTTTCAAGAAAGCATCGTACAACAGTCCGACAATCTCACCGGCGGCAATGGAAACTTCCATCTCCCGTTTCAGATGCTCATTGCCGGAATCTACCAGAAATTGCAGCCGATAGGCTTCGCTTTCCAGGTTTTCCAGCTTGATAACCTCCGGCTCCCCCTGGGGGCGTTCCATATCATACACATAAAAGGTGCTGAAATTGCAGGTGATGACCCAGCGCGGATGTTTGGACAACGGCAATTCGGTAATATACCGCTTGGCCTGTTGGAACGGCGACAGATAGGAACCGTCCGACTGACGGATTCCTTTCTTCATATCCTTGTCCAGTGCTTTTTGCTCAATCAGTACGCGAGTGGATGGAATATAACCATCAATAAAACTGGTGTGGTCCAGATGGACCTGGTCCTCAAATTCAATAAACTGTTCCGGATGCTCCACGCCGTAAACATCCCGAAGCAAAGAAAGCCAGAAAGGTTGACTTTCGCCTTTTTCATAGCCTTTTCCCTTCCAGTATTCGGCAAACTCTTTTGCTGCTTTCTTCTGTTGTGCATCCGTCATCCTTTTCACCTCGTAGCACAGTTCTTACGTATCATGATAGCATAAACCGTACCACACAGCAAATAGAAACGAATCCACTTTATGATGAAAAAAGAGCAGGTTCCCACGGTACCTGCCCTTTGATGTATACATATCAATTATTTATCTTTATCATCCGGCTTGAAGGGGTCCTTGAAATTGAACCCTTGAAAAAGCGTTCCGTCCGGCATGATGAAGCGCCCCTGTGCATCCTTGGGAATTTCGGTATCCGCTTTACCATCCCCCAAAATGATGGTAGACAAGGTAGCGTCTGCTTTTCCACAAATACGGATATCCATATTGTTTTTAATCTGACCATTCAGAATATTGGCGTCCGGGCGCTGGGTTGCCAAAAACAAATGGATGCCAAAAGCACGTCCCTGCCGGGCAATCGTCGAAAGATAGCTTTCGATATTTTCTTTGCGTTCTTTGGTCTTTCCGGCCTTATCCAGCATTTCCGCAACCTCGTCGCACGCTACAACAATTCTTGGAAACTCCCGGTTCACCTTTTCCCTGTACTCCGGAAGGCTGCGCACATCGTGAGCCAGATAGTCCTTTTTGCGACGTTCCAGTTCTTCAACAACAGACGACAACTCCGCCAGTGTATCCTTGTCCTTCTCAACGACACGAACGCCGTGCCGCTATGCTGCGAATGCTTTTCATCTTGATCTTCTCCTCTTTCCTTTGCGCTTTTTTCCATTATAGCACGGCCGGGCGGCGGCTTCCATCCCCCTGCCGGTTGATTCCGCACCGCGCCACGGTATATAATAGAGAAAAATCCCGCAAAGGACATTTTTTCCATGAATCTGACTGTTTCGGGTCCGGGGCGCATCGCCGCCCTGGACATTGCCCGGGGCTTTGCCATTCTGGCGGTGGTGGCCTCCCATGCCCAGCTGCTGTGGGCTCCCGCGGCGCCCTGGATCTATGAATTCTATGTGCCCCTCTTCTTTGTGCTGGCGGGGTATCTGGCCTCGGCCAGCCGTCCGCTCCAGCGGCTGGGACGGATGGTGCGGCAGTATTTTACCGTCTGCGCCGTGCTGTTCGTGATCTGGTTCGTGCTCTATCCCCTGCGGGGCGAGGACACCGACCTGATCGGCCGGGCGGTGTTCAGCGTGGTGTACGGCCGGTTCTACGACCCCGCCAACCCGGTGCTGGTGAACTGTCTGTGGGCCGGGCAGCTGTGGTTCCTGACCCTGTTGGTGACGGCCACGGCGCTGTTCTACCTGGTCCGGCGGCTGCTGGGCCCGCCCTGGCGGCTGGCGGTGGCGCTGGTCGTGCTGCTGGCGGCCGCCCAGCTGCTGCGCGCCACCCCCGTGCTGCTGCCCTGGTGTCTGGACACCGCACCCATGGGCGCCGCCTATATGCTGATGGGCCATGCCCTGGCCGGGCTGGATTTTGCCCGGCAGCCGTTCCAGCCACGGCAGCTGCCGCTGCTGATCGTCTGTGCAGTGGCGTACATTCAGCGCCACGACACCTACGACCTGAATCTGCGGGTCTACGGCCGGTACGCGGACTGGCGGGGGACGGTATCCTTTTTCCTGGCCGGGACCGCCGGCACCGTGCTGTGCATTGCGGTCTGCGCCCTGCTGGCCAGGGTGCCGCTGGTGAGCACCGTATTGCAGGCCGCGGGACGCCACAGCATGGAGATCTTCTGCTGGCATATCTTCGGGCTGTGGGTGCTGGATTCGGTCTGGATGCGCCTGCCCGACGCCTTCCCCGCCGATGCCCCTGCCGCACGACTGCTTTTCGCCCTGCTGGCACTGGTGGGAATACCCCTCGTTTGTTCCTTTGTTCCTTCTTTGCAAAGAAGGAACCGAAGAAACTCTAAACAATAACCCCCCATGACTGTGATGTTCCCGGTTTGTTCTTTCCTGGGAGAGGGAGCCAAAGTACCTCCAATAAAACTACCCCGCAGGGTTTTCACCCTGCGGGGTAGTTTTGGTTGAAAGTTCTTTTGGTTCTTTTCTTTCTAAGAAAAGAACAGAACCCGCGCAACCATCACAGCTCGATCTTGCCGAAGGCGAAGTCGTCGCCGTCATGGATATGTTCAGCCGGCTTGGGTGCCATGGGCTGGGCGTTGGGATCCCGGGGCGCATCGGCAAACTCGCGGCCCGGCACACTGGACCGGGGCCCGCCGTACCGGCTTCCGCCTTCCCGGCGCGGTCCGCGTCCGCCGCGACCACTGCGTCCGCCGTCCCGACGGGGTCCGCGTCCACCATCCCGGCGTCCACGTCCACCGCGGCCGCCACGGGCATTCCGGGCGTTGTCCCGGTCCGGCAGGTTGCTGGCGTTGGGATCGGTGGAATAAATCACCACGCGGCGGCTGGGCCCTTCGCCCTTGCTCTCGCTGCGCACACCCTCGATGTCCGCCACCGCCGTGTGAATGATATGCCGCTCATAGGGGTTCATGGGCTCCATCTCATAATAGCAGCCCGTGCGGATGACCCGGTCGGCGATCCGCTTGGCCAGCGCCGTCAGGTCGTCCTCCCGCTTGTCGCGGTAACCGCCCACGTCCAGGCCCAGCTTCACGTAGGGACCCTCCATCCGGTTCACCACCAGGCTCGCCAGGTAGGAAAGGCTCTCCATCGTCTCGCCCCGGCGCCCGATCAGCGCGCCCATGTGGCTGCCGCTCACCCGCAGAATGGTGGCTTCGCCCTTCTTCAGCGCCGAGAAGGTGAAATCCTCCACCCCCATCAGCTTGAAAATCGGCGTCAGGTACTCCACCGCCGCCTGCAGCCGCGGGTCGGCATCGATGTCCAGCGCCTCTTCCGCCGCCGTGTCCGCCTCCTGGACGGGCTCAGCGGCCTCCTGGGCGGCTTCTTCGGCCGGGGCTGGGGTCTCTTCCACCGGGGCCTCCACGGCCTCCACAGGGGCCGGTGCGGCGGTCTCGGGCGCCGTGTCCTCCGGCTCCTCCACCTTCACCCGCACCTTCGCAGGGATCACCTTGAACAGTTTGCGGGCAGGGAATTCCAGGACTTCATAGCTCACGTTCAGATCGTCACGATCCACGCCCAGCGCTTCGCAGGCCGCCGCTACGGCGTCCTCTACGGTGCGGGCACTCATCTCAATGGTGCGCATGATTCTCCCTCCTTGTTATTTCTGCAACGGTGTGGTCCGTTCATCCTTGTACAGCTCGGCTTCCCGCTTGCGCGCCAGCTCCAGACGCAGCTTGTTCGCCTCGCTGCCGGTCACTTCCTTGGTCACGGTCTGGCCGTTCTCCTCGATGGTCATCGTCTTTTTCTTCTTCTTCTCGGCACGCTTGGCCGCCAGTTCCGCCTCATACTGGGCCTTGAACTTCTCGGGGCTGTAGATCTTGTAGGTTACAAAGCTCTGCAGGATCTGGAACAGGTTGGACACACCGTAGTACAGCGAGAAACCGACCGGCGCATTGAAGCAGAAGGAAACGAACATCAGGTTCATCACCCACATCATGACCTTCATGCTGGTCTGCATCTGGTTGCCCATGCCGGACAGTTTCTGGGTGAAGAAATAGCTCAGCAGCATGGTCACGGCGGCAATGATGGGGAAGATGGCGATGGGCGTCACATGGAAGCCGGGGATATCGCACATATCCATGCCGAAGAAGGAGGTGTTGAAGTTCTGGATCTCGGTGACCACGCTGGCCGGGATGATGTCGGGGCTGATGGGGGCACCCTGATGGATGGCCTGGATCAGCGAGGTCTGCATGGTGGCGGCGTTGGCGGTGGCCAGCCCCAGGGCCTCACAGGCCTGGCGCACGGCGGCGTCGGAGACACCGAAGATGTAGTGCACCGGATAGTACACGACACCCAGGAAACCGAACAGCACCAGCATGGTCAGCAGCATGGGCAGACAGCCGGCCATGGGATTGAACCCGTGTTCCTGCTGCAGCTTCATCAGCTCTTCCTGCTGCTTCTGGGGGTTGTTTTTGTATTTCTGCTGGATTTCATTCATCAGCGGCTGGAACACCGACATCTTGGCCATGGATTTCTGCTGGTGAATCGCCAGCGGAAAAAGCAGCAGCTTCAGAATGATGGTGGCGACTACCATCGTCGCCGCGTAGTTGCCGATGAGGTTGTACAGAACCTTCACCAGCGGGCCAATCAGGATGGCCAGGAAGTAGAGAATTTGCATAGCTTGTCCATTCTGCCCCGGCTGCGCCCGGAAGCGTGTATTTTAAAGTAGGTCTTTGCCGCGCAGCGCAAAGACATGAGAAGCATAAGAAACGGGTTTATTCCTACTTTCTTTGCAAAGAAAGTAGGCAAAGAAACTCTGACATAATAGTCCGGGAAGTATGCGTTCCCGTAAGGCGGACGGCATCCCGGGCCTTGGGTATCTGTTTTTCCGGCGGCTGTAGGGCGGGGTCTTGACCCCGCCGGAACATTGGGCGGCCACCGCAAAACCCCGCGGCGGGGAAGAATCCCCACCCTACAAGATACCCGCAAAAGGTCCGCCTCACCCCCGGGTGAGTTTCCGTTTTTCATTGACCCATCGTCCCTTTTCGGGCACCGGGTCGAAGCCGAACTTGCACAGGGGATTGCAGCGCAGCAGCCGCCAGACCGTCAGGAGCAGGCCCTTCACAAGTCCGTGGACGGCCAGCGCCTGCATGGCGTATTCGCTGCAGGTGGGTATGAACCGGCAGTGATGCCCCAGATGCGGGCTGATATATTTTTTGTAGCCGCGCAGCAGCGCGATGAGCAGCCGGGTCATTGGGGATTTTCCACCGGCTGGGCGGGCTTGGCCAGGTCGGGCAGGCCCGCCTTGGCAAAGAGTTTGCCCAGCGTCTTGCTCAGCTGGGTGCTCTTCAGGTGGGGGGTCTGACCGCGCGCTACCAGTATTATATCATATCCGCCGATATTTTGCGAGAGATGTTCGCTCAGTGCGGCCCGCATCACGCGGCGGCAGCGGTTGCGCTGTACGGCATGGCCCACCTTCTTGGTGGCGGTCAGCCCGATGCGGGTATACCCCAGCCGGTTTTTCGCCACGTAGAGCACCACATGGGGATGCACGTAGCTCTTGCCGCGGCCGTACACGCGGTTATATTGCCAGTTTTTGTTCAAGGTGCGGTAACGCATGGGCAAAACTCCACAAAACGATTCACGAGGGGCCGGCACCAACCTGCGGGCCTGTTCCCCTCTTTGTTGTCGTTCGAAAAAAGGGCTGCTGACCCAGTTGCCAGCAACCCTTTACTTCCTTCATTTCCAAAGATCAGACCGTCAGGCTCTTGCGACCCTTGGCACGACGACGGGCCAGGACCTTGCGGCCGTTCTTGGTGCTCATGCGCTGCAGGAAACCATGCACGCGGCTGCGCTGACGCTTCTTGGGCTGGAAAGTACGCTTCATTTTTCATTCCTCCTGTTGAATTCCCGGTATGGGCGGTTGGTTCAGGGCTTTGCCCATACAGGGGCAGCCTTGCAGTCTTAGATTATACGCGATAACGGCAGCATTTGTCAATAGTTTTGGGGATAAATTTTTCGTTCCGCCGTACAGTTGTGGCCCCCGAAATCCATACCCCCATATTTAGTGGCTTCCTTTGCCGTGAACGTCACCAAAAAAGTTCCTACTTTATTATAATAGGGTGTTGTTTTGAACCCCCTTTTGTGGTATACTGTATGTAGTGTTTTTGCGCCCTTCATGAAGCCAGGACGCCCTGCAAATTTTTGTTTGCACCGCGCTGCGCTCAGGGCGCGATTTTTAACAGGAAGTGGGGAGTATCGTAAGTCATGGATTCCATCAACGACGTATTGGACGCGGCCAAGGCCTATTGCCGTGAACATACTGCCGAGGCAACCTATCAATACTACATCAGCGACATCAAAGCCGTCAGCTTTGAGAATTCCAACACCATCACGCTGGAGATCCGCAACGCCTTCATTCTGGGCATTGTGTCGGACCGGTACACCGCGATGCTGAAGGATGCCTTCAAGTCTGTACTGGGATTTGATGTCGATCTTGTGTTCGTCACCCCGAAAAAAGAGGAAGAGCCGGAAAAGCCCAAGCTGGAAGAAAAGAATTTGCCCAGCGGCCGGTACGATTTCACCTTCGAGAACTTCATCAAGGGTCCCTCCAACCAGTTTGCCTATGCGGCGGCCCAGGCTGTCGCGGCGAATCCGTCGGGGGCGTACAATCCGCTGTTCATCTACGGACCGTCGGGCCTGGGCAAGACCCATCTGCTCAACGCCATCCAGATCGAGATCAAAAAGAACCACCCGGATTTCAACATCGTCTATGTGGACTGTGAAATGTTCACCAACGAGATCATCACGGCGGTGAAGACGGCCACCACCGAACAGTTCCGGCAGAAGTACCGTCAGGCGGACGTATTGCTCATCGACGATATCCAGTTCCTGGCGGGCAAGGAGAGCACCCAGGAGGAATTCTTCCACACCTTCAACACGCTGCACAACGACGGGCGGCAGATCGTGATTGCGTCGGATCGTCCGGCCAAGGAGATCAAGAGCCTGGAGGAGCGGCTGCGCACCCGGTTCGAGTGGGGCCTGACCGCCGACATTCAGCCGCCGGATTTCGAGACCCGCGTGGCCATCGTGAAGCGGAAGGCGGAGCTTCTCAACCTGGACCTGCCCGACGACGTGGCGGAGTATATTGCCAATCATCTGAAGCAGAATATCCGGCAGCTGGAAGGCGCGGTGAAGAAGCTGAACGCCTATTACATGCTGGAGGGCATTGCCCCCTGCATCGGCGTGACGACGACCGCCATCAAGGATACGCTGAACGACAGCCAGCCCATCCCGGTGACCATTGAGAAGATTCTCAACGAGGTGGCGCGGACCTACAATGTGATGCCGGCGGATATCCGGGGCAAGAAGCGCAACGCCAACGTGAGCGCGGCCCGGCAGATGACCATGTATATCATCCGGGAAGTGACCGGCATGAGCATGGAGGCCATCGGTCAGGAGTTCCAGCGGGATCATTCCACCGTGGTGTATTCCATCAAGACGATGGCGGAAAACATCACCAGGGACCAGCACCTCAAAGAGATGTGCAGCGATATCATGAAGAACGTCCGCACGTGAGTGTTCTTTCTTTGCAAAGAAAGAACCAAAGAAACTCCAACCAAAATCGAACGATGTTCGATTTTTATAAAAAAGAAAAGGGTCATCCCCGCTGCGGGACGTGGCTTTGAAAGTTCTTTGCCTACTTTCTTTCAAGAAAGTAGGTGCAAAGAAAGTACAATCAACTTATCCACAGAGTTTTCCCTTTTCAACAGGCGGTTTTCAAGAACCGCGGTGAAAAACTCGGGTTTTCAAGGTTTTCCACCACTTTCTGCACAGACGGTGGAGAAAAACTCAACCTCCGTTTTCCGCGCCGTTACCGAAGCGCGCGGACTTTTCCACCGTTTTCACACCCCCTACTACTACTACGAGAATAGTTAATAGTTTCTGCTTCCAAAACCAGATTCAGTTCGCGGTTTTCTTGCCAAAAAGATGCCGGATCTGTGGAAAACAAAAACAGAAACAAACTATCCTCTTGAATACAGTCGGGTCTTTCAGCTGAACAAAGACCGAGAAAGGACCTGCCATGAAATTTGAATGCGAAAAATCCCTTCTGGCTTCGGCGATCGAAGGCGTTTCCCGCGCCATTACCAACCGTTCGGCGATCCCCGTGCTGGAAGGCATCTACCTGAAAGCCGAGGGCTTCAACCTGACCCTCACCGGCTACGACATGGAAATGGGCATCACCACCACCATCGAATGCAACGTCCTTGTACCCGGTGAAACGGTACTGGAGGCGAAACTCCTGCTCTCCATGGTCAGCCGTATGCCCGCCGGCGATGTGCGCATCGAACTCACCGACGAAGGCCAGGCCATCATCAGCGGCGGTGTGGCGGAATTCGAGATCCCCGCCATGAACGCTTCGGACTACCCCAGCCTGCCCGTCACCGGCGCCGACAACACCATGACCATCCCCACCAGCATGATGCGGGACCTCATCGAAAAAACCATCTACGCCGTCAGCCAGGACGACAAGAAACCCGCCCACACCGGCGAACTCTTCGTCATTGAGCCGGGCAGCCTCACCATTGTGGCGCTGGACGGCTACCGTCTGGCCATCATCCAGCGGGACGTGGAATGCACCCGGGATATCCGCATCATCATTCCCGCCAAAACCCTGCAGGAACTCTTAAAGATCATGGGCGGGCCGGACGACCCCGTCAAGATCGACGCCAACCGCCGGTATGTGGTGTTCACCACCAACGGCTACACCATCATGAGCCGCCTGATCGAGGGCGACTTCCTCAACTACGAGAGCGTCATCCCCAAAGACAAAAAGACCCGGGTGACGGTGGACTGCAAGACCTTCATCAGCACCATTGAGCGTGCGTCGCTGATCATCACCGAGCGGCTGAAGAACCCGCTGCGCATCACCTTTGCCGAGGACAAGATCACCGTGCGGTGCCAGACCCCGCTTGGCAAAGTGGTGGACGAGTTCCCGCCCGTGGCCATGACCGGCGACCCTGTGGAGATCGGCTTCAACAACCGCTATCTGCTGGACGCCATGCGGTATTCGAAATGCGAGCGGATGGTGCTGGAAATCAACGGACCGTTGAGCCCCGTGAAGATCCTGCCCGAGGACGGCAAGGACTTCATCTATCTGGTGCTGCCGGTCCGGTTCAAGAACGAGGGCTGATCCTATGGAAAAACTGCGGATCCATACCGAGTATATCAAGCTGGACGCGCTGCTGAAATTCGCCGGCCTGTGTGAGACGGGCGGCGAAGCCAAGGAACTGATCCAGGGCGGCCAGGTGAAGGTCAATGGCGAAGTGTGCACCATGCGGGGCAAGAAATGCCGCGCCGGTGACACGGTGGAACTGGACGGCCAGACCGTGCAGGTCGCGGAGGGCGGCTGATGCGCCTTGAGCATCTGGAACTCACCGACCACCGCAACATCGCCCACGCCGTGCTGGACCCCGACCCCAACTTAACGGTCCTGTGCGGGCCCAACGGCCAGGGCAAGACCAATTTGCTGGAAGCCATCTGGCTGCTCACCGGCGGCAAGAGTTTCCGGGGCGCCAAGGACGCCGAACTCATCCGCCGCGGCTGCGAATTTTCCGTGCTGGAAGGTTCCTTTGAGACGGCGGGCAGCGAGAAAACCATCCGCCTGACGGTGGGGGCCAGGGGCAGTCAGCGCCCGGGGCGCACCGGCAAGCTCAACGGCGTGGACCAGGGCCGGGCCGCCGCATTGGCGGGCAATTTCCAGGCCGTGGTGTTCGAGCCGGACCTTTTGGCTCTCGTCAAGGGCGGGCCCGAGGGGCGGCGCCGGTTTCTCGATTCGGCGCTCTGCCAGGTGTTCCGGCCCTATCTGGTGGCTTTGCGGCGGTACATGCGGCTGGTGGCCCAGAAAAACGCCCTTCTGAAAAGCTATGAGATCACGCCAAATGGCGCGCTGCTGCTGGACGCCTACAACGAGCAGCTGGCCCAGTACGGCGGGCAGATCATGGCCCACCGGCAGAAATTTGTGGAGGCGCTGGCCCCCGCGGCGGCGCAGAACTACGCGGAAATTTCCCACGGGGCGGAGGTGTTCGCCCTGCGGTACCAGTGCTGTGCCGAAGCCCCCACCGCCGACGCCCTGGCCGAAAAGCTGGCGGCGGTGCGCAGCGCCGAATTGCGGGCGGGGTTCTGTCTGACGGGACCCCACCGGGAGGACCTGGACCTGCAGCTGGACGGCCAGCCCGCCCGGGTCTTTGGCAGCCAGGGCCAGCAGCGCAGCTGTGTGCTGGCCATGAAACTGGCGGAGGCCACCGTGGTGGGAGACTTTTTCGGGGAACACCCGGTGCTTTTGCTGGACGATGTGCTCAGCGAGCTGGACGACGACCGGCAGACCTATCTGCTCACCCGGATGGGGGAGCACCAGACCATCGTCACCACCTGCGACACGGCGGCTTTTGCCCGGACCAACGGCAAGATCGTCTATGTGAAGGGCGGGCAGGCGTCGGAGAGGCCGCTGTAGGGCGGGGATTCTTCCCCGCCGCGGGATGTTGCCGTGACCGCTCGATGCTCCGGCGGGGTCAAGACCCCGCCCTACAGCCAGCGGAAAAACAGATACCCAAGGCCCGGGAAATCGTCAGCCTTACGGGAACGCATACTTCACGGACTATTCTGTTGGAGTTTCTTTGCCTACTTTCTTTGCAAAGAAAGTAGGAGAAAAAAGGGTAGTACCATGTATTTTCATGCCGGACAGGATTTTGTGCTGAACACCCGGGATGTGCTGGGTGTGTTCGACCTGGAGACGGCGGGGGCATCCCGCCGCACCCAGGCCTTCTTTCAGACGGCCGAGTCGGAGGGCGCCGTGGTGGACCTGTGCGCCCCCGGCACGCTGCCCCGCAGCTTCATCCTCACCGACTTCCCCGACGAAACGCTGTACTTGAGTCAGCTGTCCCCCGCGGCGCTGAAAAAACGCGCCGAAAAGGCCGAATGGTAGCGGCCACCCCAACGACACAACCACTTTGTACACAATAGATTCCGAACCCTCACCCAAACAGGAGGCAATCACTTCATGGCAGAAGAAATCATCACCGAAACCAACCGCGAGACGGCCACCGATCACGCCTACGGCGGCGCCCAGATCCAGGTCCTGGAAGGCCTGGAAGCGGTGCGCAAGCGTCCCGGCATGTACATCGGCTCCACCGGTCCTTCCGGCCTGCACCACCTGGTCTACGAGATCGTGGACAACTCCATCGACGAGGCCCTGGCCGGCTACTGCACCCACATCGAAGTCACCATCAAGCCCGGCAACATCATCCAGGTGTCGGACAACGGCCGCGGCATCCCCGTGGACATCCAGCCCAAGCTGGGCATCCCGGCCGTCACCGTCGTCTACACCGTGCTGCACGCCGGCGGCAAGTTCGGCGGCGAGGATTCCGGCTACAAGGTGGCCGGCGGTCTGCACGGCGTGGGTGCTTCGGTGGTCAACGCTCTGTCGGAATGGCTCACCGTGCGGGTCCGCCGCGACGGCGCCGAGTACGAACAGAGCTTCAAGCGCGGCAAGCCGGACGGCGATTTGAAAAAGATCGGCACGGCAGCCTCCACCGGGACCATGGTCATCTTCAAGCCGGACCCCGAGATGTTCCAGGAAACCACCCTCTACCGCTACGAAACGCTGCTCAAGCGTCTGCGGGAGGAAGCCTTCCTCAACGCCGGTGTGCGCATCACCCTCACCGATGAGCGCCCCGCCTCCGACCGTCCCGCCGAAGAACAGGGCCCCGAAAACGACGGCCGCAGTGAGACGATGTGCTACGAGGGCGGCATCCGCTCCTTTGTGAGCTACCTCTGCGAGCGCCGCGACCTGACGCCGCTGACCCCCCAGGTCATGTATATGAAGGGGGAGGGCCAGGGCGCCGTGGCGGAAGTGGCCCTGCAGTACTACGACAACAGCTACAACGAACTGCTTTTGAGCTTCGCCAACAACGTCCATACCCCCGAGGGCGGCACCCACGAGGAGGGCTTCAAGCTGGCGCTGACCCGCGTGCTCAACGAGTACGCCCGGGCCAAGGGGATTCTCAAAGACAAGGACGAGAACCTCTCCGGTTCCGACGCCCGTGAGGGCATCATCGCGGTGGTCAGCGTGAAGCTGCAGGAGGCCCAGTTCGAGGGCCAGACCAAGGCGAAACTGGGCAACACCTTCATCAAGGGCCTGGTCAGCAACGTGGTGTACAAGGCGCTGACCGAGTACTTTGAGGAGAACCCCGCCGTGGCCAAGGCCATCCTCGAGAAGGCCACCCAGGCGGCCCGCGCCCGCGCCGCCGCCAAGAAGGCCCGGGAACTGGTGCGCCGCAAGAGTGCCCTGGAATCCAACCGCATGCCCGGCAAGCTGGCCGACTGCCACGAAAAAGACCCCAGCAAGACCGAACTCTTCATCGTGGAGGGCGATTCTGCAGGCGGTTCCGCCAAGATGGGCCGGGATTCCAACATCCAGGCCATCCTGCCCTTGTGGGGCAAGATGCTCAACGTGGAGAAGGCCCGCGCCGACCGCATCTACGGCAACGACAAGCTCATGCCGGTGGTCACCGCCCTGGGCACCGGCATCGGCGACGAGTTCGATATCTCCAAAGTGCGCTACCACAAGATCTTCATCATGGCCGATGCCGATGTGGACGGCTCCCACATCTGCACCCTGATGCTCACCTTCTTCTTTAGGTATATGCGGCCCCTCATCGAGCACGGCTACGTCTATGTGGCCCAGCCGCCGCTTTTCAAGCTGCAGAAGGGCCAGACCGTCAAGTACGCCTACAACGACGACGAAATGAAGGTGCTCTCCGCCGAGATGCCCGGCGCCAAGGTCAACCGCTACAAAGGTCTGGGCGAAATGAACCCCGACCAGCTGTGGGAAACCACCATGAACCCCGACAACCGGGTCATTGTCCAGATCAAGATCGAGGACGCCGAGCGCGCCGACGAGGCGTTCAGCATCCTCATGGGCGAGCAGGTGGAACCCCGCCGCCAGTTCATCGTCAAGAACGCAAAGTTCGCGAATCTGGACGTGTAAGGGCCGGTCAACGGGGGCAACCCCGGCAGAAAGGCAATCATGGAACTGCCGAAACGCAAACATCCGCGGCTGCCGCATCTGGATTACAGCGCAGCCAACGTCTATTTTCTGACGCTCTGCACGAAAAACCGCAGCCGCTGTCTTGCCCGGATCGTAGGGCGGGGTCTTGACCCCGCCGTTACGGTCGCCCTGGAACTGACACCCTACGGCAATATTGCCGAACAGGACCTGCTGGCGCTGCCCCGCCATTTTGCAGGTGTGGAGCTGCTGCAGTATGTCATCATGCCCGATCATCTGCACATCCTTTTGCAGCTGCAGGAGGTTGCCGCGGCGGGGTCAAGACCCCGCCCTACCATCCCCACCCTTATCGGGCAGTACAAGGCAGGGGTCAGCCGCAAATGCAAACGCTCGCTGTGGCAGGCATCCTTTTACGACCATGTGGTCCGCTGTGAGCAGGAACTGCTGGAAATCCAGCGTTATATCGAAAACAATCCCCGAAAATGGGTGCTGGACGGCAAGGCGTGACATAGCTGTTCCCGCCGCATCGTCCGGCGGGGTCAAGACCCCGCCCTACAACCAATCTCCTCAATTCTATCGATTCCAAGGTGGTACACTGAATGGAAGAAAATATCATTATGGTGCCGGGGTCCGGCACCAAGGTCATTGAGCGCGATGTCAAACAGGAGATCGAAACGGCCTTCCTGGATTACTCCATGTCGGTCATCGTCTCCCGCGCGCTGCCCGATGTGCGGGACGGCCTGAAACCCGTCCACCGCCGCATCCTTTACACCATGCACGAGCGCGGCAACGATCCCCAGCATCCCTACCGCAAATCCGCCGATACCGTCGGTGCCGTGCTGGGCTCCTACCATCCCCACGGCGACGCCTCCGTCTACGACGCCATGGTCCGTCTGGCCCAGGATTTCAGCCTGCGCTATCCCCTGGTGGACGGCCAGGGCAACTTCGGTTCGGTGGACGGCGACCCTCCGGCTGCCTACCGTTACACCGAGGCCCGCATGTCCAAGATCGCCTGCGAGATGCTCACCGACATCGAGAAGGATACCATCGACTGGGACCCCAACTTCGATGAGACCAAGAAGGAACCCCACGTGCTGCCCAGCCGGTTCCCCAACCTGCTGGTCAACGGCAGCCAGGGCATCGCTGTCGGCATGGCCACCAACATCCCGCCCCACAATCTGCGGGAAGTGGTGGCCGGTATGTGCGCCCTCATGGACAACCCCGACATCGACCTGGCCGGGCTGATGGAGTACGTCAAGGGCCCCGACTTCCCCACCGGCGGCATCATCATGGGCCGGTCGGGCATCCGGGCGGCCTACGCCACCGGCCGCGGCAAGATCACCCTGCGGGGCCGCGCCGAGATCGTGGAAAAGAAAAACGGCCGGTATGAGATCCTCGTCACCGAGATCCCCTACATGGTCAACAAGACCCGCCTCATCGAATCCATCGCGGACCTGGTCAAGGACAAGCGCATCGACGGCATCTCCGACCTGAACGACGAATCTTCCAGCCGCACCGGCATGAAGATCGTCATCGAGATCAAGAAGGATGCCAACCCCCAGGTGGTGCTCAACCAGCTCTACCGCTACACCCAGCTCCAGGACACCGTGGGCGTCATCATGCTGGCGCTGGACGACGGCGTGCCCAAGATCATGAGCCTGAAGACCGTCATGGAGCGGTACATCGACTTCCAGATGGAAGTCATCCGCCGCCGCACCGCTTTTGACCTGAAAAAGGCCCAGGAGCGGGAACACATCCTGGAAGGCCTGCACAAGGCCGTGGACATCGTGGACGAGATCATCGCCACCATCCGCGCCTGCAAGGGCGGCTTCGCCGAAGCCCGCCAGGCCGTCATGGACCGGTTCGACTTCGACGAACCCCAGGCCGACGCCATCGTCAAGCTGCAGTTGGGCCGTCTGGCCGGTCTGGAGATCCTGAAGATCGAGCAGGAGTTGGGCGAACTGCGCGCCGCCATCGCCGATTACAAGGATATTCTGGCCAATGACGAGCACGTGAAGCGCATCGTCAAGACCGACCTGCAGACGCTGGCCGACAAGTACGGCGACGAGCGCCGCACCTCCATCGAGGCGGTGTCCGGCGAGGTGGATATCGAGGACCTGATCCCCGAGGAGACCTGCGTCTTCACGCTGACCCACGAGGGGTACATCAAGCGCACGGCGCTGGATACCTACCAGGCCCAGAACCGCGGCGGCCGGGGCGTCCAGGGCATGACCCAGAAGGACGACGACTTCACCGAGGAGCTCTTCGTCGGGTCCACCCACGATTATATGCTCTTCATGACCGACCAGGGCCGTGTCTATCGCCTGAAGGGATACCAGGTGCCGGAGGGCAGCCGCACGGCCAAGGGCAGCCATATCGTGAACCTGCTGCAGCTCCAGGAGGGCGAGAAGGTAACCCTGATGCTCCAGCAGAGCGCCAAGGCCGACGAGGAGAACACCTACCTGACCATGGTGACCCGGCAGGGTCTCATCAAGCGCACGCCGCTGTCCCAGTTCCGCAACATCCGCAAGGCGGGCCTCATCGCCATCGGCCTCAACGAGGGCGACAGTCTGGTGTGGAGCCATCTCACGGGCGGCAGCGACGAGATCATCGTGGCCACCCATGACGGTGCGGCCATCCATTTCACCGAGTCGGACGCCCGGTCCATGGGCCGTACCGGACACGGTGTGCGGGTGATCCGGCTGCGTGAGGGCGACTACGTGATCGGCGCCGGCGTCTGCCGTCCGGGCGCCACCGTGCTGACCATCACCGAGGAAGGCAAGGGACGCCGCAGCCGTGTGGACGATTACCGCATTACCAAGCGCGGCGGTCTGGGGATCCGCAACTACGCCAAGGGCGATGTGGCGGGCATCAAGATCGTGGACGAGACCGACGACCTGATCCTCATCAGCGCCAACGGTATCCTGATCCGCATTCATGCTTCGGACATCAATGTGCAGAGCCGCTACGGCAGCGGTGTCCGTGTGATGCGGCTGGCCGAGGGCGACAAGGTGGCCATGGTGGCACGTGTCGACCGCGACAACGACGCCGAGACCGCCAAGGTGGAGGCCGATGCCGGCGACGACAGCGAACCTACCGCCGAGGAACTGGCGGCTATCGAGGCTGCCGAGCGCGCCGACGAAGCCGCCGATGTCCCCGACGACGAGTGATCTTGTTCCTTCTTTGCAAAGAAGGAACCGAAGAAATTCCAAATAAAAATATCCCGAGGGGGTTTACCCCTCGGGATATTTTTGTTGAGAGTTCTTTTGGTTCTTTTCTTGCAAGAAAAGAACAGGCTCTCCCGTATGGTGGGCCATCCTCTGATGACCCGCGCCCTATCCGACAGTCCGCTGGACTGTCGTCTTACGGGCTGTTCAAGTCCTGGATGGCCTTTTTCAATAAAAAAACGTCCCCGGGTCGGGGACGTTCTTTTATGAGTGGGCCATCCAGGACTTGAACCCGGGACCAAGCGGTTATGAGCCGCCAGCTCTGACCAACTGAGCTAATGGCCCGCATCAGTCGTACACATTAGTATACCACAATTTGAGCCCATTGCCAAGTCCCGCGTCATTTTTTGGCCCGTCCCCACATACCTTGTGCCAAAGGGGGATGGAACTATGTCTCGTCTGGGTTGGGCGCTGGCCGCCCTCGTCCTGCTTCTCTCGGTGCTGGCGGCGCCGCTGCTCTTCTCTCCCGCCGCGCCTGTCCCCGAAACCGCTGCCCCCACCCCCAGCCCGGCGCCCGCCGTCACCGCTGTTCCCGCCGCCCGGGACAGGCCTTATCGCGCCGTCTGGGTCAGCTATCTGGAATGGCAGCAGATGGATTTTTCCAGTGCCGACGCCTTCTCCCGGGACATTGCCGCCATGCTGGACAACATCGCGTCGGTGGGGGCCACCGTGGTGCTGGCCCAGGTGCGGCCCTTCGGGGATGCGCTGTATCCAAGCCGCTACTTCCCCTTCAGTCACCTCTGCACCGGCACCCAGGGCCAGGACCCCGGCTTCGACCCGCTGGCTCTGCTGGTACAGGCTGCCCACGCCCGGGACCTGAAACTGGAAGCCTGGGTCAACCCCTACCGCATCCAGGCGGGGGGCGTGCCCGCCCTCTGCGACGAGAGCCCCGCCATAACCCACCCCGACTGGGTCAAAGAGACCCAATCGGGCAGCTATCTCGACCCCGCCAACCCCGCCGTGCGGCAGTACATCGCCGACGGCGTGGAGGAACTGTGCCAAAACTACGACCTGGACGGCATCCATTTTGACGACTACTTCTACCCCACCACTTCCGCCGCCTTTGATGCGGCCGAGTACGCCGCGGCGGACACCGGCCTCTCGCTGGAGGACTGGCGGCGGGACAACGTGAACGCCCTTATGGCCCTCTGCCACGGCGTCACCGCCCGGTACGGCCTGCGGCTGGGGGTGGCCCCCCTGGGCGACCCCGACCTCTGCTACGACGGCCAATACAGCGACGCCGCCCTGTGGCTGGCACAGGGCGGCTACGTGGACTATCTGATGCCCCAGCTCTACTGGGGGCTGACGTATACGCAGGACGGCGACACCGCCCACAGTCTGGATACGCTGGCCGCCCGCTGGGCAGACTTGCCCCGGAACGGGGGCGTGGCCCTCTATGTGGGGCTGGGCGCCTACCGCATCGGCGACGGGGACGGCTCCACGGCCGGCGCCGCCGAATGGCAGAGCGGCCACGCCCTGGCCGACCAGCTGGACGCCCTGGAATCCCTGGGCATCGGCGGGGTGGGGCTCTACCGCTACGCTTCCCTGTGGGAAAACACCGGCTGGCCCGAGCTGGCCCA
This sequence comes from uncultured Subdoligranulum sp., assembly GCF_963931595.1. Taxonomy (GTDB): domain Bacteria; phylum Bacillota; class Clostridia; order Oscillospirales; family Ruminococcaceae; genus Gemmiger. The sequence continues at coordinate 2,713,216 of NZ_OZ007030.1, forward strand.
AGCCGAACGGCAGGCACTGGCGGCCCGGTGGGTCACAGATTCCCCCGGGTATTGAGGCGGTAGCCCACCTTGAACACCGTCTGGATGTCCTGTTCCAGCCCCAGCTTGCGCCGCACCCGGTTGATGTGCACATCCACCGTGCGGCTGGCCCCGATATAATCATACCCCCAGGCGTCGGTCAGCAGCTGGCTGCGGGTCAGCACTATGTTGCGGTTGCGCACCAGCGTTTCCAGCAGGGCGTATTCCCGGGGCGTCAGCGCCACTTCCTCCTCGCCGCGGAACACCCGGTGGGCCCGCAGGTCGAGATGCAGGTCCTTGAACCGGAAATCCGTCAGCCGCCGCGCCCGCCGCAGCAGCGGCCGGGTGTTGGACGGCGAAACAAAAACTTCCTGCAATGCAATGGCGTTGGACATGGAACAGCCCTCCTTCTGGCGATACATTTTTCATTCTCTCTTATATACTATAACGACAGATGTTGCCGACTTGTTACAAATATTGCCAATAGTTATACAAAATATTTAAAATTGTGCAATAATTGGAAAAATGTTTTCATTTTTTGCAGGAAAAGGGTACAATGAGGGTATCCTGCCGGTGTTTGGGAAGTTTTCCACCCGCCTCAGCCCTGCGTAAAACTGTTTTCCACCGCCCGGAAGGAGTTTCCCCGGGCGGTTTTTCCGTCCCTTGTGAAGAACTGTGGAAACTTTCCCCATCGATTTGGACGGCAATCCGTCGGTTTCGGGAAAATTCCCCGGTTTTCCACCCGGTTTTCCACAGTTTCCACAGAGTTTTCCACCATTCCACCGTGGATAACTCGGTGGAAAGTGTGGAAAAGTCCCCCGCCGGTCCCCAAAAACCCGATAACTGCGCGGATTTTTCGATTCGTTCAAAATCCATTCACATGCGGTTCATGATTTCGGTGCATGCTATCCTTTGTAAGGAGTGAATACCCATGAAAGAAACGACCCCTCCCAAAGATCCCAAGAAAAAACTCTGGATCGGCTATGCCGTGATCCTGGTGTTGCTGCTGCTGGGCAACATCTTTCTGTTCCCTGCTATGATGCAGGCCAGCGTGAAAAGCGTCAACTACAGCACCTTCCTTCAGATGCTGGAGGACAAGCAGCTGACCACCGTCCAGCTGGAAGATCAGCAGATCTACTTTGTGGACAACCAGGACCAGGCCTACAAGACCAACGCCATCGCCCAGGACGGCGACCTCGTGAACCGGCTGGAAAACGCCGGGGTGGAGTTCGGCACGGTCTACCAGAATCCCACCATCTGGGATTCTCTGCTCAACCTGATCCTCAGCATGCTGCCCGTGATCGTGCTGTTCTGGTTCGCCAACCGCTGGCTGGCCAAACGGATGCAGGGCATGGGTGGCGCCAACGCCATGCTGTTCGGAGGCAAGTCCGGCGCCAAGCAGTACGTGGTGGACGACAAGACCGGCATCAAGTTCCAGGACGTGGCCGGCGAGGACGAGGCCAAGGAAAGCCTGCAGGAGATCGTGGATTTCCTGCACAACCCCAAGAAATACGAGGACATCGGCGCTAAGATGCCCAAGGGCGTGCTGCTGGTGGGCCCTCCGGGTACCGGCAAGACGCTGCTGGCCCGGGCCGTGGCCGGTGAGGCCGGCGTGCCCTTCTTCTCCATCGCGGGCAGCGAGTTCGTGGAGATGTTCGTGGGCATGGGCGCCTCCAAGGTGCGGGACCTCTTCAAGCAGGCCGGCGAGAAAGCCCCCTGCATCGTCTTCATCGATGAGATCGATACCATCGGCAAGAAGCGTGACGGCGCCGGGGCCGTGGGCGGCAACGACGAGCGGGAACAGACGCTGAACCAGCTGCTCACCGAAATGGACGGCTTCGACGCCACCAAGGGCGTGGTGATCCTGGCCGCCACCAACCGCCCCGAATCCCTGGACCCGGCGCTGACCCGTCCCGGCCGTTTTGACCGCCGTGTGCCGGTGGAACTGCCCGACCTGAAAGGCCGGGAGAGCATCCTGCGGCTCCACGCCAAAAAGGTGAAACTGGGCCCCGACTGCGACTTTGCCATCGTGGCCCGCATGACCCCCGGTGCTTCCGGCGCCGAGCTGGCCAACATCATCAACGAGGCGGCCCTCTGCGCCGTGCGTCACCGCCGCAAGGCCGTGACCCAGTTCGACCTCCAGGAGGCGGTGGACACCATCCTGGCGGGCGCCCAGAAGAAGAACAAGATTTTGAACGACAAGGAAAAGTGCATCGTGGCCTACCACGAGGTGGGCCATGCCCTGGTGGCGGCCCTCCAGACCCACAGCGCCCCCGTGCAGAAGATCACCATCGTGCCCCGCACCTCGGGCGCCCTGGGCTTCACCATGCAGGTGGACGAGGGGGACCACACCCTCATGACCCGGGAGGAGATCCTCAACAAGATCGCCACCTTTACCGGCGGCCGGGCGGCCGAGGAGCTGATCTTCCACTCCATCACCACCGGCGCCTCCAACGACATTGAGCAGGCCACCAAGCTGGCCCGGGCGGCGGTGACCCGCTACGGCATGACCGACGACTTCGACATGGTGGCCCTGGAAACGGTGAACAACGCCTATCTGGGCGGCGACGCCAGCCTGGCCTGCAGCCAGCAGACCGCCGCGGCGGTGGACGCCAAGGTGGTGGAGCTGGTAAAGGAAGCCCACCAGAAAGCCCTCAAGCTGCTGGCGGAGAATAAACGGAAACTGGATGAGATCGCCCAGTATTTGTATGAAAAGGAGACCATCTCGGGCGAAGAATTCATGCGGATTTTGAACGCACAGCCGCAATTACCGGCCCCGCATCCGGCAGATTCCACAAAAGAAAGCCAGTAATTTTGTGCTTTTATACCCTTGCAACCCCTTGACGAATGGGGTGCTGCCCTGTATCATAAAAGAAAACTTCCCAGTGAGAGGGGGAACACAGAGTGACGTTCGAGGAACTGCAGGAGCTTTTGGCCGAACAGTTCAGCTGTGATACGGCGGAACTGAACCGGAGCGTAGCGCTCAGCGACCTGGGCGCCGACCATGAGGACATGGTGGAACTGGCCTGGGCGCTGGGGGAAGCGCTGGGCGTCGAGATCGACGAGAGCGAACTGAACGTGGATATGACGATCGGTGAACTGTGGCGCTTTGTCGTTGACCAGGCAGAAAACGCCGAAGCGTAAAAACATGCGGCCCGCCACTTTGCTGGCGGGCCTTTTTGCTGTGTACAGGAAGGATGGCCCTATGGCACAACGGAAAAAACGGTATCTGCTGGCGGTGGCCCTGCTGCTGGCGGCGGCCCTGGCCCTGATGATCTTCTACGGCCTGCGCAAACAGGGCTACCATGTGGACGAGCTGTATACCTACGAGCTGACCAACTATCCGGGGGGATTCTACGCCCTCCAGGAGGGCTACCTGGATACCTGGCAGCAGGGCAGCCTGTATGAAAGCGCCCTCCACCCCGACCGGGCCTTCGACTATGCCATCCCCTGGAACAACCAGAAAATCGATGTGCACCCGCCGCTTTACTACTGCGTGGTCTACACCTTTGAGTGCCTCTTCCCCGGCATGTCCCTGCCCTGGGTGGGGATCCTGCCCAACTTTCTCTGTCTTTTGGGGGGCGCCTTCGCCCTCTACTGGGCCGCCCGCCGCATGACCGGTCGGTTCTGGGTGTCCTGGGTGGCGGCGGCGGTGTTTTTGCTCAACATCGGCAGCCAGGGCATGGCGGTCTTTACCCGGATGTACGCCCTGCTCATGCTGGAAACGGTGCTGCTGGTGCTGGCTCACCTGACGCTCTACCGTCAGCTGCTGGCCGGGCAGAAACCCCGCTGGGTCTTTGTGGGGCTGGCCGCGGCCACCCTGGCCGGGGCGCTGACCCAGTATTTCTTCCTGGTGTTCTGTTTCTTCTTCTGCGGCCTGTTCGGGCTGTGGCTGCTCTTAACCCGCCGCTGGAAGACCGCCGCCATGTATGTGGTGGCGGAGTTCGGCGGGCTGGGGCTGGCCTACCTCGCCTTCCCCACCATGAAGCAGCACATCTTCTCGGGGTCCCGGGGCAAGCAGGCCCTGGGCAGCTTCTTTGATCTGAGCACCCTCTCGGACTGGGCGGCCAGCGTGGGCCGGGTGCTCAACCTGCTGGGGGCCCAGTTCGGCGGCGCCGTGCTGTGGGCGCTGCTGGTATTGCTGGCGGCGGCGCTGCTCTGGAAAAAGGGTTGTCGGCCCCGGGGCATGGGGCTGTTCGCCTGCATGCTGGCGCTGGCGGGGCTTTTCTACATTGTGGTCATCGACAAGGCCGCCCCCTTTGAGGCGGACCGCTACTATGTGCTGCTCTACGGGCCGCTGATCCTGGCGGCCACCGTGGTGCTGGCCCGGCTGACCGAGCTGTTCCCCCAGTGGGAGCCGCTGATGGTCCTGGTGGTGCTGGTGCCGGTGCTGGCGGCCCATCTGACAGAGGGCAACGGCTATCTCTACACCCAGTATGCGGGGCGGGAGCCCGCATTGGCGGATACCGCTTCCCTGCCGGCGGTGGTGCTGAACAAGGCGGGCTACGATGTGGCCCCCGACCTTTTCCTGCCGGAATTCGCCCGCCGCGAGGCCGTCTACCAGGCCCACTGCGGCGACGAGGCGGAAAGCCTGGCCGAGGCGGTAAAGAGTAAGGATCTCTCGGGCGGGTTTGTGCTCTACGGGTACATCTATGAGGCCGACGAGCTGCTGGACCTGGCCCAAAGCGTGCTGGACATCCAGTCGGCGCAGCTCCTTACCGATGTGGCCCGCTGCCCGGTGTATTACATTACGTTGGCGGAATGATTTTGTTCCTTCTTTACAAAGAAGGAACCGAAGAAATTCCAAAGAAAAATGCACGGTCATAGACCGTGCATTTTTTATATAAAACAAAAGAATGGGTTGGCTGTAGGGCGGGGTCTTGACCCCGCCGGACAATTTAACGGTTACCGCAAAATTCCGCGGCGGGGATACTCCCCGCCCTACGGATAACGACAGTTTATATAGAAAAATGCATGGTCGTATGACCATGCATTTTTGGTTAAAATTTCTTTGGTCCTTTCTTTATAAAGAAAGGACAATCATCCCCGCGTACCCACGATGCTGGAATCGGTGCTCCAGCCCTGGAGGTCGGTGGGGGTCAGGCTGGACAGCCAGTTCTCATGCTCGGCGTCCCACTGGTCCCAGGCCTCCTGGCTGCGGATGGCCGTGCCGGTGAGGTAACTGTCGTCCCAGGGATTGGCCGGGTCGGGGTCGGTGGGATCCCAGCCCCGCTTATCCTCGTCTTTCGGGTCGGTGTAGATCGTCCCCGGCTTGCCCATGGGGCCGGGGTTCTCGGCGTCGTCGTAGATCACCACCGGCGTGCCGATGGGACAGTTGTCATAGATCCACTTCACGTCCACCACCGCCAGCCGGATGCAGCCCAGGCTGGCCAGACTGCCCAGCTCGTTGAACTCGTCGTACTCCACGTCGTCCTTGTGCTGGCTGTAGTAGGGCACGCTGTGGAACAGGTACCCGCCATAAATCCGGGTGGCGTACTGCCCGTAGCTGGGGCCCATCAGCAGCCGCCAGTCATAGTTCACCGGCGTGGTCCAGTAACCGGTGGGCGTGTCCTCGCCGCCGCTGCATACCATCGCCATGAAAGGCACCGTGTACCGGTTGTCCTCGTCCGCCGTGTACACCGTCACCGTGCTGGCCGCCCGGTTCACCGCCACGAGATACGGAAAACCTTCCTGGGCGTCCAGCGTCATGCCGTCGCCGGCAAACTGCTCGGCCAGCGATTCCATCAGTGCCTTGCCCGCCTCGTCCCAGGTGGTGGGATCGGTGACCTGGGGCGCGTCCTTGGTGGCGTTCGTCGAAGCCGTGGCCATCACCAGCGCACTTTCCGGCGTGGCGGTGGGCGCCGGCGTGGGCGTGGCCGTCACCGCCGGCGTGGGAACCGGGTCCGGGTCCTTCGGTTTGCGGGAACAGCCCGCCAGTATCGTTGCGGCAAGCACCAGCGGAATGATGCGGCGTACAATCGTCATAGTGTCCATCCTTTTCGTTTTGTTCCTTCTTTGCAAAGAAGGAACCGAAGAAACTCTAACAGAATAAACCGTGAGGAGGTTGCGCCCGGAAGGCGTAGGCCGCCCGGTACGTGGAGGCTCCCGTGCAAGAAGGAACCGAAGAAACTCCAACAGTATAACCCGTGAGGGGGCAGCGCCCGGAAGGCGTCGGCCGCCCGGTGCAGGGATAGCCGGATTGGGTTAAATTTCTACCCCGTACACCTCGTGCACGAATTTTTCCAGCGCCGCAAAGCTGCGGCGCACCTTGTCGGTGCCGATGCAGTAGGCCATCCGGAAATACCCCGGGCACCCGAAGGTGTCACCCGGTACCAGCGCCAGGTCGTAGGCCATCGCCTTGCGGCAGAAGGCGTTGGCGTCCTCTTCCAGGGCTTTGGGGAAGATGTAGAAGGTGCCGTCCGGCTTGTTCACCGTGAAGCCCAGCTTCTTCAGCTCGTCGTAGATCAGGTTCATGTTGGTCTCGTAGACTTTCAGGTCGCTGGTCAGGTCGATGCAGCGGCCCACCGCCCACTGGAACAGCCCCGACGGGCAGTTGTGGCCGGTGCCGCGGGAAATCTGCCCGCACATGGGCACAATATAGGCGGCGTCCTCAGCGTGGGGGTTCACCGCCACATAGCCGATGCGCTCGCCCGGCACGCTCAGGCTCTTGGAGAAGGAGTAGCAGGTCAGCGTGTCGGCGTAGAACTTGGCCGGGTAGGGCACCTCCACCCCGCCGAAGGAGATCTCCCGGTAGGGTTCATCGGAGATAAGGAAGATGTGGTGGCCGTATTTCTTGCCGGCGGCGGTCAGGTAGTCGGCAAGCCGGGTCAGCGTCTCGGCGCTGTAGGCCACGCCGCTGGGATTGTTGGGCGAGTTGATCAGCACCGCGGCGGTGTTCTCGTCCACGAGACCGTCCAGCGCCTCAAAGTTGATCTGGAAGTCCTCCACACGGGGCGGCGCCACACGCAGCGTCAGCCCGGCGCCCTCCATGTAGGGCTTGTATTCCGGGAAAAACGGCGCAAAGGTCACCACGTTCTGGCCCGGCACCGCCACGCAACGCACGGCATGGGCCAGCGCGCCCGCCGCGCCCGAAGTCATGAAGATGTGGTCCGCCGTGTAGTCCATCCCGAAACGCCGGTTCAGGCTTTCCGCCACCTGGGCGCGAACCTCCGGCAGCGTCAGCGTGGGAGTGTACCCGTGCAGCGCCACCGGGTCGGTGTGTTCCAGCAGGTCCAGGCAGGCTTCGGTGAACTGCGGCGGACAGGGTACCGACGGATTGCCCAGCGAATAGTCAAATACGTTGTCGTATCCGATCTCCTTGCCCCGCGCCGTGCTCCATTCGGAAATTTCCCGAATCACCGACTTCGCTCCCAGCATATCTTTGTAGTGCTGCGCAATCATTGTACCCTATCTCCTTTACAGATTTTGTAGAATTCCCTACTTTCTTTGCACCTACTTTCTTTGCAAAGAAAGTAGGCAAAGAAACTCCAATCTTTTGCCCGTGTATCACGCGCTGCGGCAGAAGGGCGGCTCGCCCTTACGCCGCGGCACAAAGAAAGCAGGCAAAGAAACTCCAATCATATTACCCGTGACGCTGCGGCCGGGGTACATCCCCTGCCTTGCCCTTACAGGGAAACCAGGCAAAAGAATTCCAATAGTATACCCCGGAAATTTGCGGTTTGGGTTGTAGGGCGGGGTCTTGACCCCGCCGAAGAATCCGGCGGCTACCGCAACACCCCGCGGCGGGGATGAATCCCCGCCCTGCAGATAAACGAAAACGGGATGTGCCGGGGCATCGACTGTGCCCGGGTTTACCCCAGAATAACCTTCTCCAGGTCGGCGGCGGTGGCGGCCAGGTATTCGGCGCCCGCCTCCTGCAGTTCCTCCCGGGTGCGGAACCCCCACAGCACGCCGCAGCAGGGCAGCCCCGCGTTGTGGGCGGTGGCAACATCCACGTTGCTGTCCCCCACGTAGAGCACTTTCCCGGAAGCCGGGTCCACGCCCAGATGTTCCATCAGCGCCCGGGTGCCTTCCGGCGCGGGCTTGGTGGGAACCCCCGGCCGCGCGCCCCGGATGACCTCAAAAAGGCGGCGGTCAAAGTACCGCGCCACCACGTCCCCGGCGAATTCGTCGGCCTTGTTGGAGTATACCGCCATCCGGATGCCTTTCTCGTGCAGCCGGGCCAGCAGTTCCGGCATGCCCGGGTAGGGCGCCGTCTTGTCGAATTTGTGGGCGCCGTACTGGATGTCAAACTCTTTCAGCGTGGCGGCCAGCTTTTCCGGCGTGCGCTCCGATTCCGGGCTGAACCGCTCCACCAGCTTGGGGATGCCGTTGCCCACAAAATAACGGTACTGCGCCACATCGTAGGTGGGCCAGCCGTGGGCCGCGCACACCCGGTTGGCGGAATCCGCCAGGTCGTCGATGGTGTTCAGCAAGGTGCCGTCCAGATCAAACAATACGGTTGTATACATATTCCCTGTTCCCTCTTTATCGTTACAGATACCCTTATTATAGTGGCATGGACCAAAAACGGCAAGACGATTTTGGCGCTTTTGCCAATCCGTACAGAAAATAGTTGTAAATTCTCGAAAAAAACAGTACCCTGTCCCGCCGGATTTATGGTATGATAGTATCGCGAATTGTAAGGAGGCATTGTTCCCCATGGAATTAGCGTTTGATCTGTTGCGGTCGGTCGTTTACGGTGTCATCGAGGGCATCACCGAATGGCTGCCCATCTCCAGCACCGGCCACATGATCCTGGCCGAGCAGCTGCTCAAGTTCAGCTTCGACGAGGAGTTCATGTCCATGTTCCGCGTCGTCATCCAGCTGGGCGCCATCCTGGCCGTGGTGGTATTGTATTTCAAGAAGCTGTGGCCCTTCTGCGCCGACAACGGCCGGGATTCCGGATTCTCCAAGCATCTGCGCTGGCCGGTGGTGCGGCTGTGGCTGAAAATCATCGTGGCCTGCCTGCCCGCCGCCGTGCTGGGCTTTTTGCTGGACGACTGGCTGGACGCACACCTGTATAACAGCATCGTGGTCGCCATCATGCTCATCGTCTACGGCGTGGCGTTCATCCTCATCGAGCGCCGGCCCCGGGTGCCTTCCACCACCAAGCTCAGCCGCATCACCTACAAGCAGGCCGTGCTGGTGGGTGCCTGGCAGGTGCTGGCCATGATCCCCGGTACTTCCCGCAGCGGCGCCACCATCGTGGGCGGCCTGCTCTGCGGTATGAGCCGCCCCTGCGCGTCCCAGTTCACCTTCTTCCTGGCCATCCCCGTCATGGCGGGCGCTTCCGGCCTCAAAGTGGTCAAATACCTGGCGGGCGGAAGCAGCTTCACCCTGCCGGAAGTCCTGGCTCTGGTGGTGGGCTGCGTGGTGGCCTTCGTGGTGTCCATGGCCGCGATCCGGTTCCTCATGAATTATGTGAAGAAACATACCTTCACCGCCTTCGGCTGGTACCGTATCGCCCTGGGCATCGTCGTCCTGGCCATCTGGGGCATCCAGACCTTTGTCCTGGCTTGAGTTTTGTTCCTTCTTTACACCTACTTTCTTTGCAAAGAAAGTAGGCAAAGAAACTCCAATCTTTTGACCCGTGCATCACGCGTTGCGGCAAAAGGGCGGCTGGCCCCTCTGCCGCGGCAAGGCAAAAACCGAAGAAATTCCAATCAAAAAATCCCGCTATGGATTCCATAGCGGGATTTTTTATTGGATTCCCCCGGCACCTCTTGTACAGAAGAGACAAACCCCAGGCAGAGAAAAGGACAAGGGGCCGGAAAACAGACGGGTGGACCGGGCAGCCCAACAGGGGGAATCCCCCGTCCCCGCCGGAGCATTTGGCGGTAACGGCCACACCCTGCGGCGGGGAAGAATCCCCGCCCTACAGATACAGGAAAATGGGATGTGGTTGTTCCCCACCCCGTGACCGGCACATACAGGGTCGGCTGGATCCTCCCTTCTGGTAAGGAAGGGCCGAGAGCTCCCAACAAAAATCCCCGCCCGGGGGAACCCGGACGGGGATTTTTATTCAGAGTTTCTTTGGTCCTTTCTTTGCAAAGAAAGGACGAATCAGGCGACTCTTACTTGTACAGGTCGACCAGGCGGGTCAGGTGCTCGTAACGGGCATTGGCAGCTTCCTGGTTCTTGGCGAACAGCTCCTTCGCACGCTCGGGGAAGGCGCGGGCCAGACGGCTGTAACGGGTCTCGTTGTTCAGGAAGTCCTGATACTTGCTCATATCGCCGGCCTTGGAGGTCAGGGTGAAGGGGTTCTTGCCCTCGGCCTTGTTGGCGGGATTGAAGGTGAACAGGTTCCAGTAACCGGCCTCCACAGCCTTCTTCATCTCGTTCTGGCAGTTGGTCATGCCGCCCTTGACACCGTGCAGCTCGCAGGGAGCGTAGCCGATGATGATGGACGGGCCGGGATACGCCTCGGCCTCGGCAATGGCCTTGACAGCCTGAGCCATGTTGGCACCCAGAGCGATCTGGGCAACGTAGATGTAGCCGTAGGTCATGCAGATCTCGGCCAGGCTCTTCTTGCTGATCTCCTTGCCGGCAGCAGCGAACTGGCAGACCTCACCGATGTTGGAGGCCTTGGAAGCCTGTCCGCCGGTGTTGGAGTACATCTCGGTGTCGAAGACCATAACGTTCACATCGTGGCCGGAAGCCAGGACGTGATCCAGGCCGCCGTAACCGATGTCGTAGGCCCAGCCGTCGCCGCCGAAGATCCAGAAGCTCTTCTTGGCCAGGTACTGCTTGTCCTTCAGGATCTCCTTGGCCTCGTCGCAGCCGCAGGCTTCCAGCGCAGCAATCAGCGCCTTGGCGGGGGCATCGTTGGCCTTGGTGTTGCCCTTGGTCTCGATGAACTTGTCGATGACAGCATCCAGCTCGGCGTTCTTGCCCTTCAGCGCGACAACCTTCTTGATCAGGTTCTCACGGATGGTCTCGTAGCCGATCTGCATACCGAGGCCATGCTCGGCGTTGTCCTCGAACAGAGAGTTGATCCAGGCGGGACCACAGCCGGACTCCTTGTTGGTGGTGTACGGGCTGATGGAAGCGGTGCCGCCCCAGATGGAGGAGCAGCCGGTGGCGTTGGAGATGAACATCTTCTCGCCGAACAGCTGGGTGATCAGGCGGGCGTAGGAAGTCTCGGCACAGCCAGCGCAGGAGCCGGAGAACTCAAGCAGCGGCTGGTTGAACTGAGAACCCTTGACGGAGATCTCGGAAACCACACCGGGGACGTTGTCCTTCTTGCGGATGTTCTCGACACAGTAGTCGAAAGCAGCCTGCTGAGCGGACTGGCTCTCCTGGGGCTTCATCTCGATGGCCTTGGTCGGGCAGACCGTGACGCACTCGCCGCAGCCCATGCAGTCCAGAGGAGACACAGCGATGGTGAACTTGTACTCGCTGGCCTTGGGCTTGGTGTCGGCGCTCTTCAGGCTCTCGGGGGCCTTGGCCAGCTCGTCGGCGGTCAGGCAGAACGGGCGGATGGTGGCGTGAGAGCAGACGAAAGCACAGTTGTTGCACTGAATGCACTTGGAGGGATCCCATTCGGGCACCATGACGGCGGTGCCGCGCTTCTCGTAGGCGGAAGCGCCCAGTTCCCACTCGCCGTTGGGGTTGTGGGCAAAGGCAGAGACCGGCAGGCTGTCGCCGTCCATACGGGCGACGGGCTCCATGACATCGCGGATCTGCTTGACCAGCGGGGCGGGACCCTTCAGGTCGGCAGGAGCGGCATCGGGAGCGGGGTTGTGCCAGCTGTCGGGCACGGTGACCTTGTGGACAGCGTCCACGCCGGCATCGATGGCCTTCCAGTTCATCTCAACAACGGCGTCGCCCTTCTTGCCGTAGCTCTTCTTGGCGGCGGCCTTCATGTACTCGACGGCCTCGTCGATGGGCATAACGTCAGCCAGCTTGAAGAAGGCGGACTGCAGGATCGTGTTGGTGCGCTTGCCCATGCCGATCTCGATGGCCTTGTCGATGGCGTTGATGGTGTACAGCTGGATGTTGTTGTCGGCAATGTACTTCTTGTCGGCAGCGTTCAGGTGCTGATCCAGCTCCTCGTCAGTCCACTGGCAGTTGATCATGAAGACGCCGCCGGGCTTGACATCCTGCACCATCTTCATGCCCATGTGGATGTAGGCGGGGTTGTGGCAGGCCACGAAGTCGGCCTGGTTGATGTAGTAGGGGCTGCGGATGGGCTTGTCGCCGAAACGCAGATGGCTGATGGTCACACCGCCGGTCTTCTTGGAGTCATACTGGAAGTAGGCCTGGATGTACTTGTCGGTGTGGTCGCCGATGATCTTGGTGGAGTTCTTGTTGGCGCCGACGGTGCCGTCACCGCCCAGACCCCAGAACTTGCACTCCTTGGTGCCGGGGGCGGAGGTGATGGGTGCGGGCTTGACCTCGGGCAGGCTCAGGTTGGTGACATCATCCACAATGCCGATGGTGAAACGGCTCTTGGGAGCGTCCTTGGCCAGCTCGGTGTAGACAGCGAAGACGCTGGACGGCGGGGTATCCTTGCTGCCCAGGCCGTAGCGGCCGCCGGTCAGCACGATGTCGTTCATGCCGGCCTCACGCAGGGTGGCGGCGACATCCAGGTAGAGGGGCTCGCCCAGAGAGCCGGGCTCCTTGGTACGGTCGAGGACCGCGATCTTCTTGACGGTCTTGGGCAGGACCTTCAGCAGGGCCTCAGACACCCAGGGACGGTACAGACGGACGAGCACCAGGCCGACCTTCTCGCCCTTGGCAGTCAGGTAGTCGATGACTTCCTCGGCCACGTCGCAGATGGAACCCATGGCGATGATGACGCGGTCAGCATCGGGGGCGCCGTAGTAGTTGAACAGATCGTAGTTGGTGCCGATCTTGGCGTTGATCTTGTCCATGTACTTCTTCACGACGGCGGGCAGCGCCTCGTAAGCCGTGTTGCAGGCCTCGCGGTGCTGGAAGAAGATGTCGCCGTTCTCATGGCTGCCGCGGGTCTTGGGATGCTCGGGGTTCAGCGCCTCGGCACGGAACTTCGCGACGGCGTCCATGTTGCACATTTCCTTCAGATCTTCGTAGTCCCACTTCTCGATCTTCTGGATCTCATGAGAAGTACGGAAACCGTCGAAGAAGTTCACGAAGGGAACGCGGCCCTCGATGGCAGACAGGTGCGCCACGGGGGACAGGTCCATGACTTCCTGCGGGTTGGATTCGCACAGCATGGCGAAACCGGTCTGACGGGTGGCGTAAACGTCGCTGTGGTCACCGAAGATGTTCAGGGACTGGGTGGCGACGGTACGGGCACTCACGTCAAAGACGCAGGGGAGCTGCTCGGCTGCGATCTTGTACATGTTGGGGATCATCAGCAGCAGGCCCTGGGATGCGGTGAAGGTGGTGGTGATGGCACCGGTACCAAGAGAACCGTGCACAGCACCGGCGGCACCGGCTTCGGACTCCATCTCCACAACCTTGACCTGGTTGCCGAAGATGTTCTTCAGGCCGGCAGCGCTCCACTGGTCCACCGTATCAGCCATGGGGCTGGACGGAGTGATGGGGTAGATGGCAGCCACATCGGTGAACGCATAGGCTACGTGCGCCGCAGCGGTATTGCCGTCCATAGACTGTTTTGCTCTGGGCATTTTTCTTCCTCCATTTTCAAGAGTAGTTTTGCATTCTGCACGGGCTTTTGCCCCCGCACAGGCCCACGCCTGCCCGGCAGTCTGCCTGTGTTTTGCCCCGGGCACACTGCTAGAAAGACGCTTTTGCATAGCTTTATTGTACCAAAAAACCACTCGATTCGTAAAGGGTTTTTGGTGAGAATGTTGCACAGATTTTGGGGGCGGATGTGTGCATTTTGACTATTTTTCCACAAACGTTCCATCCGGCGTTTCACAGCAGTCCGAAAAATGTCACTTTGTGAAGAATTTCACGTGCTGCGAAAATCAAAGAATCTCCCGTACCGTCAGCGTTTGTCCGTCCACCGTGAACCGCACCTTGTTCTGCCCAAAATCCAGCGTGTACACCCGTGCGGGGTCGTGCTGATACCCCGGCCGGGGGTCGTTTTTCAGCACGCCCAGCAGGGCCGCCCGCTTTTCCTTTGGCACTTTGCCCAAAAGGGCCGCGTCGCACACCACGTCCAGGGCGTAGCCGGCGGTCCGGGCCGTGAACCCGCCCCGGGCGTCGGGGTGGGCGTCCACGCAGGGCAGGTAGGGTTTGATGTCGTAGATGGGGGTGCCGTCCAGGAGGTCGGCGCCCTTCACCAGCAGGTCGCAGCCCTCGATGCCCGCCAGCTCCACGCAGGAAAGGCCCAGGGCGTTGGGGCGGTAGGGGCTGCGGGTGGCATACACCCCCCGCCGCACGTTGCCGCCCAGGCGCGGCGGCCGCACGGTGGGACGCCATTTCTTGCCCGCGGCGTACTCCTCGGCCACGGTGGAAAACTGCCAGATCAGCCACAGGTGGCTGTAGCCGTCCAGCCCCACCAGGGCGTTGGGGTCCCGGTATTCCGGCTCGAAGACGATGCGGGCGGTGAGTTCCGGCACGAGGCTGCTCTGCCGGGGAATGCCGAATTTGTCGGAGAAGTCGGTGTGGATGCGGGCGATGGGATGGATGGTGTAGGCGTCTGACATGGGTAAAATCCCCCTTTTTTGTATATCTTAACCATAACAGAACGCCCAAATTTGTCAACCTTTTTTCTTGACCGGGGCGGCGGGGACGGGTATGCTTAGTTTTAATAAGGAAAGCGGAAACGAGGAGGGATTGCGGATGAAACGGACAGGATGGGCGGCGCTGCTGCTGGCGGCGGCTCTTCTGACGGGATGCAGCGGGCAGTCCAGCCAGACCACGGCAGCGGGCACCCAGGCCACGGCGGAGGAGACCGCCCGGGAGGTATTGACCGAGCTGTACAGCGCGGGGGCCCAGGAGTATTCGGATTTTGAGGAGGCCCTGGCGGACAGCGCCACCGGCGAGAGCGCCCTGGAGGAGTACCTGATGGACCGGGTGGGGGACAGGCTCAGCCCGGAGGCCGAGGAGGCCGTGCTGTCCAACCGGGTGTTGAGCCGGGTGCTCATGGCCTGGCCGTCCACCGAGGTGGTGGCCCAGGAGGTGGACCTGCAGGCGGCCGATACCGGCGACGACAGCCAGTGCCGGTATGAATATACCGTCACGGCGGGCCCGGAAGGGGAGGACCCCCAGCAATATACCGGCGTCATATCCCTGACCCTCACCGACGGCGTCTGGCAGGTGACGGGCATCGAGTGACCTACTTTCTTTGCACCTACTTTCTTTGCAAAGAAAGTAGGCAAAGAAACTCCAACCATTTACCCCGTGAAGCTGTGGCTGCGGAAAACTCCGGGCCTGTCTTTGCAGGGAAGCAGAACGAAGAAACTCCAACCAAAAATGCATGGTCATTGACCATGCATTTTTTATATATAGATTGAATGAAATTTCGGTTGTAGGGCGGGGTCTTGACCCCGCCGGACAATTTGGCGGTAACGGCCCCACCCCGCGGCGGGGATAAATCCCCGCCCTACAGATACAGGAAAATGGGCTGCCTGCCTGTGTCCGACTGTCCCTGAAAAACTGTTGTAAAATAACTTTTTTTCCAAAATCTGCAAAATACCGCGGACCTGCCTCGTTTATAGGTACGAGTGCCCTTTCTGCAGGGGCGCAAAGGGCAAAATTTACATCATGCGGCCTTTTCTTTCCCGTCGAAGTATGGTAGAATAAGGCCAATATCCGCTTGGAAAGGGGGCAGGTGTTTGGCACCCATCATCCGCACCGAAAAACTGCGCAAAGTCTATGCCGTGGGCAAGGAGCGCGTCGTGGCGCTCAACGACGTGGACCTGGCCATCGAAAAAGGGGAGTTCTGCTGTATTGTGGGCCAGTCGGGTTCCGGCAAGAGTACCTTGCTCAACATGCTGGCCGGGCTGGAAAAGCCCACCCGGGGCAAGGTGTTCATCGGCAAGCACGAAATCAGCGCCATGACCGAGACCGAGCTGGCCCGGTTCCGCCAGGCCCACCTGGGGTTCATCTTCCAGAGCTACAACCTGCTGCCCACCATGACGGCGGCGGAGAACGTGGCGCTGCCCCTCCTTTTTAAAGGGGTGGACAAGGCCACCCGCATGCGTCTGGCCCGCAAGGAACTGAAACAGATGGGCCTGCTGGGGCGGGCCAACCATCTGCCCACCGAGATGAGCGGCGGTCAGCAGCAGCGTGTGGGCATCGCCCGGGCCTTTGTGAGCAGCCCCAAGGTGATCTTCGCCGACGAGCCCACCGGCAACCTGGACTCCATGACCAGCAAACAGGTGTTGTACCGCATGCTGGAGATGTCCAAACACCAGAAGGTCACCTTCGTCATGGTCACCCACGAGCCGGAACTGGCCCAGTGTGCCGACCGCATCGTCACCATTCTGGACGGCAAGGTGCAGTCCAGCGTCGTGCAGGACGACGAAACCAAACAGAAACACCGGGACGAACTGTTTGCCGATATGCACGGCAACCTGGATATCGGCGGCGCCGCCAGCAAGGAAGCGCCCGCGGCGTCCCCATCCTGACAACGAAAACTGGAGGTCTTACATTGAAACGGATCCTGTCCCTCATCGCCCTGCTGGCCCTGGTGGCTGCGCTGGGCATGCCGGTCCTGGCGGAGGACGCCGCCTCGGACAGCACTGGTACCGGCACCACCCAGACACCCGATACCAACAACAACAACAATAATACCACCACCCCCGCCACATCGGACGGCGTCTATGTGGTGGGCTACACCGTCACCGACATCGCCGGCGGCGAGATCACCACCGTGGACGTGGGCGACCATGTGAACATCGTGCTCCAGGTGGTGGACCATTCCTCGGCGCGGTACGCCGTCAAGGCGGAGGAGATCTCCGCCCGCATCAACTCGTCGGTGTTCCAGTATACCGGCATCGGCGAGATCGGCCAGCTGTTCCAGAGCAACGATGACCCCAACACCGACCGCCTGAACAAGGTGCGGGGCGGTCAGGCCAGCGACCAGGAAAAGGCCGACAACGCCTACTATAACTACTACAGCTATGTGCTGCTTTTCCGGGACGTGGTGTACAACGGCGGCGGCAACACGCTGCCCATCAACCTGACCTACCTGGATACCAGCAAGCCCATGCAGCAGTTCAGCGTCCAGATCGGCCAGTGCGTGGACAAGGACCAGACCACCTCCCCCAATCTGCTGGTGCGGTCCTCCAGCTACGGCGAGGGCACCGTCATGGCCGGGCAGGAGTTCGTCCTCTCCCTGGGCATCTATGCCACCGACGCCGGGGAGGACCTCAATGATGTCATCGTATCCCTGACCCTGCCGGAGAACGTGTCGCTGTCCAGCGGCAGCCTCTCCAACTATATGGGCACCCTGCCCGCCGGTACCACCCGCACCGTCACCTTCCCGGTGCTGCCCGCCTCCGGGTTCACCGGCACGGTGGCCAACATCACGGTGAACCTGTCGGGCACCGGGTCCATCTCGGGCAAGGCCGTCACCGGCACCACCGCCATCTCGGTGCCCATCAGCCAGCCCGACCGCTTCGAGGTGGGCGAGATGAAGGCCCCCGCCTCGGTGGTGCTGGGCGAGACCACCAGTGTATCCTTAAGCTACGTGAACAAGGGCAAGAACCCTGTCTCCAACCTGGAAGCCCGCCTCACCGGCACCAACGTGGGCGCCGGCGGATACCAGTACCTGGGCAACCTCAACGCCGGCACCGAGGGCAGCGTGGACTTTGACCTCACCCCCGATTCCGCCGGTGCGGTGTCGGGCACCATCACGCTGTCCTACGAGGACGCCAGCGGCGAAGTGCGCACCATCACCAAGGAGTTCGCCACCACCGCCGAGGAAATGACCTTCGACCCCTCCATGATGGACCCCAACATGGGCATGGAGGAACCCCAGACCACCGGCATGCCCATGTGGGGCTGGGCGGTGATCGCGGTGTGCGGCGTGGTGATCGTGGTGGTCATCGTGGTGGTGATCAAGCGCCGCAAGAAGAAGAAGGCGATGGCCCTGGCCGCGCTGGAAGCCGAGGACAGCGATGAAGATCTCTGATGAGATCGTCCTGAGCGCCCGCAACCTGACCCGGCGCAAGGGCCGCACGGCCCTTACGCTGATCGGCGTGGTCATCGGCACCTGCATGGTGGTGCTGATGATCTCCCTGGGCATCGCCCAGAGCCAGGCCAACGACGAAATGCTGCAGAGCTGGGGCGACCTGACCCAGATCCAGGTCTATGGCGGCGGCATGGCCGTGGGGGCCGACGGCAAGGCGCTCAAACTGGACGACAAGGCAATCGAAAGTTTCAAACAACTGGACCATGTGATGGCCGCCACCGCCTATGTGTCGGCCTATTCCCTCCAGGGGAGCATCACGGCGGGCACCAATGACCGCTATGTGATGGACCTGGGCAACCTGACCGGTGTGGATCCCACGGCGCTGGAACCCATGGGCTTCCAGCTGGCATCGGGCCGCTGGCCCGATACCGGGCCCGCCAGCAAGAAGGCCACCAAGATCCAGGTCCTGGTGGGGGATTACACCGGCTATAATTTTTACGATTCCCGCAAGAGCGAATCCAGCCCCAACCGCTACCGCTGGCAGGGCATGACCGATGCCCAGGGCAACCAGGTGGACCCCTTTGTGAATGTGGACAAGGACAAAATGACCCTGACCATCAAGACGGGGGAGGGCTCCACCGAGAAGACCCAGACCTGGGAACTGGAAGTGGTGGGACACATCCAGCAGGACGCCAGCAAGGGGTGGTGGACCCAGAGCAACATCATCCTGCGCACCCAGGACCTGAAAATGATCGAGGAAGCCTACTACAAGATGGCCAAGATCACCAACAACAATACCTCCTATGACCAGGTCTACGTGAAGGTGGACGACCTGAAAAATGTGGCCGACGTGGAGAAGGCCATCCATGACCTGGGGTTCGAGAACACCTATTCCATGAACCAGCAGCGGGAGGAGATGCAGAAACAGGTGGTGCGCAGCCAGATGATCTTTGGCGGCGTGGCCGCGGTATCCCTGCTGGTGGCGGCCATCAACATCATCAATACCATGACGATGGCCATCTATGAGCGGACCCGGGAGATCGGCGTCATGAAGGTGCTGGGCTGCGAGCTGGGCAATATCCGCACCATGTTCCTGATGGAGAGTTCCTGCATCGGGTTCCTGGGCGGCGTCATCGGGGTGGCCATCAGTCTGCTGGTGAGTTTCATCCTCAACCATCTGTCGGTGATCCTGTCGGTGTTCGGCCAGAGCATCGATCTGTCGGGATTGCTGGGCGGTGGCATGTATATGGGCGGTATGTCCAGTACCATATCGGTGATCCCGCCCTGGCTCATGCTGGCGGCGCTGGTCTTCGCTACCCTGGTGGGCCTGGTTTCCGGCGTATTGCCCGCCAACAACGCCGTCAAAATCAGCGCCCTGGAAGCCATCCGGCACGACTGAGGTTTGTTTCTGTTCTTTTCTTGCAAGAAAAGAACCAAAAGAACTCTAACTAAAAATGCCTGGGAGGGTAACACCCTCCCAGGCATTTTTGATGGGAGTTTCTTCGGTTCCTTCTTTGCAAAGAAGGAACAAAGACAAGCCCCGCTTGACAAAGGCGGGGGAATCCGTTTTAATGGTGGTACGACGAACCCGTGACCAAAGGAGGGGACCATGAACCGAAAGAAACAGCGTCGCGCCATGAGGATTCTATGGCTCTGCATTGCCGTGATAGCCCTGTGCGTGGCGGGCGCCCTGGCGCTGCTGCTGCCGGTACCGGAAGCCGAGACCGTCCAGATCCCGGGGCCCCGGGGCAGCATTCCCGCCACCGTACAGATGCCGTCCAAGCTGTCCCGGGCCGGCAAGGTGCCGGTGGTGGTGCTCTGCCACGGCTTTACCGGCAACCGGGGCGGCGACGGACATTTCGTGCCGCTGGCCGACGACCTGGCCGAAGCGGGCATTGCCACCGTGCGGCTGGATTTCGCGGGCTGCGGCGACAGCACCGAACCCTACACCGAGTACACCCTGGGCAACATGGCCGCCGACGTGAACGCCGCCATCACCTGGATGGCCCGGGAATACGGCGCCGACGGCCCGGCCGCCCTGGTGGGGCACAGCATGGGCGGGCGTCTGGCCAGCCTCTACCCGGAGATCAGCGCCCGGCAGGGCTACGCCCCGGTGTCGGCGCTGGTCCTCTGGAGCCCCGCCAACGGCACGGGATTGCAGGGCCTGGAATTTTTGAACATTGAGGATTTCAGCCAGGTGGAGGCCGTGGCCGGAGAGGCGAAAGCCAACGGCAAGGCGGGCACCAAGTGGGGCGTGGAGATCAGCGGTACCTTCGTGGAGGAGATGGAACAAAGCGACCCCAACGCCGCCCTGCGGGAGGCCGGGTTGCCGGTACTGCTCACCTACAGCGGCCAGGATACCGTATTGAGCGCCAATACCATCGCGGAGACCGAAGCCGCCGTGTCCAGCCTGCCCGGCAGTACCGTACTCACGGAACCCTTCGCGGAAGGCAACCACAATTACCAGAACGAGGACGCCGCGGTCAACGCCCAGCTGGACGCCGACCTCCGCAGTGCCACCACCGAGTTCGTGAGCGCTGCTCTGCGGTGAGGGCTTTTGTTCCTTCTTTGCAAAGAAGGAACCGAAGAAACTCCAATCAAAAATGCCTGGGAGGGTAACACCCTCCCAGGCATTTTTAGTTAGAATTCTTTTGGTTCTTTTCCGGGTGCAGCGGGCCGGGCAACGGTGCGGAAATGCTCGCTGCCGGGCGCAGCCGCAAGGAATGAGGACGCCGCCATACTGTATGTATGGCAAAGGCCGAAGGACGCCGCGGATGCAGCCCGGCAGCAGAGCAGGGCCGTGCCGGGGACCGGCACCGCTGCACCCGAAGTAAGAAAAGAACAAGAGCTCCCAGCCACAAAGCAGTGCCCCCGTCCGGTTGCGGCTCCGGGCGGGGGCGTTAGGGTATCGGTTTGGTGTGAGGAGGAATCATGTTCCAGGGTTCCGGTTGCGGCTCCGGTTCCCTGTGCCTATAAAGATACAGGATAACTGCTAATAAACTATGATGGCAATATGAACATTTTGTAAAATCGAACACCTGTGTTAAAAAATCCCGGCCGCCGCAGCAGCCGGGATTTCGTTATGCAATTACAAGGGATATCAGCCGAACATGTTGATCAGGATACCGGCCGCCACAGCGGAACCGATAACACCCGCCACGTTGGGGCCCATGGCATGCATGAGCAGGTAGTTGCGGGGATTGTACTCCTGGCCGACCTTCTGGCTGACGCGGGCCGCCATAGGCACAGCGGACACGCCGGCAGAACCGATCAGCGGGTTGATCTTGCCGCCGGTGAGGGCGCACATGACCTTGCCCAGCAGCACGCCGCCCGCGGTGCCCACACCGAAGGCCACAACGCCCAGGATGATGATCTCCACGGTCTGGAGCGTCAGGAAGGAGGAAGCGTTGGTGGTGCAGCCAACCGAGAAGCCCAGGAAGATGGTGATGATGTTCATGAGCTCGTTGCCGGCGGTCTTGGTGATACGTTCCACAACGCCGGATTCCTTCATCAGGTTGCCCATCATCAGGCAGCCCACCAGGATGGCGGCGTCAGGCAGCGTCAGCGAAACGATGATGGTAACAATGATGGGGAAGAGGATCTTCTCGGTCTTGGAGACCTGCCGGGGCGCCGTCATGATGACCTGGCGTTCCTTCTCGCTGGTCAGGGCGCGCATGATGGGCGGCTGAATGACCGGCACCAACGCCATGTAACAGTAGGCCGCCACCGCAATGGAACCCAGCAGATGGGGCGCCAGACGGGTGGTGACGAAGATGGCCGTGGGGCCGTCGGCACCGCCGATGATGCCGATGGAAGAGGCTTCCTGGTTGGTGAAGCCCAGGATCTTTGCGCCCACAAAGGTGAAGAAGATGCCCAGCTGCGCCGCAGCGCCCATCAGCAGGCTGGACGGACGGGCGATCAGCGGGGTGAAGTCGGTCATGGTACCGATGCCCAGGAAGATCAGCGGGGGATAGATGCCCAGCTTGACGCCCAGGTAGATGTAGTCCACCATGCCGCCCGAATTGCCCAGCATCTCCCAGTTGATGTGGTTGGTCTCGTTGAGGAAGATCTCAATGTGGAAGATGCCGTCCAGCGGCAGGTTGGTCATCAGCATGCCGAAACCGATGGGCAGCAGCAGCAGCGGTTCAAACTGCTTCACGATGGCCAGATACAAAAGCACACAGGCCACCGCCAGCATGACGGCGTACTTCCAGCCGCCCTCCGTGAAGAAGATCTGCGCCCAGCCGGAATTGCCGAAAATTTCGGCAATGTTGGTAAAAATTGCACCCATTTTCAGCCCTCCTTACATAAACGGCGTGGTGTGTTCCCGCACACCAGCATCGCCCCACGCACCGCGGCGGGACCCCTTGCCGGATTTCGCCACGCGGCGGATGCCGTGGATCACGGCACCTTCACCCATCACGCAGGCCACCGCCGCCGAGATCGCGGCAATCACCTCACCGGGAATGCCGCCCTCCGCCTTCGCGGCAGGGGCAGCGGGTTTCGGGGCCGGTTTGGCAGGCGCCTTGGGGGCGGATTTCTCCGCCTTGGAGGGCTTGGGTTTGTCGGCCTTGGGTTTCATACTGTCAAAGATTTTGCCTTCTGCCATGATGATCAGGCACAGGGCAATCAGCATCGCAAAAACCAGAACAATACTGGTCAGCACGACGGTGCCATCGCTGGGCTCCAGCGCCAGCAGTGCAAGGTTGGGCATAGTGCGGTTCCTCCTTTTGGCGTAATACCAATCGCATATTTTGCACAAGCGACATTTGATTGTATTATATCACAATGCGGATTTTTTTGGTAGATTTTTTTACAAAAAAATTAACAAACCTTTCCCATCTTCGGACAGGCTGACGACCCCGCCCTTTCCAGCAAAACCCAGCGGCGCACCCTCTTTCCTTTTTCCGCCGTTTGTGCTATACTGAACAGCGTATGTTTTTCCGCTTGGTATAGAAAGGGTAGGAAATTTCCCCATGCAGACGTTAAAAACCGTAAACTGGAAAAAAATCTTCCTCCGGGCTGTGCTGCCCTGCCTGCTGGCAGTGGCCGCCGCCTTCATCGCGCGGTATCAGCTGGAACTGTCGGACGGCGTCACCCCCAACTATCTGGCCGGACAGTGGCCCGTCTATGCGCCCCTCAACGCCATGACCGCCTTCTGCCTGACGCTGGTCCTCTTCGCCCTGCTGGGCCGCTGGTGGCTGGCCACCGGCATCGCCGGGGTGCTCTTCACCGTGCTGGCCCTCGTCAACTACTACACCCGGGACCTCCACGGCTCCGCCCTCATGCCCCAGGATGTGCTGAATCTCGGCACCGCCGCCGAGGTCATGGGCAGCTACACCTTAAAAATCTCCCAGACCGTCGTCACCATCGGGCTGCTGGTGGTGCCGGTGCTGGCCATCAGCGCCCTGCAGTGGCTGCTCACCAAAAACGGCCCGCGCCGCGCCAGCTGGCGCGCCCGCGCCGTGCGGGTGGCGGTGAGCGCTGCCTGCATTTTCTGTGTGATGTTCTTCGGCTACTTCGGGCCCAATCCCATCAAGCCCAAGGCCACCTACGGCTGGGCCTGGCAGGAAACTTATTATAAGTACGGGTACTTAGCGGGCACCGTGGAGGCCAGCGCCCTCATGGCCGACCCCATCGTGGAGCCGGAGGGCTACTCCGACCAGGCGGCCCAGGACGCCGCGGCGCTGGTCACCGGCAAGTTCGCCACCGCCGAGACCGCCCAGGAATACCCCGATATCGTGCTGGTGCTCTCGGAGAGTTTCTACGACTTTGACCTTGTCACCGACCTGCAGGCCGACACCGAGGTCATGCCGGTGACGAAAAACCTGGAAAACGCCGTCTACGGCCACACGGTGAGCCCCCATGTGGGCGGCGGCACCAACTCCAGCGAGTACGAGATGCTCTCCAGCAATTCGCTGATGCTGATGCCCTCCATCACCCCGTTCAACTGGCTGAACCTTTACGGCGCCAACAGCATCGTCAGCTACACCAAGAGCCTGGGCTACACCACCATGGCGGCCCATCCCTACACCAATTCCAACTATCGCCGGGATTCCGCCTGGCGGGCCCTGGGCTTCGACGAGACCTATTTCCAGGATTCCTTCCCCACCCAGGAGTATTACGGCGACCGCCCCTACCAGACGGATTCCGCCTCCTACAGGGACTTTGAGGCCCTCTACGAGGCCATGCCGGAGGATCAGCCCCGGTTCGCCTTCCTGGTGTCCATCCAGAGCCACGGCGACTACGACATGAACGACGCCGCCCTGGACGAGGTCCACGCCGCCACCGATTACGGCGAGTACGACGAGCTGATGGACGAGTACTTAAGCTGCATGAAGCGCAGCGACGCCGCCGTGGCGGAACTGATGGAGTATTTCACCAATCTCTACGAGACCACCGGCCGCAAGGTGGTGCTGGCCTTCGCCGGCGACCACGCGCCCAGTTTTGTGGATCACGTGGCGGACAAGACCATCGCCCCCGAAAATGAGCTGCAGATTCTCGAGCGCAGCACGCCCTTCTTTATCTGGGCGAATTATCCGCTGGAAAACATCGAGGCGGCGGTGAGCGATACCGACCCCCTGAACCGGATGGACATGGTGATGCTGGCGCCCACCATCGCCCAGCAGGCGGGGCTGCCGTTGAGCACCTTCTACCAGTATCTGCTGGAGATGAAGGAGGTCACCCCGGTGGTGACCGGCGCCAACGATTACATGACCCCCGACGGACACACCGCTACCTTCGGCACCGATACCCAGCTGGACCAGTGGGTGCACGGGTACCTGAATCTCGAATACAACAACGTGGGCGCCCACGCCAAACGGGATCAGTCGCTGTTCGACGCCCAGTGACCTACTTTCTTTGAAAAGAAAGTAGGCAAAGAAACTTCAACCAAAAATGCACGGTCATTGACCGTGCATTTTTTATATAGAAAACAAAAGAACGGTTTGATTGTAGGGCGGGGTCTTGACCCCGCCGGAGAATCTGACGGAAACGGCCACACCCCGCGGCGGGGAAGAATCCCCGCCCTACATCCTTGCCATAACGAAACAAGGCACGGCCCTAGGACCGTGCCTTGTTCGATAGAGTTCTTTGCCCCGCTTTCTTGCAAGAAAGCGGGAAAAACCATCATTCAAAGTCTTGTAAATAAACCGCCGCGCTGCGGCTCATTTCCCGGGAGAAGTCGCTGTCGTACTTGCGCTTGCAGAAAGCCTGGAGATACCGGTCAAACTCAAACTCCGGCACCCCGGCGCCCCGGAGGTTGAAATCCTCCCGCAGCTCCGCCTCGGTGCGGTCGCGGTAGGTGTTCTCGCACACCACCGCTTCCTCCCGGAACCGCACCGGCTTGGCCCGGTCCTTCTGCTGCCGGGTGGGACGGCCGAAGACCAGCATGCAGGCCGGCACCACCTGGGGCGGCAGCGCCAGGGCCTTGCGCATCTCCTCGGCGTTTTCCAGCACATCCCCGATGTAGCAGCTGCCGATGCCGAGGCTCTCCGCCGCCGTCACGGCGTTCTGGGCCGCGATGCAGGCATCCGCCACCGCCAGCAAAAGATCCCCCGGCCCGGCCTTGCGGGGCGATTCCACCCCGGCGGCGCGGTAGGCACGAACCCACCGGCGGCAGTCCGCCAGAAACACCAGGCAGAGTTTCGACTTGGCAATGAAGGGCTGGTGGTCGCACAGATCCGCCAGCCGCGCCTTCTGGGCGGGGTCGGTGATGTCCAGAATCGTGTAGAGCTGCTGGTTGCCCGCCGTGGGCGCCTGGAAGGCTGCTTCCAGAATGGCGGCCCGCTCCCCGGCGGTCACCGGCTCGTCGGTGAAGACCCGAACACTTTTGCGGGCGTGCAGCGCCCGGAGAATTTCATTATCCATGATTTTACGCTCCTTTGCGGTGCAGGAATTTGCCCAGCAGCTTCTGCACCAGACTGTAGACTTCCCGCACGTTGATGGCACACACCACGGCGGTGAGCAGCACCACCGGGATGACCCAGGCGGTAAGATTCATCAGACACCAGATCTCGGCCAGCACCAGCACCAGATTCACCAGCAGCCAGGCGGGGTGGAAGTCGATGCGCAGAAGCCCCCGGGTGGAGTAGGCCCGCAGCAAAAAGACGAGCAGCAGGCTTAAGAAACTGGCCGGCGTGACGCCCCAGGGACCCCACAGCAGGATGAAGATGCCGTTGAGAATGGCGTTGAGCACAGCACCCGCCAGCATGGTGAAGAGCGACCCGGTGGACCGCTTGTAGACAACATACACGCTGTTCAGGAACTGGTTCAGGCAGGTGCACATGGAGCAGAGGGTCAGGAAGGGCACGAAGGTCCAGCCGTCATAGTACTCCGCTTTGAAAAGGTGCATCATGGGGCGGCAGAGCATGACCACCCCCGCCACACAGCAGAACATGGCGCAGGCGTAGACCCGGAAAATCTTGGAGAAGAAGGCTTCCCGGTCCTGCTCCTCGGTGACGGCGGAGAGCTGCCACGCCTCGTAGAAGATGCTGCCCATAATCGTGATGACCTGGGGCAGGAAGTACCCGGCGGAGAGCAGGCCCACCCAGTAGTTGCCGCTGAGGCCCTGATAGTCCTCGCACATGGCCTGGACGAAGAACATGTCGCTGGCGTTGATGATCCAGAAGCTGATGGCCGCCGGGATCATGGGCAGACAGTACCGCAGCATCTCGCCCCAGAGGGATTTGTCAAAGGCTTTGGGCTTGCAGTATTTCCAGCAGCCCCCCGCGAAGAAGACAAACACCATGGAAGTCAGGTCGGCGCAGGCGTTGGCCAGCAGGAAGCCGGTGGCGCCCATCTTGAACCAGCTTAAAAAGATCAGGTAATAGGCAAGCAATGTGCCGGTGGTGAGCACGCCGTCGATGGCCACCAGCCGGTTGAGCATCCGCGCCCGGATGAACTGGGTGCATAGCGTGCGCAGACAGCTGGCCAGCACGCAGAGGTAGAGCCAGGGCAGGTACTCGGCGGCGTTGGGGATGAGCCGCACCAGCGGCATGGCCACCACCAGGATGGCAAAGCCGATGAAGATGGTCAGCCCGCCGTTCACAAAGACGCTCTCCTTGCGGACGGCCTTGTCCAGACCGAAGCGGATCACCGCGTAGGATACCCCCAGGCTCACCACCGGGATCAGCAAATTGGTGGCCTGCTGCAACAGACTGGACACACCCATCACGTCGGGGGAGTCGAGGGCGTAACTCAGATAGGGCCGGATGAAAAAGCTCAAGAGTTTCGAGCTGAAGTTGGACAGGGCGAACAACAGGGTGTTGTTCACCAGCGTGGTGTATTTTTTCTGGGAAGAAGCCAAGAGCAGGACCTCCATGTGGCGCGGCAGTTCACCGCAGCAGTTGTTGGCGCCGGCGATAGTCCGGCAGCACCGCCTCCACCGCCGCCCAGAAGGCCGGGCTGTGGTCGGGGTGGGCGAAGTGGCAGAATTCGTGTACCACAACATATTCCTGGGCGGCAGGGGGTGTCACACACAGCCGCCGGCTGAAGGCCAGCGTGCCGGTTTTCAGGCTGCAGGAGCCCCACCGGGTGCGCATGTCCCGCACGGCGATGCGGGGAAAGGCGCCCCCCGGACAGCTGGCCGCGAACCGTGGATAGTATGCCCGGCAAAGGGCGGTCATCTGCGCAAGGGCCTCCGCCTTGGTGGGCAGCGCCGCGTCGGCGGCCGCATCCCACCGGGCCCGGCGGGCCATCTTGCGCTGGGCGGAAAGCACCCAGGCGGCCCGGGCCGCCACAAAGGCGTCCACCACCCCGGCGGGCACCCGGGGCGACGCGCTGGCCGCCACCGACCCGTCCGCCCGCACCCGCAGGTTGATGTTGCGCACCCGCCGCCGGGTCAGCGTATAGTCGATGCCCGCCGCGCGGCGGGTTTCGGTTTTGCTTTGCGCCATAACGGCAGGACACCCCCTCGGGCAGGAATTTCCCCCTATTGTACACGCATCGGCGGCAAAGTGCAAGAAGGTCAGTTGCCCCGCACCGTCTGGATGTACTGCCGGGGGGTCTGGTTGTACTCCGCCTTGAAGGCACGATAAAAATTCGCGTAGTCCCCGAAGCCGCAGTACTGGCACACTTCGTTGGGCGGCACGCCCCCCGCCAGCAGCTGCTTGGCGTTGAGAAGCCGTTTCTGCAGAATATAGCGGTGCACCGTGGTGCCCACCTGGGCGTCGAACTTGCGCAGCAGGTGGTATTTGCTGATGAAGAATTTCTCCGCCAGCTGGTCCAGCGTCAGTGTCTCGCTGTAGTGCTCGTTGATGTAGTGCAGCACCGCGTCCACCACCTGGTCGCTGCTGCCCATGGGCCGGGCATCCCCCCGCTCGGCGGCCGCCCGGTTCAGCCCGATCATCAGCTCCACCAGCGCCCCCTGGGCCAACAGGTCGCTGCCGTACTCCTTGGAGGTGCGCAGCGTGTAGAGCCGGTCGATGGAGGCCCGCATCTGGGCCCCCGCCGCCCCCGGCAATCGCAAGAGGTTGGTGTGGTTGGGAATGCTGGTATCAAAGCAGCGGGTCAGGCTTGTCCGCGGCGTGGAGAGGTGTTCGAGATAGGGCCGGGCGATCCATAAGACAAACCGCTCGTAGGCGTCCGCGTCGGTGACGATCCGCGCCTGGTGCAGTTCCAGGGGACTGGTGAGCATCCAGTCCCCCGGGCGCATGCGGTAGATGTGGTTCTCCACGATATATTCCACCCGGCCGCGCAATAAGAGATACACCTCGTAGAAATCATGGTGGTGCAGCTCCACCTCATTCATATAGGTGGAGCGGTAGCGATAGATCTCGTAGTCCGAGGCGATCATCGTCTGGCGGCGGGTATAGGGGTTGTAATGGGATCCTGCCATGCGGTTTTGTCCCCTTTTCCGGCGGTCCGTTTTTATATAGTATACTTTACCGCAACTTTTACAATCTTTCAAGCAATCTCGGCCATTTTCCTGATAAAAATTGCGCAGTATACTGAAATCAACGCGGACGGCATGATGACCGCCCACCACGCAGTCAAACAAAAGGAGTCAATCACTATGCAGATGAATGCTTCTTCCATCGTCAACCAGAAAGCAGAGTGGGAAAAGCTGGGCGTCAAGCTGCCCCGGTTCGACCACGAGGCCATGACCGCCGCCACCAAGGCACACCCCATCTGGGTGCACTTCGGCGCCGGCAACATCTTCCGCGGCTTTATCGCGGCGCTGCAGCAGAAGCTGCTCAACGCCGGTGAGGCCGACCGAGGCATCATCGCAGCCGACACCTTCGACTACGACATCATCGACAAGATCTACACCCCCTACGACAACCTGACCATGATGGTCACCATGAACCCCGACGGCACCACCAGCCGTGAGATCATCGGTTCGGTGGCCGAGGGTCTGCGCGCCGATTCCTCCGACGCGGCCATGATGGCCCGCTTCAAGGAGATTTTCACCGATCCCGGCCTGCAGATGATCTCCTTCACCATCACCGAGAAGGGCTACGCCCTCTACCGTCCGGACGGCAGCCTGATGCCCGTCGTTCAGGCCGACATCGACGAGGGCCCCGACCATGCCCGTCATGCCATGAGCATGGTGGCCGCCCTGCTGCTGGAGCGCTACAACGCCGGCAAGTATCCTCTGGCCGTGGTTTCCATGGACAACTGCTCCCGCAACGGCGAGAAGCTGCAGTCCAGCGTCATGACCATCGCCAAGGCCTGGCTGGAGAAGGGCTATGTGGGCCAGGACTTCATCGACTACCTGACCGATGAGAGCAAGATCGCCTTCCCCTGGTCGATGATCGACAAGATCACCCCGCGCCCCCACAAGATCGTGGAGGAGTCCCTGGCCAAGGACGGCATCGAGGATATGGCCCCCATCGTCACCAGCAAGAACACCTTCATTGCGGCCTTCGTCAACGCCGAGCGTCCCCAGTACCTGGTGGTGGAGGACAAGTTCCCCAACGGCCGTCCGGCTCTCGAGAAGGCGGGCGTCTACATGACCGACCGCGAGACCGTCAACAAGACCGAGCGCATGAAGGTCACCACCTGCCTGAACCCGCTGCACACCGCCATGTCTGTCTACGGCTGCATGCTGGGCTACACCCTGATCTGCGATGAGATGAAGGACGCCGACATCGTCGCCCTCATCAAGCGGCTGGGCTATGTGGAAGGTCTGCCGGTTGTCGTCAACCCCGGCATTCTGGAGCCCAAGGCCTTCATCGACGAGGTTGTGGAGCAGCGCCTGCCCAACCCCTTCATGCCCGACGCGCCCCAGCGCATCGCCACCGATACCTCCCAGAAGGTGGGCATCCGTTTCGGCGAGACCATCAAGAGCTACATCGCCGAAGGCCGCGATCTGAATACTCTGGTGTCCATTCCTCTGGCCATCGCGGGCTGGCTGCGCTACCTGCTGGCCGTGGATGACAACGGCAACGCCTTTGAAGTGTCCGCCGATCCCCTGAAGGAAGATCTGCAGGCCAAGCTGGCCGGCATCGAGGTGGGCAAGCCCGAGACCTACCAGGGTCAGCTGAAGGCGATCCTCGCCAACGCTTCCATCTTCGGCACCGATCTGACCAGGACCGTCCTGGCCGACAAGATCGAGAAGTACTTCGTGGCCGAGCTGGCGGGTGCGGGTGCCGTGCGCAAGACCCTGCACGACGCCTTGAACTGAGCGGCGGAGATACCTTGCGGCGGGGATGAATCCCCGCCCTACAGAAAACGGTACAACGTATATTTTTCGGCAGGCCGTAGGGCGGGGTCTTGACCCCGCCGGCGGCGAAGCCGGTTATAGATGAATCTCTTTTGCAAGTAAACTACAAGGAGGTCTTTTATGTCCATGAAAATGGGTTGGCGCTGGTACGGTGAGGGCAACGATCCCATCACCCTCGGCGACATCAAGCAGATCCCCGGCGTGGAGAGCATCGTCTGGGCGCTGCACAGCAAGATGCCCGGCGAGATCTGGGAAGAGGACGAGATCAAGGCCGTGGTGGACCAGATCCATTCCTGCGGTTTTACCGCCGAGGTGGTGGAGTCTGTCAACGTCCACGACGACATCAAGATCGGTCTGCCCAGCCGCGACCAGCTGATCGAAAACTACAAGCAGTGCATCCGCAACCTGTCCAAGTTCGGTGTGAAGACCATCTGCTACAACTTCATGCCCATCTTTGACTGGACCCGCACCGACCTGTTCCATCCGGTCGGCGACGGTTCCACCGCCCTGTTCTACCAGAAGGACATGATCCAGGACGATTACAAGGCCATGGCCGAGTACATCCTGAACTTCACCGAGAAGTATCACATGACCTTCCCGGGCTGGGAGCCGGAACGCATGGCCAAGCTGGACGAGCTGTTCAAGGCCTATGCCCCCGTCACCAAGGAGAAGCTGTGGGACAACCTGAAGTATTTCCTGGAAGCCATCATGCCCACCTGCCACGAGTGCGACGTGAAGATGGCCATTCACATGGATGATCCCCCGTGGGACATCTTCGGTCTGCCCCGCCTGCTGGTGGATGCCGAGAGCATCGACCGATTCCTCAAGATGGTGGACGACCCGTACAACTGCCTGACCCTCTGCTCCGGCAGCCTGAACGCGAACCCCAACAACAATGTGGCGGCCATCGTGCGCAAGCACTGCGACCGCATTCCGTTCGCCCATGTGCGGAACATCCATCATTTCCCCAACGGCGATTTCAGCGAGGCTGCTCACCGCGATTGCTGCGGCGAGACCGGCATCATTGAGATTCTCCGCGCCTACCATGACTGCGGCTTCGACGGCGTTATCCGCCCCGACCATGGCCGTCAGCTGTGGGAGGAAGGTCCCGGTAACTGCCGCCCCGGTTACGGCAAGTATGACCGTGCCCTGGGTATCCAGTATATGCTGGGCGTCTGGGATATGCTGGACCGCCTGGACGAGGAGAAGGCCGCCAAGGCCTGATGTGCGCCTCTTGTTCTTTTCTTGCAAGAAAAGAACCAAAAGAACTCTAACGAAAAATGCCTGGGAGGGTGTTACCCTCCCAGGCATTTTTGATTGGAATTTCTTCGGTTCCTTCTTTGCAAAGAAGGAACAACAAGCTCACACCGCGCCGTAGATGCCCTGCACCGATACTTCGCCGGTAAAGACATGGACTTCGCCGTTCTCACCGTCCACGATGAGCCGTCCCTCCTCATCCACGTCCCGGGCCACCCCGGCGCCGCCGTCATAGGTCACCCGGCGTCCCAGGTTCACGCACCGCGCCTTGTACCGCGCCCGGTAGGGGGCAAACCCCTCCACCTCGTAGGTGTAGAGCGCCCGGTCAAACCCGAAATCCGTCATATACTGGGCCAGCCATTCGGGGTCTTCGGCAAGATTCACCTGTACCCCCTGCAGCGCAAGGCTCGTGCCGTGGGGGAGATTTGCCGCGTCAAAATAACCTTGCTCCTGGGCCAGATTGATCCCGATGCCCGACAATACACTGTGCCCGTCGGGGGCGCCCTCGCACAGGATGCCCACCACCTTTTTGCCGTTCAGCAATAGGTCGTTGGGCCACTTGATCTGACACTGTACGCCGTACCGCTCTTCCAGGGCATCCGCCACCGCCAGGCTGGAAAAGAGCGGCAGGGTACTGGGCTGCGCCAGCGGCGTTTTCAGCACCACCGTGTAGTAGAGGCCCCGGCCCGGCGCGTCGGTCCACTGGCGGCCCAGCCGTCCCCGGCCCGCCGTCTGGTGGGTGGTGTACACCGCCCCGATGGGCCCGAACCGGTCCAGGTGAGATTTGGCCCAGGCGTTGGTGCTGTCCACTTCGGGCAGATACAAAACACTCTCGTTCAAAAGGCAGGCACCCGCTTCCATCCGAAGGAACATTTCCCGTCGGTGATCTCAATGACGCCGTAGCTGCCGCCGTCCCGCAGGCTGCCCGGATTGAACACCGTGGCCGTCACGCCCTGGCCCCGTTCCAGCGCCCGCATATGGGTGTGCCCGAACAGCGCCACGTCGGCGCCCCGGGCCGCGGCACTCTCGGCCAGCTGCTCGTACCCCATCTTCACACCGTACCGGTGCCCGTGGGTGTAGAAAAACAGTACCCCCCCAAAGGGCGCCAGCCCCTCCACCGGGTCCATATACCCGCTGTCACAGTTGCCCGCCACCCGGTAGATGGGGTAGGGAACCGGCGTTTTCCGCAGCTGCAAGGCCGCGTTCAGATCATACAACCCGTCGCCCAGGAAAAACAGCGCGTCGGCCGTTTCGTTCTGCAAGACCCACCGCAGGTCACGCAGCCGGCCGTGTACGTCGCTCACGACGAGAATCTTTGTGGTATCGGACATGGAAAAAATCCTTTCTATCTTTGTCCCTTCTTTGTTCCTTCTTTGAAAAGAAGGAACCGAAGAAACTTTCACCGGTCATCCCGGTGTGTTCTGGCAGGGGAACAGCCGCGGCCACCCGGCACGGGGCGGCAAAAAGGGAACCGAAGAAACTTTCACCGGTCATCCCGGTGTGTTCTGGCAGGGGAACAGCCGCGGCCACCCGGCACGGGGCGGCAAAAAGGGAACCGAAGAAACTTTCAACAGGGTCACCCTTTTGCGATGAGTTCCTTGTAGATCTCCCCCTTGGAGAAGGGCGTGCCCGTGGCTGCCTGTTTCGCCGCCGCCGAGGGCGGCATGCCCCCCGCCAGCAGCGTCTTCGCCGCCGCCACCACGTCCTCCTTGGTGGGCTCCGTTGCCGCCGCCGCGGCGGCCGGGTCGGCACCCGCCACCACAAGGACATATTCGCCCCGCGGATCGTGGTCCTTGTAGTAGGCCACGGCCTCGCCCAGCGTGGTCTTGACGATCTCCTCGTGGAGCTTGGTCAGCTCCCGGCACAGGCTCACCGAACGGTCAGCCCCAAACGCCGCCGTCAGATCCTCCAGCGTGCCCCGCAGCTTGTGGGGCGCCTCGTAAAAGAGGATGGTCCGGGTCTCCCCCTGCAGCGCCGCCAGCCGCTCCCGCCGCTCCCGCTTGGGCACCGGCAAAAAACCCTCAAAGACGAACCGCGCCGTGGGCTGTCCGCTGGCCGCCAGCGCCGTGATGCAGGCCGAAGCCCCCGGCACCGGCACCACCCGGATGCCCCGGGCATGGGCCTCGGCCACGATCTGCTCCCCGGGGTCGCTGATGCAGGGCATCCCCGCATCGCTGCACAGGGCACAGTCCTCCCCGGCCTCGATGCGCTGTAAAATCGCCTCGCCGTGATGCAGCGCGTGCTCGTAATAGCTCATCATCGGCTTCTTCAGCCCCAGATGATTCAACAGCCGCAGCGTCACCCGGGTATCCTCGGCCGCCACAAAATCCACCGCCCCGAACGTCGCCGCCACCCGGGGCGGCATGTCGTCCAGATTGCCGATGGGCGTCGCCACCAGATACAATGTTCCGGCCACAGCCAGGCCTCCTTTGTGCAATTTGATTCTTCTATTATAGCCAACCGCGCCCGCCTTGGCAAGGCAGCCGCCGAGACTTAAGAAAATAAACCGGGGATGCTTCCAAAACGAAGAACGGGCCTTGGATGCAAAAGAAAATAAAGTTTTCCTTCGTCATGCTGCCCAAAAACGGTGGAAAACCTCCGGCGCCGGACGGGCAAGGCTCCAAAAAATGGCAAAAGCGGCAATTTTCTCTTGACCGGGCGCATAGGGTGTGCTAGCATAAACGCAACGAAACAAACGGCAAAGGCGCCGGACAGAGAAAACTCTGTCCGGCGCTTTTTTCGGTTTGTGGGGTAATGAAAGGGGTTATGTGTATGTACAACTCGGCAGACGTTACATGGACACTGGTTGCGGCGTTCATGGTCTTCTTCATGCAGGCAGGCTTCGCCCTTTGCGAAGCGGGCCTGACCCGTGCCAAGAATACCGGCAATATTCTGATGAAGAATATGATGGATTTCTGTATCGGCACGCCCTGCTACTGGCTGGTTGGCTTCGGTGTGATGTTTGCGGGCACCGGCGCCTTCATCGGCGGTTTTGATCCGTTCATCCAGGGCAGCTACGATTTCGGCGGCCTGCCGCTGTGGGTCTACGTGGTGTTCCAGACTGTGTTCTGCGCCACCGCCGCCACCATCGTTTCCGGCTCCATGGCAGAGCGCACCAAGTTCAGCGCCTACTGCCTCTACTCTGCGGCCATCAGCCTCATCGTCTACCCCATCTCCGGCCACTGGATCTGGGGCGGAGGCTGGCTGAGCCAGCTGGGCTTCCATGACTTCGCCGGTTCCACGGCCGTCCACTTCGTCGGCGGCGTCACCGCCTGCCTGGGCGCCTGGATGCTGGGTCCCCGTATCGGCAAGTACGGCAAGGACGGCAGGGCCCGCGCCATCCCCGGCCACAACCTGACCGCCATGGCCCTCGGCGTCTTCATCCTCTGGTTCTGCTGGTTCGGCTTCAACGGCGGCTCCACCGTCTCCATGACCGGTGACGACACCATGGTCTCCGCCGGCCTCATCTGCTTCAACACCAACCTGGCCGCCGCCCTCGCCACCTGTGCGGCCCTCATCACCACCTGGGTGCGCTACGGCAAGCCCGATGTCTCCCTGACCTTCAACGGCGCGCTGGCCGGCCTCGTCGCCATCACCGCCGGCTGCGACATGGTTGACCCGTTCGGCGCTGCCATCATCGGCATCGTTGCCGGTGTCCTGGTGGTCTTCTCCGTGGAATTCTTCGACAACGTGGCCAAGATCGATGACCCCGTCGGTGCGGTCTCCGTCCACTGCGTCAACGGTGCCTGGGGCACTCTCGCCACCGGCCTGTTCTCCACCAGCCAGGGCGTCTTCTACGGCCACGGCTTCACCTTCTTCGGCATCCAGGTGCTGGGCGTTGTCAGCGTTCTGGTCTGGGTCCTGGTTGCCATGTTCATCATCTTCACCCTCATCAAGAAGACCGTCGGCCTGCGCGTCACCCAGCAGGAAGAGATCGACGGCCTGGATATGCATGAACACGGCCTGGCCAGCGCTTACGCCGGCTTCGCCATCAGCGACGCTACTTACGCCGAACTGGACGTGAACGAAAACACCGACCTGGGCGAGGAGGATCTCGCCAAGGCCAGCCCCGCCCAGGTGGCGGCGGCCGTCAAGGTCCAGAAGGAGGCTCCGCTGCCTGCTGATCTGGACAGCGGTATGCACAAGGTTTCCATCATCGTCCAGCTGGCCAAGTTCGACGCCCTGAAACAGGCGCTGAACAAGGTGGGCGTCACCGGCATGACCGTCACCCAGGTCATGGGCTGCGGCCTCCAGAAGGGCAGCGGCGAGAAATACCGCGGCGCCGAAGTGGATGCCACTTTGCTGCCCAAGGTCAAGGTGGAAGTGGTCATCAGCAAGATCCCCGTGGAGACCATCATCGACGCGGCCACCAAGGCGCTGTACACCGGTCATATCGGCGACGGCAAGATCTTCGTCTACAACGTGGCGAAGGTTGTCAAGGTCCGCACCGGCGAGCAGGACTACGCGGCCCTGCAGGATGTGGAGTAAACTTCCTCTCTATTTACAATCGCATACACAAAGAGGGACGGCCCCGCGGGGCCGTCCCTCTTTGGTTTGTCTTGCGCAAAGGGGCAACCGTCACCTTCCTATTATAATAGGAAAGAACGCTCATTCCCCGGTCAGCGCGGCGTTCATCACGTCCAGCTGTTCCGGCACGTCGGTCAGGTCCATGGCGGAAAAGTCCGTCGTCACCCCGGCGTCGTCCAGCAGCCCCTGCTGGCTGTCCAGGTCCTGGCAGATGCCCTCGGCGCAGGCGTACACCCCCGGCCAGTTGGCGTCCAGCGTGGCCTGGCTGCTCTCGTCAAGACTCTGCTGCCAGGCGGCGGTCTCGCCCCCCAGATCGGCGGGCACATCCTCTTCCGCCAGATAGACCACCAGGTCCGCCGCCGCGATGGCCGTCTTCAGGCTGCCGCCCGCACTGTCCACCTCGTAGGCAATGCAGCCGTTCAGCACCACCGTAAGCGTCTTGCCGGTGGCCGCGGCACTCTCCGCCGTGGCGGCCGGAACCGAGGCGGGGGCGCTCTCCGCCGTAGCCGTCTGTGCCGCGGAAGTCCCCGGCAGCCCGGCACAGCCCGCCAGCAGCACACACCCCGCCAGCAATCCGCAGATCTTACCCTTCATACAAACCCCTCCCGTGTTTCCATACTATGCGGGGCACCTGGCCCCTGCCACCACTATACCCCGAAAATTCTCCCGTTGCAACTTGCCCGCCGCAGGTATTTGCGGTAGAATGTAGGAAGAACCCCGGGCGCCGTGGCGTGCCGGGAGAGTGAGAGGGAGAAATTGACGTATGATCGACGATCTGTTTGAATTTTTGCAGGAGGGCGTGACCCCCTACCATGCGGCGGCCACGGCGGCGGCCTGGCTGGACGCGGCGGGCTTCACCCGTCTGGAGGAGGCCGACTACTGGAACCTGGAACCGGGCAAGGGGTACTACCTCCTGCGCAACGGTTCCGCCGTGGTGGCCTGGCGCATTCCCGCCCATGCCATCGGCGGGTGGCGCATCACGGCCAGCCACAGCGACGCCCCGGGCTGGAAGATCAAGTCCGACGCCGTGACGAATGACGGCTGCCGCCGCCTGAGCGTGGAGGGCTACGGCGGCATGAATATGGCCTCCTGGCTGGACCGCCCCCTGACGGTGGCCGGCCGGGTGCTGGTGCGCACCGCCGACGGGGTGGAGACCCGCCTTGTCCACTTTGACCGGGACCTCCTGGTGATTCCGTCCCTGGCCATCCACATGCAGCGCAACGTGAACAAGGGCCACGAGTACAACCCCCAGATCGACATGCAGCCCCTGTGGGGCCCCGAGGCGGGCCGCACCCTCACCGACCTGCTCTGTGAGGAGCTGGGGGTGGAGGAAGGGGACATCCTCGACCGGGATCTCCAGCTGGTGACCCGCCAGGCCCCCACCCAGATCGGCCCCGACGGGGAGTACTTCATGGCCCCCCGCATCGACGACCTGGAATGCGCCGCCACCACCCTGCTGGGCTTCATCGACGCTTCCGCCGAGACGGACAGCGCCTGCGCCCCCGTCTGGGCGATGCTCGATAACGAGGAGGTGGGTTCCTCCAGCCGGCAGGGCGCCCAGAGCAGCTTCCTGCGGGACGTGCTGGACCGGATTCTGGAATCCATCCCCCACAGCGCCCAGATGGAACACCGGGCGCTGGCCAACAGCTTTCTGCTCAGCGCCGACAACGGCCACGCCACCCATCCCAACTTCCCGGCCAAGAGCGACCCGGCGGCTCCCGTGCGGCTGGGGGGCGGCGTGCTGCTCAAATACAACGCCAGCCAGAAATATACGACCAACGCCCTGAGCGGCGGTATCTTCCGGGCCATCTGCGAGAAGGCCGGCGTCAAGGTGCAGACCTTCTCGAACCGCGCCGACGAGGCGGGCGGCAGCACGCTGGGCAATCTCCAGAGCCATTCGCTGCCCATCCCCATGGCGGACATTGGCCTGCCCCAGCTGGCCATGCACTCCGCTGTGGAGACCGCCGCGGTGTCCGACGCCGAGGCCATGGTCAGGGCGGTGGCGGCCTTCTACCGGGTGCATCTGCGGGCGCTGGGCGACGGCGTCTATACGCTGGAATGACCACCGGTCGCTACGCACCCAGCCCCAGCGGACGGATGCACCTGGGGAATCTGCTCTGCTGTCTGCTGGCCTGGCTCAGTGCCAAAAGCCAGGGCGGTCAGGTGCTGCTGCGCATCGAGGACCTGGACACCCTGCGGTGTCCCCGGGTCTACGCCGATGCCATCATCGACGATCTGCAGTGGCTGGGCCTGGCCGCCGATGGCCCCGAACCGCCCCTCTACCAGAGCGAGAGGTCGGAAATTTACCAGTATTATTATAACAAGCTGGCCGACCGGGGGCTGGTCTATCCCTGCTTTTGCAGCCGCAGCCAGCTCCACGCCGCCAGCGCCCCCCACCGCAGCGATGGCCAGGTGGTCTACGCCGGCACCTGCCGGAATCTGACGCCCGAACAGGTGGCCGAAAAGGCGAAGACCCGCGCCCCCGCCTGGCGGGTGCAGGTGCCCGACGAGGTCATCGGCTTCACCGACGGCCACATGGGCTATTATGCCGAAAATCTCGCCCGGGACTGCGGCGACTTCTACCTGCGCCGGGCGGACGGCGTGTTCGCCTACCAGCTGGCTGTCGTCGTGGACGACGCCCTCATGGGGGTCACCGAGGTGGTGCGGGGCAGTGACCTGCTCTCCAGCACGCCGCGGCAGCTCTGGCTCTACCGGGAACTGGGCCTGACGGCCCCCCGCTTTTACCACCTGCCCCTGCTGCTGGCCGCCGACGGACGGCGGCTCTCCAAGCGGGACGGCGACCAGAGCCTCGAACACCTGCGGGCAAAGTATGCCCCCGAGGAAGTGGTGGGCAAACTGGCCTACGCCTGCGGCTTGCAGGACGCACCCCGCCCCGCCGCCCCGGCGGACCTGGTGGCGGATTTCAGCTGGGGGCGGGTGCCAAAACATGACATCCTTTTGCCGGAAAACCTGTTTTAATGGGGGAAAGGGCTGACAAACCGCCCCCTCTTGCAGAAAAAGGAGTTCTCCACGATGCAACGCTATGAAATCACCGGCATGAGCTGCGCCGCTTGTGCCAGTCATCTGGAAAAAGCCGTGGCGGCGGTGCCCGGCGTGCAGTCGGTGTCGGTCAGCCTGCTGACCAACTCGATGCAGGTGGAAACCGCCCCCGATGCCGACGAAACCGCCCTGCAAAAACGCATCTGCCGGGCGGTGGAATCCGCCGGCTACGGTGCGGTGCCCGCCGACGATACCCTGGACGGCGCCCTGGACGACACCGATACCCCCCGCCTGAAAAAGCGGCTGGTGCACAGCCTCTGCTTCCTGGTGCCGCTGATGTACCTTTCCATGGGGCATATGATCGGTCTGCCGCTGCCGCCTTTCCTGGAAGGGGGCGGGGCCGGGGCGCTGGTCTACGGCCTTTTGCAGCTGGCGCTGACGCTGCCGGTCTGCTGGATCAACCGGGCATTCTTTATCAGCGGCTGGAACGGCCTGCGCACCAAAGCCCCCGGCATGGACGCCCTGGTCTCCCTCGGCGCCGGGGCGGCGCTGGTCTACGGCGTCTTTGCTTTGATTATGATGGCGGTGGGGCTGGGCGCCGGGGACGAGGCCATGGTGCTCCAGTACCGCCACGACCTCTACTTTGAGTCGGCGGCCATGATTTTAACGCTCATCACGGTGGGCAAGACGCTGGAAGCCTACAGCAAGGGCCGCACCACCGATGCCCTCAAGAGCCTTATGCAGCTCACCCCCCAGACCGCCACGGTATTGCGGGACGGCAAGGCCGTCACGGTGCCGGTGAGCGAGGTGGCGGTGGGGGACATCTTCTTCGTCAAGCCCGGCGAGGCCGTCCCGGTGGACGGCACGGTGGCGGAGGGCGTGTCCAGCGTCAACGAGGCCGCCCTCACCGGCGAGAGCATGCCGGTGGACAAGTTCCCCGGTTCCCCGGTGAGCGCCGCCACCATCAACCAGAACGGCGCCCTGGCCTGCCGGGCCGAGCGCGTGGGCCAGGATACGACGCTCTCCCAGGTCATCCGTCTGGTGCGGGACGCCGCTGCCACCAAGGCGCCCCTGGCCAAGACCGCCGACAAGGTATCGGCCATCTTTGTGCCTGCCGTCATCGCCATCGCGGTGGTGACCTTCCTGGTCTGGCTGCTGCTGGGCCAGACCCTCGCCTGGGCGCTGGCCCGGGGCATCTCGGTGCTGGTCATCAGCTGTCCCTGCGCTCTGGGCCTTGCCACCCCGGTGGCCATCATGGTG
The DNA here is from genome assembly GCF_963931595.1 of uncultured Subdoligranulum sp. Taxonomy (GTDB): domain Bacteria; phylum Bacillota; class Clostridia; order Oscillospirales; family Ruminococcaceae; genus Gemmiger. The sequence continues at coordinate 2,753,982 of NZ_OZ007030.1, forward strand.
GGCAGCGGCGTGGGCGCCAAACACGGCATTCTTTTTAAAACCGCCGCCAGTCTTGAAACCACCGGCTACACCGACACGGTGCTGCTGGACAAGACCGGCACCATCACCACCGGCGAGCCCAGTGTGGTGCAGATCGTGGGCACCCGCCGCGTGCCGGAAAAGTTCCTGCTCAGCATGGCGGCGGGGCTGGAACTGCAGAGCGAACATCCCCTGGCCCGGGCGATCCTCCAGCGGGCCCAGGACGACAAGATCAAGTACACCGCCGTGGCCAACTTTGAGGCGGTGCCCGGCCAGGGACTGCGGGGCAAGGTGGCCGGCAAGGTCATTGCGGGCGGCAACGCCGATTTCATCCGCACCACCTGCGTGCTGCCCCCCGACCTGGAGGAAGCCGGCGAGAAGATGAGCAAAAACGGCATCACGCCGCTCTATTTCTCGCTGGCGGGCAGCCCGGCGGGCGTCATCGGTGTCTCCGACGTGGTGAAAAAGACCTCGGCGGCGGCCATCGCCCGCATGAAGGCCCTGGGCCTCAACGTGGTGCTGCTCACCGGCGACAACGAAGCCACCGCCCGGCACATCGGCTCCATGGTGGGCCTGGACGCCGGCCATGTGGTGGCGGGGGTGCTGCCCGCCGGCAAGGAGGCGGAAGTCCGCCGCTGGCAGAAAAAGGGCCGGGTGGCCATGGTGGGGGACGGCATCAACGATGCCCCCGCCCTGACCCGGGCCGAGACCGGCATTGCCATCGGCGCCGGGGCGGACGTGGCCCTGGATGCCGCCGACGTGGTGCTGGTGCGCAGCGACCTGGAAGACGTGCCGGCCGCGGTGCGGCTCTCCCGGGCCGTGGTGCGCAACATCCACGAAAACCTCTTCTGGGCGTTTTTCTACAACGCCATCTGCATTCCGCTGGCAGCGGGCATCTTCACGGGGCTGGGCATTACCCTGAATCCCATGATTGCCGCGGCGGCCATGAGCCTTTCCAGCGTCTGTGTGGTGGCCAACGCCCTGCGGCTCAACACCTTTGATCCCCGCGACGCCGGTCACGACGCGCCGCCCAAGCACAAGGCACCGTCCCGCCAGGCCCCGGCCTGCACGGAGGCCTGCCCGGTACGACCCCAACAGGAGGTAAAAACCATGACGAAAACCATGCATATTGAGGGCATGATGTGTGCCCACTGCGAAGCCACCGTGAAGAAGGCGCTGGAGGCGCTGGACGGGGTGGCCTCTGCCGATGTCAGCCACGAGGCGGGCACGGCGGTGGTGACCCTGACCCATGCGGTGGACGATGCTGCCCTGAAGGCCGCGGTGGAGGCAAAGGACTACACCGTCACGGGCATCGAAGGATGAGCGCGGTACGGCGGCGCTGGCGGTTCGAGGGCCGGGTGCAGGGGGTAGGGTTCCGGTATTTTTCCTCCTGTGCGGCCCAGAATCTGGGCCTGACGGGCTGGGTGGCCAACAACTGGGACGGCAGCGTCACCCTGGAGGCCCAGGGCGAACCGGCACAGCTGGACAGGCTGGTGCCCATGATCGAGCGGACCTGCCGCTGGGGGCGCATCGAGAACATGACGGTGAAGAACATCCCCCTGGAGGAACACGAGTACGGTTTTTCGGAGCGCAGCGGGGACTGAGTTACTTTCTTTATAAAGAAAGTAACCAAAGAAATTTTAACCGATTGTCCGGGAGGGAGCGGTAGAGGCAAAGTCCGCGCGCTGCCTTCATCGGGCGGCAACGGTAAGGCTTCTTTGCAAAGAAGGAACCGAAGAAACTCCAACCACATGTCCGGGGAAGGGCAGCGGCGGCAAGACCCGCGCGCTGGCTTCATCGGGCGGCAGCGGCAACATCACAACCCCTTACCGGGATACCGCCTGTAGGGCGGGGTCTTGACCCCGCCGTGTTCCCGGAACCGCCCTCCCGCGGGGGAATCCATTACAAAACAAACCGGCATGGCCGTCTGGCCATGCCGGTTTGTTACTATTATAATAAGATCACAGATACGTAAGTTCCCGCAGGGCCCCCAGCAGGGCGGACCAGTCGGCGTCGGTATAGCTGCTCCTGGCAAAGTGCAGCCCGGCAGGGGAGATATACCCCGCCTTGGCGCTCCCCCGGTCCTTGAACTGCAAAAAGTAGACATCCCCCTCGTCCTGCACCACCCGGATGAAGTACTCGCCCCGGCGGCACTGGAAGGTGGGCAGCCCGGGATAGGGGGTGTTCAGCGTGTAGCCCTCCGGCGTGAGGACCACTTCCTGCCGGAACACCGGCCGGTCCGCAAAGCCCTGGTCGATGGCCTCCCAGGTGAAGCGGAAGGCCTTGGGCACCTTGGTACGGTGGATCATTTTGTTGTAGCTGCCCATCCAGAGGGCCCGCAGCCGCACCACCCAGAAAAACAGCGCAAGGGAAGCGCCCGTCATCAAAGCGCCCGAAAACCACCCGGATGGGATGCTGAAATAGTACAGCCCGCGGCTCAACAGGTAGAGCGCCGCCACCAGCACCATCAGCCGCAAAACCCAGAAATACACCCAGAAGCCCCGCAGCGCCGGCAGACCGGCCGCCTCGGGGTCCTTCGTGTAGAGCAGATACCGCATAGAGCGCAGGAAGGGGTCCTGGAGCCAAAGCGTCTTGTACTGCAGCTTGTTGTAGCAGGTGACGACCCGCAATTCTTTCGTTTCGGGGTCGTAGTGAACGGAATTCTGCCCGATCTCCATGGCAAGACCCTCCTTTTACCGCCGCGCGTTGCGCTGCCAGATGGTGTACAGCCCGTCCAGCACCAGGGTGTCCCGGTAGTCGATGGCCGTGCGGCAGGCAGCCCGCACGCTGCGGGGCAGCGTGCCGGTGGCCACCAGCGGCGCTTCGGGGGCGTGCAGAGCTTCACGGAAGTTCTCCACCATGCCGTCCACCATGGCCGCCGTGCCGTGCACCATGCCGCTGTGCAGGCAGTCCGCCGTGTTGGCGCCCACCATCCGTTTGGGTTTTGCGTCCAGCTCCACCTGGGGCAGCTGGGCGGTGTTCTTCACCAGCGCCGCCAGCGCCATCTGGGGCCCCGGCAGGATGGCCCCGCCGATCAGCGCCCCGTCGCCGTCCACCGCCAGCATGGAGATGGCGGTATCAAAGTTGGCCACCACCAGCGGCGGCGTGTGCCGCTGCAAGGCCCCCACCACGGCACAGAGCAGCTCGCCACCCAGCTGGGCGGGGTTGTCCATCCGGATGCGCACCCCGCTCTTCAGCCCGGGGCCCACCTCCATCACGGGGGCCTCGCACATCTTGTGCAGCGCCTCCCGCATGCGGGGGGTCAGCGCCGGCACCACGCTGGAAAAGATCACGTCGGTGACTTCCCGGGGCTCGGCGCCGTACAAGGCCAGCATGTTCACCATCTTGTAGACCAGTTCGTCGCTGCTCAAAGCCGTGTCGGCAAACAGCCGGGAGGAAAACACCAGCTTGCCGTCCCTGGTATAGGAACCGAAGGTGATGTTGGAGTTTCCGATATTCAAAGCCAGGATCATGGCGGTGCCTCTTTTCTCTAGGATGCTTTTATACTATTATAATAAGAAGGAAAATGCAAGCACCCCCATACCTGGGAGCAAAACCGCAAAAAACCACGATATACGGTTTAACCAAAAATCGCCCGCAAAATTTGTCAAAAAAATTGAAAAAAGGTGTTGACAAACGCTTTACGGGGTGGTATTATAGTCAAGCTGTCCGGCGCGAGAGCGACACAGACAGCCGCTGAAAACCGCATAACAACAGCCTTTGAAGGCTTTTCGGAAGCTTGGTTTCCGAAAAAACTTCAAAAAAATCTCAAAAAAGTTCTTGACAAAGCGAACTTCATGAGATATAATAAATAGGCTGTAGCGCGAGATGCGAACAGCGAGCAGGACCTTGAAAATTGAACAAAACTGAAACTTGTGGAACCTTATCGTGGGTTTGGAAACCCACGTAAATCAATTCCAAATTACAAGTAATTCAAACAGGACGCAAGCGATTGTGTCTGAGTGATTTACAAGATTAAACACTTATAAAGTGATTTAATACCATTTTATAAAGAGTTTGATCCTGGCTCAGGACGAACGCTGGCGGCGCGCCTAACACATGCAAGTCGAACGGAGTTGATCCGAATGAAGTTTTCGGATGGATTTTGGATTAACTTAGTGGCGAACGGGTGAGTAACGCGTGAGTAACCTGCCCTGGAGTGGGGGACAACAGTTGGAAACGACTGCTAATACCGCATAAGCCCACGGCCTGGCATCGGGCTGAGGGAAAAGGATTTATTCGCTTCAGGATGGACTCGCGTCCAATTAGCTAGTTGGTGAGGTAACGGCCCACCAAGGCGACGATTGGTAGCCGGACTGAGAGGTTGAACGGCCACATTGGGACTGAGACACGGCCCAGACTCCTACGGGAGGCAGCAGTGGGGGATATTGCACAATGGGGGAAACCCTGATGCAGCGACGCCGCGTGGAGGAAGAAGGTTTTCGGATTGTAAACTCCTGTCGTTAGGGACGAATTCTGACGGTACCTAACAAGAAAGCACCGGCTAACTACGTGCCAGCAGCCGCGGTAAAACGTAGGGTGCAAGCGTTGTCCGGAATTACTGGGTGTAAAGGGAGCGCAGGCGGACCGGCAAGTTGGAAGTGAAATCTATGGGCTCAACCCATAAATTGCTTTCAAAACTGCTGGCCTTGAGTAGTGCAGAGGTAGGTGGAATTCCCGGTGTAGCGGTGGAATGCGTAGATATCGGGAGGAACACCAGTGGCGAAGGCGACCTACTGGGCACCAACTGACGCTGAGGCTCGAAAGTATGGGTAGCAAACAGGATTAGATACCCTGGTAGTCCATACCGTAAACGATGATTACTAGGTGTTGGAGGATTGACCCCTTCAGTGCCGCAGTTAACACAATAAGTAATCCACCTGGGGAGTACGACCGCAAGGTTGAAACTCAAAGGAATTGACGGGGGCCCGCACAAGCAGTGGAGTATGTGGTTTAATTCGAAGCAACGCGAAGAACCTTACCAGGTCTTGACATCCGATGCATAGTGCAGAGATGCATGAAGTCCTTCGGGACATCGAGACAGGTGGTGCATGGTTGTCGTCAGCTCGTGTCGTGAGATGTTGGGTTAAGTCCCGCAACGAGCGCAACCCTTATTGCCAGTTACTACGCAAGAGGACTCTGGCGAGACTGCCGTTGACAAAACGGAGGAAGGTGGGGATGACGTCAAATCATCATGCCCTTTATGACCTGGGCTACACACGTACTACAATGGCGTTTAACAAAGAGAAGCAAGACCGCGAGGTGGAGCAAAACTCAAAAACAACGTCTCAGTTCAGATTGCAGGCTGCAACTCGCCTGCATGAAGTCGGAATTGCTAGTAATCGCGGATCAGCATGCCGCGGTGAATACGTTCCCGGGCCTTGTACACACCGCCCGTCACACCATGAGAGCCGGGGGGACCCGAAGTCGGTAGTCTAACCGCAAGGAGGACGCCGCCGAAGGTAAAACTGGTGATTGGGGTGAAGTCGTAACAAGGTAGCCGTATCGGAAGGTGCGGCTGGATCACCTCCTTTCTAGGGAGTCAGACATTCAGTCAAAGCTGGTCTTTGAGTGGATGGACAGGGAAACAAGTTTCAGTATTGTTCAATTTTGAGGGATCCTGATGCCTCCGAATCTATGATTCGGAATCGCGCAAGGCGCGATGCAGCAGGCGGCGAAGCGCAAGCGGAGCCGAACCTACCAGATCGGCCACCGAACAGGTGGCTTGATGGAAGTAGATTCTGCGATGGATACCTCAAAAAAGCATAAGGGACAGCGAAACCCGAAACGCTGATAAAGGCGCGGGGGTATAGCTCAGTTGGGAGAGCACCTGCTTTGCAAGCAGGGGGTCAAGGGTTCGAATCCCTTTATCTCCACCATTTGGGCTGATAGCTCAGCTGGTTAGAGCACTCGGCTGATAACCGAGAGGTCGATGGTTCGAGTCCATTTCAGCCCACCACTGGTTATCCAGTGCGCTGGGTAACCCACAATTCCTTATGCGAGACCGCAGACCTGAAGGTTTGCGAACAAAAACAAGCCCCTTCGAGAGCGCGTTTTTGTGAGCATAACCCTCCTGTCGATGGTCGAGTCCAACGGATGGATGTACACCGCATCGCGCAAGCGAGGCGGACAGATGTCCGAAGGACAGATGTACCTTGAAAACTGAATATAGAACTGCGAAATGAGATTTTAAGCTAGTAAAATTCCTGATTTTTTATAAAATCTATGATTTCACCAAGCGGTAGTCGCCACTGGTTCAAAGGAATCAATTCGGCGACATACGATGCTTCTGGAATTTTTTCTTCGAAAAAATTGCGAAACATCGTAAAATCTCGTTGGCAAATGGAGAATCTGAAAAGAGATATGTTTATCGAGAGATAAACAACGGTCAAGCTACAAAGGGCGCAAGGAGAATGCCTTGGCACTGGGAGCCGATGAAAGACGTGGTAAGCTGCGATAAGCCTTGGGGAGGAGCAAACATCCTTTGATCCAGGGATTTCTGAATGAGGAAACTCACCGAAGCTCATACTTCGGTATCCTGCACTGAATCCATAGGTGCAGGAGGGGAACCGCCTGAACTGAAACATCTAAGTAGGGCGAGGAAGAGACATCAACCGAGATTCCGTTAGTAGTGGCGAGCGAACGCGGAAGAGGGCAAACCGGAAGGAGAAATCCTTCCGGGGTACGGACCGCTTTTAGGACCCAAGCTGTTAGCCGAATGGTGTGGGAAAGCCATCCGGAGAGTGTGAGAGACACGTAGGCGAAAACGGCGAGGGCTGCGCGAGTTCCAGAGTACGGCCAGACACGTGAAACCTGGTCGGAAGATGGGGGGACCACCCTCCAACCCTAAATACTACCCAGTGACCGATAGCGTATAGTACTGTGAAGGAAAGGTGAAAAGGACCCCGGGAGGGGAGTGAAAAAGAACCTGAAACCTTGTGCCTACAAGCACATAGAGCACATCAACGTGTGATATGGTACTTTTTGTAGAACGGTCCGGCGAGCGATTGTACGTTGCAAGCTTAAGCACTTCAGGTGCGGAGGCGTAGCGAGAGCGAGTCTGAATAGGGCGTTTAAGTAGCGTGCAATGGGCCCGAAACCGGGTGACCTACCCATGATCAGGCTGAAGTGAAAGTAAAATTTCATGGAGGGCCGAACCGACCTCCGTTGAAAAGGCGGCGGATGAATTGTGGGTAGCGGAGAAATTCCAATCGAACTCGGAGATAGCTGGTTCTCCCCGAAATAGCTTTAGGGCTAGCCTCATGTTAGATACCCGGAGGTAAAGCACTGAATGGCCTAGCGCCCGAGAGGGTAGCGAAGCCTATCAAACTAAGAATGCCGGAATATCGATGCATGGGAGTCAGACAGTGTGAGATAAATCTCATTGTCAAAAGGGAAACAGCCCAGATCTACAGCTAAGGTCCCAAATTGTATCTAAGTGGAAAACGATGTGAAAATACACAGACAACCAGGATGTTGGCTCAGAAGCAGCCACTCATTTAAAGAGTGCGTAATAGCTCACTGGTCGAGCGTCTTTGCGCGGAAAATTTAACGGGGCTAAGATACAAACCGAAGCTTAGGCTGCACCGTAAGGTGCGGGGTAGGGGAGCGTTGTGTACGCGGAGAAACGATAGCGTAAGCGGTCGTGGAGTGTACAGAAGTGAGAATGCCGGAATGAGTAGCGCGAATGCAGTGAGAATCTGCATGGCCGGAAACCTCAGGTTTTTGGAGGAAGGTTCGTCCGCTCCAAGTTAGGCGGGAGCTAAGGTGAGGCCGAAAGGCGTAGCCGATGCACAGACGGTAGAGATTCCGTCCCCACCGAAAGATTTAAGCGCAGGGACACTTTTTGAAGGTCAGAGCCGGGTGTTGGTTCCGGTAGTGATCGAGGGAAATTTAGTACCGAAGTCTGGCTGAATGAGAGGCGAGAAAAGCTGCGTGTATATCTAAGGTGCCCGTACCGCAAACCGACACAGGTAGGTAGGAAGAAGATTCTAAGGCCAACGGGAGAAGGGTTGTTAAGGAACTCGGCAAGTTGACCCCGTAACTTCGGAATAAGGGGTGCTCACGAGAGTGAGCCGCAGAGAATAGGCCCAGGCAACTGTTTACCAAAAACACAGGTTTGTGCTAAATCGAAAGATGACGTATACGAGCTGACGCCTGCCCGGTGCTGGAAGGTTAAAAGGAGATGTGCAAGCATTGAATTGAAGCCCCAGTGAACGGCGGCCGTAACTATAACGGTCCTAAGGTAGCGAAATTCCTTGTCAGGTAAGTTCTGACCCGCATGAAAGGCGTAATGATCTGGGCACTGTCTCAACAGCCCGCCCGGCGAAATTGTAGTACCGGTGAAGATGCCGGTTTCCCGCGACAAGACGGAAAGACCCCATGGAGCTTTACTGTAGCCTGATATTGGGTTTCGGTGTTGCATGCACAGGATAGATGGGACGCTGGGAAGCAGGAGCTTTGGCTTCTGTGGAGCGGACGTTGGGATACCATCCTTGCGACATTGGAATTCTAACCTGCGCCCTTGAATCAGGGCGGGGGACATTGTCAGGTGGGCAGTTTGACTGGGGCGGTCGCCTCCTAAAATGTAGCGGAGGCGTTCAAAGGTTCGTTCGATCTGGACGGAAACCAGATGAAAGAGTGCAAACGCATAAACGAGCCTGACTGCGAGACTGACGGGTCGAGCAGAGACGAAAGTCGGAGTTAGTGATCCGGTGGTATGTGAGTGGAAATGCCATCGCTCAACGGATAAAAGTTACCCTGGGGATAACAGGCTGATCTCCCCCAAGAGTCCACATCGACGGGGAGGTTTGGCACCTCGATGTCGGCTCATCGCATCCTGGGGCTGAATTCGGTCCCAAGGGTTTGGCTGTTCGCCAATTAAAGCGGTACGCGAGCTGGGTTCAGAACGTCGTGAGACAGTTCGGTCCCTATCTGTCGTGGGCGCAGGATATTTGAAAGGCGCTGTCCCTAGTACGAGAGGACCGGGATGGACGAACCTCTGGTGCACCAGTTGTCACGCCAGTGGCACAGCTGGGCAGCTATGTTCGGATCGGATAAACGCTGAAAGCATCTAAGCGTGAAGCCGGCCTTAAGATAAGATATCCCACTGAGTCAATCAGGTAAGACCCCTTGAAGACTACAAGGTTGATAGGCACAATGTGTAAGTGGCGCGAGCCATTCAGCAAGCGTGTACTAATAGGTCGAGGGCTTGACCCCATCTTGATCAGATACTCTGTTTGCAAGCAGTTCGATATTCAGTTTTGAGGGTACATCCTCAACAAAAGAGAAGCAGATGACAAGGTCATGTGCATGGCCGGTGTCGATGACGGTGAGGTTCCACCTGTTCCCATTCCGAACACAGAAGTTAAGCTCACTTGTGCCGAAGATAGTTGGCTGGAGACGGCCTGTGAAAATAGGTAGATGCCGGCTTCTCTTAAAAAGCAGCCTCCGGGCCGAGCCTTGGGCCCGGTCCGGAGTTTGCTTTTATATGCACCATTAGCTCAGCTGGTAGCGTTAGTAGCCAATACTAAAGCTAGAAGCCGCTGAACTATTCAAAATAGGATTTGACGCTGTATCGCCGAAAATCCTCATAAGCACCATTAGCTCAGTTGGTAGCGTTAGTAGCCAATACTAAAGCAGGGAACCAGCCAAGCTATTCAAAAAGGATTCGACGCAGCAACGCGGAAAATCCTGCTATGCACCATTAGCTCAGTTGGTAGAGCAACTGACTCTTAATCAGTGGGTCCTGGGTTCGAGTCCCCGATGGTGCACCAAAAACAGCCAGCAGAACCTTTCTGCTGGCTGTTTTGATTGGGTGTCACTGTAAGCAGTGCGCGGATGAGGACTGATGGTTGGACATCAGTCCTTTTTCTTTTGCAGATATTCCAAAACCTTTATTGTCAGAGAAGCGGTTGCATAAATGCTGGCACCGATCATGGTCAATAAAAGGATGATTTGGTCAAATGTCAAACGGACATCACCTCCTGCCGAATACATAGGCAGTGCAAACAGTGACGCTGCAAATCTTATCACGGTTTGAAAGGTATGTCAAACAGGGCCCGGCTTCCGGCTGTAAACCGGAAGCCGGGCCTTTTTTTGTTTTTTCTAGTTGCTACCCGGCTGGGAATAATTTCCTGGCCTTGTAGATAGATTCGCACACATCCCATACACAGAAAGCGAGGACACCATGATTCTTGGTATCGACCACGGTTACTACGCCATCAAGACCCGCAACTGTTCCTTTCCGGCCGGCATTACGCCCTTCGGCGACCGCGAACCGTACACCCGCCAGAACGTGCTCACGTTCGGCGGGTGCTTTTTTGTTTGTGGCAGCGGGCGGCAGCCGATCCAGCGCGACAAAACCGCCAACGACAACTACTACCTGCTGACGCTGGCGGCCATCGCGCAGGAACTGCAGGCTCGCGGTGCACCCCGTGAGGGAAGTGTCACCATCGCGGCGGGGCTGCCCCTGACCAGCTACGGCTGGGAAAAGCCCGCGTTCCGAAAATATCTGCTCCGCAACGCGGGCCAGCCGACGGAATTTAGCTATGAGGGCAAGAAATACCGCATCACCATTGAGGATGTGCTGCTTTTCCCCCAGGGCTTCACCGCGCTCATGACGCAGCCTGACCTGCTGGCAGACGAGCCCTCCCTGCTGTTGCTCGACATCGGCGGTTGGACGGTGGATCTCATGCGCATCGACAACGGGCGGCCGATCATCGACACCTGCCACAGCCTGGAATTCGGCATGATCCGCTGCATCGACGAGGTGCGGGAGCGGGTGCGGCAGAACACAGGCCTGTCCCTGACCGATGCGCAGATCGAGCAGGTGCTGGCGGGCCGCTCCTGTAGCCTGGAGGAAACGGTGCGCAGCCTCATCCGCGAGCAGGGCCGGCTTTACACCGAACGGCTTCTCTCTGCGGTGCTGGAAGCGGGCTTTGACTACCACGCGCTCCCCGTCGTCATGATGGGCGGCGGCGCGTCGGTCGTGAGCCGCCACATTCGCCCCAGTGACGGCCTGTGCCGCACTGTGACGCTGCTGGACGACCGTGTCAACGCCCAGGGGTATGAGCGCGCTGTGGCCGCGCTTTGGGGCGATGACGCGCAAGGGTGAATCGCCCGCAGTTCGTCTTCCGGCCCAACCTGCGCGACCCGGCACAGCGCCGCGCGTGGCAGCTGCTGCAGGCGCAGCCTGCGGGTGAGCGCAGCGCCTATCTGGCGGCCTGCATCCTCAAATCCGATGATCGAGCCGCGGTGCAAAAAGAACTGCGCAAGGTGCTGAAAGAGGAACTTGGTAAAATCCAAGTCACCGCAGTGCCCGCGGAACCGAAGCCGAAGAAGGCAGTGCCCAGCGCAACGCTGGAATTTTTCTCTGCTTTGCAACAGGACGCCCCCGAATAGTTCTCCGCGTTGCAGCGGCGGTACAAACTACAGCCAGGGCGGATCTTGGCTTTTTTTCAAAATAACAGGAAGGAGAGATTCAAATGGCTGTATTTCGAGTGGAACGAACCAGCGACTACACCGTCATGAGCAACTATCACCTGCGGGACAAACGCCTCAGCTTGAAGGCCAAGGGGCTGCTGTCCCAGATGCTCTCGCTGCCGGAAGATTGGGACTATACGCTGGCAGGGCTTTGCTACATCAACCGGGAGAGCAAAGACGCCATCCGCACCGCCATCCATGAGTTGGAACGGGCCGGGTACATACACCGCCGCCAGACCACCGACAGCGGCGGCAAGTTTGCGGGCAATGTATACACGATCTACGAGCGGCCGCAGGGGCCGCCGTCGGGGGAACCGTCATCGGAAAAACCGTCGTCGGGAAATCCGACAACGGGAAAACCGATGCCGGAAAAACCAACGCAAAGAAATATAGAAAAACAAAATACAGATCAACAAAATACCGATTCGATTCCTTTCCGGGCGGCCGCGCCGCCGGAACCGAAGCGAACCGAACCGAGCCCCGCAGAGCGGGTGGAGGATTATCGGGCCCTGATCCGCGACAACATCCAGTACCCGCTGCTGGCCGCACAGAACCCGGAGGACACCGACCTGCTGGACGAGATCGTTGCGCTCATGACCGAGACCGTCTGCACCCGGCGCAAGACCACCCGCGTCTGCGGCTCCGACTTCCCGGCCGAGGTGGTCAAATCCCGGCTGCTCAAGCTGGACGCCGAGCACATCCGCTTTGTGCTGAAGTGCCTGCGCGAGAACACGTCGAAAATAAAAAACATCAAGCAATACCTGCTGGCAACGCTGTACAACGCGCCGGTGACGATCAGCAGCTACTACAGTGCGCTGGTCAGCCATGACCTGGCGGAACCGACCGGCAGTGCAACCACGAAGGAGGTGGTGCCTATGCTTGCCGAATGATGGGCGCGAAAGGAACCGTCCGATGTACATTTCGCCCTTGTTGGTATTGCTTCTGTTTGCATCTTTGTTGCCAAAAAACTTTGTCAGGCTTTGGTATAGCTATCTGCCATCCATTGGAGTATGCTTGCATTGCAAGTAAAAACAACGCAGGCATGAAGAAAGGAGAAACTATGGAAACCAAGGGCCTGACCTGCAAGATCCCCCTCGACTTGCACAATCGCATCACCGAGGAGATCCGGCAGAGCGAAAGCACAATGAGCAAATTCATCGAACAGATCATCTTGGAACATTACACGAAGGGAGCAACCACCATGGGCAAAACACGGACATTGGCCTTCCAGGTCAGTGAGGAACTCTTCCAGCAGATCAAGGACTACCTGACGCGCTACGAGCAGGTCTATCACTGCAGGCTCAGCCAGAAAGAATTCGTCATCCGCCTGATCGAGCAGGCGCTCGCGGAAGCGGATGAGGAATTCGAGGCAGCCCAGGCCATCGAGGACGAAGCCAAGGCCATGCCGGATACCGCGCCGGATGCCGAAGGCAGCGAACACCCTGCCGAGAACGCCGAGTTCCTGTAAGACAAGACCATCGCCCGCTGTGAAAACAGCGGGCAATTTTTCGTTTAAGGGGGAATGCAACACCATCCAATTTATCGATATGTTTGCCGGCATCGGCGGCTTCCGCGAGGGGCTGACCCGTGCCAGCGGTTTCACCTGCGTGGGACACTGCGAATGCGACAAATACGCCGAGCACAGCTACCGCGCCCTGTTTGACTGCAAAGGAGAGTGGTACACAGAAGATGCCAGAAACGCCGACCCCGACACCATGCCCGACTTCGACCTGCTCTGCGGCGGATTCCCTTGCCAGGCTTTCAGCCTGGCTGGAAACCGCAAAGGCTTCGGAGATCCCCGCGGCACCCTCTTCTTCGAACTTGCCCGCCTGGCTGAAGCGCGGAAGCCTCGCTATCTGCTGTTTGAAAATGTTCCCGGCCTGCTATCGCATGACGGCGGGCGGACGTTTGCAGCCATCCTCGATGCGCTGGACCGACTGGGGTACCATGTCGAATGGCAGGTGCTTAACAGCCAGGATTTTGGCGTTGCACAGTCAAGACGCCGCGTATACATTGTCGGATTTCTTGATGAGCGATGTGCCGGAAAGATACTACCTTTCACCGGCACAACAAAAACGCCTGCTGCCCGACGGCTGGGGGCAGGCTTCCCGGTAAAAGAGGCGACCAAAACCGGCTATAAGCTGGCGTACCCCGGCGACAGCATCAGCCTGGCCTACGCCACCACCAACCGCCGCCGTGGCCGGGTGGGGCATGGCATCGCCCACACGCTGACGACAGGTGGGAACATGGGGGTATTGGAAGCGCCGTGCCCCGTGCGAACGCCATTGGTAAGCACACCTTGGCGTAATCCTCGACGGATGCGTGGCCCCAACGACTCTATGTTCACGCTGACGACGAAGGATCGGCACGGCGTTTTCTTCGCCGGCCACATCCGCCGCCTGACGCCGCGGGAATGCCTGCGGCTGCAGGGCTGGCAGGACGACCGCATCGACAAGATCCTGGCTGTCAGCAGCGAGGGGCAGGCCTACAAACAGGCAGGCAACGGCGTGACCGTCAACGTGGTGGAAGCCATCGGGCGCAGGCTGGCGGCGGTGGATGCCGAACTGAACGGAGGCACGGCCCCTGCCTCTTGACTTCCGCGACCAGAAGTTTGGCTGTGAGATCGAAATGACGGGCATCACGCGCCAGCAGGCTGCCGATGCGGTGGCGGCACTGTTCGGCACATCGGCCCGCCAGACCCATGAATCCCGCGTTTACGACCCTTGGGAAGTTAAGGACGCAGACGGCAAGAAATGGCGCTTTGTCTATGACAGCAGCATCCAGGCCACCCGGCGCGTTGGCCGGCGGCAGGGACCGGCTTATGACTTGACCTACAAAGTCGAGCTCAACTCGCCGGTGCTGGAATATGCCGAGATGGACAAGCTGCAGGAAGTCGTGCGGGCGCTGCGCCATGCCGGGGCGGTCGTGAACCCCAGCTGTGGGCTGCACGTCCATGTGGATGCCAGTAAGCACACGCCGCGCAGCCTGCGGAATCTGTTGTCGATCATGTACTCCAAGGAGGATTTGATCTTTGCGGCACTGGGGGCACAACAGCGCCGGGTAGAGCGTTACTGCAAGCTGTCGCGGGAAAACGTCGTGAGAGTGGTCCGCAATATGCCGCCCGGCCTGACGATGCGGCAACTGCGCCGCGCCTGGTACGAAGGCCATGACGGCGCGCACGACCATTACAACTGGTCGCGGTATTACGCGCTCAATCTGCATTCGGTGTTTTACCATGGCACCGTGGAGTGGCGCTGTTTTGAGAGCACGCTCCACGCCGGGGAAGTCCGCGCCGACATCACGCTGGCGCTGGCCATGTCGGCCCAGGCGATCAACCTGGAAAAGACGGTGGCGCGCAAGACGCCGGTCGGGGATAACCCTGCATTCACGTTCCGAACTTTTTTGCTCCGCCTTGGCCTCATCGGCCCCGAATACAAAAATGTGCGGATGCACCTGCTCAAGCGTCTGCCCGGCGACCCCGCCTGGCTGCGCGACCGCAACCAGTACGAAAGCTACCAGCGCCGCCATAATCGTGGTAGTGACGCGCGCTGAAGGGGGGATTTTTTGAAAGAACTGTATTTTGCCTATGGCTCCAACCTGAATATCGTCCAGATGGACAACCTCTGCCCGCTGGCGCAGCTTGTATCCCGGGCTGTGTTGGAAGGGTATGAACTGGCCTTCCGCTGCGGTGTGCTGACCATCCTGCCCAAAGAGGGCGGCCGGGTGGATGGCATCCTCTGGAAAGTCAACGACCGCGATGAGCGGGCGCTTGACCGCTACGAGGGGTACCCGCACCTGTACACCAAAGAGACCCTGACGGTACAGACGGACGCCGGGCCGCAGACAGCCGTTGCGTATGTTATGACCGCGCCCTATTGCGAGAGGGCGCAGCCGCCCAGTTCCACATACTTGCGGACGGTTTTGCTGGGGTACCGGGTAGCCGAGTTTGACCCGCGTGTGGTACTGCAAGCGGCAGCCCGGGCCAGAGAAATGCAGCCGCAACAGGTACCGCGAAAACGCCCCGAAAACACCAGATAAAGAATAAACATCCATTGACCCGCGCCCGCCGCATGGTTGCTTTGCCAGCCGTGCGGCGGGCTTTTTTTGTTTTCACGCCAAAGGAGTTTGCTTATGAATTGCAAAACCAACCGCAACGGCTGGCGGCGTGCCGCAGCCGGGCTTTTGGCAGGCATCTGCCTGTTGACGAGCACCGGCGCGACTGCGCTGGCCGCCAACGCTGCGCCCGGCTCCGACCCGGCGGCCGCAAAGACCGTGACCGCTGCGGCCACGCCGGAGAATGCTACACCCGAAACGGCGCTCAGCCCCGAAGCGCAGGCTTTTGTGGATGCCGTCAACGCGCTGGATCGGGAATCGATTTTGGCTGCGGTACGCCAGTGGGCCACCGCGAGCGACGCCTGGCAGGCTGACCCGGACAGCACTGATTTGGAAGCTGCATTGAACGAAGCGATTGCCACATCCGATGCCGCGTCTGCGCCGGTGTACGCCGCCGAAGATTTGTACTATGCCATCCCCGAAGAAGAACAGCAGGGCGAGGCGGTGCAGGCCGCCTACACCGCCCTGGCGGCACTGATCGCCTCGATGCAGCTGGCGATGGAGCAGCCGGAGCTGCCCGAGGACACCGGCGCGCCGCCGGATGACGACGAGATCTACGATGTCCTCTACGGCGACCTGCCGGACAGACCGACCGGCAGTTATATCGGCAGCATGGGCCTGCCTATTGCGACTGGTCAGACGCGCATCTCCATCTCCGAATGGGTGACCGACCTGTACGATGGTGTGGACGCCCATATCGACGCCGGGGCCCTCCATGCGGATGGCGAGATCATCACGGTGGAGCGTCTGCCGGACCAAGACTATGCCATTGTCCCCCTCCTGATCCAGGTGGAATACCCCGCCAACGGCAGCACGGCCGAGATCGTCCTGCCGGACGGCGTGACGCTGCTGGACTATGAAGGCAACACCGCCGATGCAGAGGAAGCCGAGGACATCCTGCACGCTGCCTATGCAGACACCTCTGCGGCGGCGCGCGGCATCTATGTGCAGGCCGCACAGGATTTTACTGCCGAATTTGTATATACTGCCCCGGACGGTGCGCAGCTGCGCAAAAGCCTCCAGGTCAGAGTGACTGATGGCGGCGGCGCAAACCCGATCACCGCCGCAAAGGGTGGTATCAGCACCTATGCAGCCGGGCCTACACCGCCGTTCACCACCGGCAAGATCACCTCGATTGCGTTCGAGGGCGGTACCTGGCTGGTTTGGTTCAATGGGCTCGAGGCCTATTGCTGCTCCCACGGTTTGAACGGTCAGCCCAACGGCTGCCCGACATATACCTTTGCCTACGTGTCCAAGTTGGAGCCGGGGCAATACACACCCGGTAACCACTATGCCAATCAGGTGAATATCTGGGGCGGGCTCAATCAGCTGTCGCTTGGCCTGCTGGAAGAAAAGCACAGCGGTACAGCGGTCTCGGCCTACGGACTGACGGATGAAAATGCCGCGGAGACCGCCTACCGTTACTATGACGACACCCAGCTGTGGATCATGGAGCATTATCCAGACAGCCTTGCTGCGCAGACCTACCGCGCCTCAGCCCAGGCGCTGGCCGAACAACGCAGCGGCAATGGGGTTGCCGCTTACAGCGGTGAGAACGGCTACTACACCTACATCTACACCCCGCCCGCCGGATATGCCTGGCAGACCATCGCCATCGTGGGCGAGGAGATCCCCGCGGAGGGCGGCGGCGAGGAAGTCCCCGACGCACCCGGCGCCGAGTATTATTCGGCCAACTGGAGCGCCCCGCCGCAGAGCGCCAGCGGCAGTTTCGACCTGACTTTTACCGTCAACACGGACAAACAGCAGTTGGAAACTGCCGAAAAGGTAGATGGGGCCACCATCACGATCACGCCCAGCAAGACCGGCGGCAGCATCGACGGCGGCACCTGGACAATGGCCCCTGCCGGTGCGCAGACGGTGACCACCAGCGGCCACACGCAGGACGACAATTACCAGCTCAACGGCGGTGACGCCACCACCACCTGGACGGTGCATTATGAGGTCACCAAGACCAGCACCACCAGTCTGAATGGCCAGGAGGGCCCCTACGACACCCAGGAGGAAGCCAACGCCGCCGCGGAAGCCGCCAAGAACAATGCAATTTCGCAGCTGCAAAATGAAGCACAGGGCATGGTGGATGCCGCCATCGCCGCTGCTCGCGCCGAACTGGCGTCTATCGTATTCAGCTACGACGAAACCAACATTCCGTATGGTTTTGAGGAATTTGACGGCGCGCTGGGCAGCCACCAGGACATCACGGTGCCTGCGGACAGCAGCAACCATTATGTCATGAAGAACGACGAGTGGAGCCTGCAAGTCAACCTCGTCAAAGTGGACAGTGAAACCGGCGAACAGATTGCCGGGGACGCCCTGTACGAAGTCTACGAGTGGGACACCGTCACCCAACAGTTCATCCCGTATGGCGGGTACAACCAGTACAGTGTTGTGCGTAACCCGGATGGAACTTACTCCGTTGCCAACAGCTCCAACTATGGCACCGAGTATGACACCAGCCGCACGATGTACTACACCCAGCGCAACGAGGGTAAGTTCGTGATCGTCGAGACCCGCGCGCCGTCCGGCTACTATGGCGACTGGACGGATGTAGAGCACCCAGGCACCGCTGGCACGCCGCTGGGCAAACGCGGCTACTACATCGAGATCACCGCTGCCAACGACAGCAGCACCATCACGCTGGACAACTCTCATTACAGCGCCGACATCGCCACCAGCTACACTGGCGGCACCAAGCTGCTGACCAGCGGCGGCGTCGAGACCACCGTGACCATCTACAAGGCAAGTGAAGAACCTGCCGCCGAAGTGCAGTACCAGGACGCGGGCCGTACTTACCATACCGACGGTTCCGGCACCGCTGCCAACGAGGACAGCTATACCATGACCCCGCAGACCGGCGTCATGCAGAACGACCGCACGATTGGCGAAATTTCTCTGTCCAAGGTGGACTTGGACGCCGTGCGCTATGTTGGCGGCCGTGACACGGACGGTGATGCGCTGGCCAGCGGCCAGGCCCATGCGGATGCCCGGCTGGACGGCGCGATATATGACCTCTATGCCGCCGAGGACATCCAGCATCCTGACGGCGTGACCGGCACGGTGGACTACAGCAAGATCACCTACCCCGACGGCACGCCCATCTGGCACACCACCATCCGGGACAACGCCGGGGTGTGGCACGACGACTACCTGCCCGTGTTGGCCAAAGATCATCTGGTCGCCAGTGCAGAAATCAAAGACGGCTGGCTGACTTTCAGCAACCTGTATTTGGGCAAGTATTACATCGTGGAGCGTGGCACCGGCGTCGTCATTCCCGTTGACGGTGACGCATTTAAGCTCTCTGGCACCTATCCCGACATCGACGCCAAGACCAAGGAGCCGACCGGCACCACGTCGCCGCTGGCCACCAATGGCGACGGGCAATACAGCGATTACGTTTACAAAAATCAGTGGTCGTACATCGGTCAGAGCAAGGCGTTGGACAGCAGCAAGACCTATGACGGCTACTACGAGAGCTACGCCAAGGGCTACCTCTGCGATGAGCACAACTACTACATCACCCCGGCGTACTCGGATGAAGGCTGGTACGTCGAAAAGACCGCCTTTGAGGATAATCGCCAGGCCGAGGGCGAGCAGCGCGACACCACCGATTACAGCGACAACTACCACATTCATCGGGACAACGCGCTGGCCGAATCGCAAGACCAGGTGATGAAAGGCAACGTCGAGTTGTCCAAACACGTTTCCAGCACCGGCAGCTCGGATGGTATCGAACTGGAAGGTGCAGGCTTTACTTTTTACTTGATTTCTGACCTTTCCAAAGTAGACCAGTTCTCTACCACGCGCAGCGGCAAATACATGATCCAGTCCATCCTTGACGCCTACATCAACCCGGAGTACGACGATTTGTCGCAGAAATATGATTTTTCGGGTGAAGCGCAGGCTATTGCCAAGACCTACGAGGTGGACGCCGGGCAGATCGCCGCGTACAATGCGACGCTGACCGAAGCTGGTGACTTCAAAAACGGTTCTGGCGACGGCTGGGTTTCGACGGGCCGCCCCGCCGAGTATCAACTGGCAGAGATTTTCTCCAATGATAGCGGCAACATCCGCGTGCAGGGTTTGCCCTACGGGCAATATTTAGTCGTTGAAACCACCACGCCGAAAGACGTGTTCCAGGCAGAGCCGTTCATTGTGGACATCGACCCGACCGACGAGACCAACCCTCAATCGGCCATGGCCAATCCCAAGGATGCCGTGCAGGTTCCGTCGAACAGCTATCAGAAGTACACGGTTCTTGATGAAGAAATCGAGGTTTACCTGCGCGTTACCAAGATCGACGACGAGACCGGCAAAGCAGTGCTGCTCAAAGACACTGCATTCCAGATTTACTGGATGGACGATATGGGCAACCATATCTACGACGACGAGGGCCATGCAAAACTGGTCACGATGACCGACACCACCGACCCGGCAATGCCGAAAGACGTTGACACCTTCTACACCGATGACACTGGTATGCTGGTTCTGCCCGAAAAGCTGCCGCTTGGCCACTACCGACTGGTGGAGGTCAACGGCCCCAACGGCTTCTACAACGAGTGGGCAGCCAGCGCGGTGTACGATGACGGCCACCTGTTCATCGACGACACCGGGCGCTTTGCAGACGGCACGTTCTATGTTGATTTTGAGGTCTCCACAGAACGCGCCTACAAGGCCACAGGCGATGACAGCGAGAACAGCCAAGACATCCTGGTGATCGACGAAGATTACCGCAACAACGAGACGCTGGGGGTTCTGAAAATCCGCAAGACCGGCCCGGTACTGACCGGCTGGCAGGAGGACGAGGGCGGCACCTTTGACCCGGAGTTTTCCGGCGAAGCGCGCCCCGGTCACTTTGTATATGAAGAACGCCCCATCCCCTACGCAGAATATACCATCACGGCCGCAGAGGACATCTACACGCAAGACCGCCAGACGGATGCCAACGGAAACAGAACTCTTTGGTACGCCAAAGGTGACGTTGTGGCCGTTGTCCGCACTGGCGACGGCACCAGCGACATTACCGCTTTTGCGCCCGGACGCACCAACTCTACCTACGATTTCTTGAGCGTGATCCACGACGGCACCGTGGGGGAGGTCTCGGTGACCCTGCCCCTGGGCAGTTATCACGTCGAAGAGACCGCGCCGCCCTATGGCTTCACCGGCACGGCGCAAAGTTATGACGTCACTTTTGTTTGGGACAACCAGCTCAATGATGTTGTACTGGCTTCTTCCATCGTGAACAATCCCGATGATGGTTCTTCCCCGCAGGCCAATATGTACACGGTCATGAACGTCAAAGATGCCGCTGACGCCGAAATCGAAGCGCAGGTGCTGCACTTCTACAACGAGCGCGTGAAGCCGCAGCTTGATATTTACAAGCGCGACGTCAAGACGAACGAACTCGTGGCCGGTGCCGTATACAACCTTATCACGGTGGATGATATTTTCAGCACCACAGGTTACCTCCTGTTCCATGCAGGTGATCTCATCGCCACCTCGGCCCCGACCGATGCCAACGGCCACACCACCTTTACCTGCGACTTCCCGCTGCGCGGGCAGTTCTATGGTATGGATGGCGTGCAGATTCCCGAAAACACTACCGTCAACAGCGGCAAGTACCGCATTGTGGAGCTGCGTCCGCCGCAAGGCTATTTCCTGGACGCGCCGGAGCAGGAGTTCGAGTTTGTCTACAAAGACGGCGACACGCCCGTGATTGAGCTTGAGCACACCTTCCTCAACGACGCCACCTCGTTCTTTGTCAGCAAGCGGCAGTTGACCGGCGACGATGAGCTGCCCGGTGCGACGCTGACGATCTCCGACAAAGACGGCAACATCGTGCGCAAGTGGGTCAGTGGTGACAAGCCTACCGAAATTCGCGGCCTGTCTTTCGATACCGTCTATACCCTGTCCGAGCAGTCCGCGCCCGATGGCTACACCATTGCAGAGAGCATCCGCTTTAAGCTGGTACCGCGCATGGACAGTGATGGCGACCTGTTGGATGAGAACGATGTTTATGTTTGCACGGGCAAGGACCTGTTCATCTTTGACCGCTGGGAGAAGATGGAGGACGGAACCGTCGTCATGCGCGACGCGCCGGCACCGCAGACGCCGCCCAGCACCCCGGCCCCCACACCGACGCCCACGCCGGAGCATCCGGCAGAAACGCCGACGCCGACCCCGATGCCGAGCATCCCGCAGACGGGCGACAGCTTCCCGTTGATCGCGGTGCTGACGGCGGCGCTGGCGGCATTGTTGGGCCTTGTGGTGGTGACGGCGTCGCGCCGTTCCCGCCAGCAGGACGATGATCCCGACCCGCAGCTCGAACCCCTCGACGAGCCGGAAAACGAACGTGAGTAACATTATTTCATAAGGAGAAACGTATGACGCATTTTTATTCCGCTGAATCCGTAACAGGCGGCCATCCCGATAAACTCTGCGACCAGATCGCAGACACCGTGCTGGACGGCTGTCTGGCCCTTGACTGCAACGGCCGTGTGGCCTGCGAAGTGCTGGCGACCAAAGGCCACATCCTCCTGGCGGGCGAGATCAGCGCCGCCGCGATGCCGGACGTGGGCAAACTGACCCGCGACGCGCTGGAAAACGCTGGGTACGATCCCAAAGATTTTGAGATCCAAAGCCTGATCCATCCCCAAAGCCCCGATATCGAAGCCGCCATCAATGACCCGCTGGACACAAGAGGAGACCCCGATGCCATCGGCGCGGGCGACCAGTGCGTGGTGGTAGGGTACGCCACCGATGAAACGCCCGAAATGCTGCCACTGCCGGTGGTGCTGGCGCACCGCCTGACCAGCTGCCTGACGCTGGCCCGGCTGACCGGCGCAGTGCCGGGCCTCGGCCCAGACGGCAAGGCGATGGCGGTCGTCGAGTACGAGGACGATGTACCCGTGCGAGTGGCGCGCGTCGTGGTGTCTTTCCAGCACGCGCCCGACGTGGCCCCCGCCGACCTCACGGAACAGGTCTGGCAGGATGTCGTCCTGCCGGCGCTCAAAGGCTTGCCCTTTGACGACAGCCTGGAACTTCTCATCAACCCTGGCGGGCGGTTTGTGTTGGGCGGCCCGGATGCCGACACCGGCCTGACCGGCCGCAAGCTGGCTGTGGATGCCTACGGCCCGTTCGTGCCCATCGGCGGCGGGGCGTTTTCCGGCAAAGACCCGACCAAGCTCGACCGCAGCGGCGCGTACATGGCGCGGTGTGTGGCCAAAAACATCGTGGCCAGCGGTCTGGCACGGCGGTGCCAGGTCACGCTGACCTACGCCATCGGCATGGCCAAGCCGCTGGCGGTGGAAGTCAATACCTTCGGCACCGGCCTGCTCTGCGAGGATGACTGTCTGGCGGTGGCGGTGCAGACGACGTTTGACCTGACCCCGGCCGGGATCATTACCGAACTGGACCTGCAACGGCCCATCTACGCCCGCACGGCGGTGGGCGGGCACTTTGGCCGGGACGACCTGCCCTGGGAGAAACTCGACCGCACCGGCCTGCTGATGGCAACCCTAATCTAAAATGCCCGGCGTTACCAAAGAACAGGTCGCCGCCGCACGGAGGATGACGGCCATTGAGTTTTTGCGCCGCTACCGAGCCGGTGATTTGGTCAAGAGCAGCGCGCATGGTGAGTTTGAACTGAAAAGCCATGACAGCTTCAAGATCAACGGTGAAAGCAGCCTCTGGCACTGGAAAAGCCGGGGTATCGGCGGCAAATCGGCGCTGGATTATCTGCTCCATGTGGAGGGGTGTTCCTTTGTAGAAGCGGTACGTCTGCTCTGTGACGAGCAGCCGGTATTTACACCGCAAAACCATCTGGAAGTGGAACACCGGCGCCCGCCGTTTGAACTGCCGCCAAAATCTCCGACCGCCACGCGGGTGGAAGCCTACCTGCGCTGCCGGGGCATCTCACAGGCTGTGATCGACCACTGTCTGCAAGCCGGCATTCTGTATGAGAGCCTGCCCTACCACAACTGTGTGTTTGTGGGCCGGGATGCGGACGGTGTGCCGAAGTATGCCGCGCTGCGCGGCACCTACACCTACGGTAAACAATTCAAAGCAGAATCCACCGGCAGTGACAAACGGTTTGGGTTTTGTATCGAACCTGCGCAGGAAAGCGGAACGGTGGCTGTGTTTGAAGCGGCCATCGACGCCATGGCCGAGATGACGTTGGCCGGGGATGCGGCGGACAAATACCGGCTGTCTTTGGGCGGTATCTACGCGCCGGAAGATGGCAAACCCATCCACCCGCCCGCTGCTCTGGAAGAATTTTTGCGCCGCCACCCGCAGGTGAACCGCATCGAGTTCTGCCTGGACAACGACCTGCCCGGCCGCGCCGCCGCTGCGGCACTGGCCCGGCTGTACGGCGAGCGGTACCGGGTGGCTGTTCGCCTGCCGCCCATCGGGGGCTTCGACTATGCCGATCTGGCGCAGGCGGCACTGGAATACCGCACAAAAGGCAAGGTGAAAAGTTGTGCAAGAAAGCAAAACAAATACAATGCGAGGTGAACGCTATGGAAAATCTGACCTTCAAACTGTATTCTCCGCTGACGGCGGAACTTCTGCCGGTCGATAGCGAGTTCTGTCAGGAAGATGAGCTCGTGGAACTGCGCGGGCGGGAACTGTCCGCCTACGCAGCAGCCATCTCCGAGCAGATCGAGCGGGAGGGCGACCACCTGGAACAGTATCTCGACGGCGAGAGCGAATCCTACCTGGCTGCTCATGTGAAAAGCATCCGAATCTCGGTGGAGGAACACGGCGGTGAACTGTGCGGTTGCGCCACCGTTGTGGTGGATGCGGACCTGACCGAACGCGGCTGGAATGACCTGCAGGAGTATCTCTCCGGCCAGTATTCGGACGGCTGGGGCGAGGGCTTTGAGCAGCGCGACATCGCGGTTGAAAATGGTTGCCTCAACGTCCACTTCTGGCAGCCGGATAACTTTGAATTTAGGGTGGTACCGGTTGAGTGCAAATCGCAGGTCGAACGATCTGCGGCGGATGTGGCAGCAGCAGGGGGCGGCAATCGGATACGGCGTCCTGACAAGAAGTACGAGATCACCGACATCGCCCACCCGGTTTACCCGGAGCTGCACCGCATTCGGGCGCTGCGGCAAGTTACCAAAACAGTGGGACCCGGTACAATGGGCGGTTATATCCAGAGCGAAAATAATTTGTCTCAGGAAAAAGACGCAGCGTGGATCTACGGAGAAGCTATCTGCTGTGATGACGCGCGTGTGACGAAGAACGCTGCTCTGACAGGCCATGCCTATGTATGTGAATCGGCGCTGGTTTGCGGCGAGACTGAAATCGGTGATTCAGCCTGCGTGAAAGATGATGCTGTTGTGATGGCCGGTACAGTTAAGGGAAATGCACGCGTTTGTGGCAGTGGCTTGGTTACGAAAAATTTCGGCACGGAATATGCTCCCGTAGTGGAAGGCAATGCCACCGTCATGGGAACGGTGGCGGGTGCAGTCTACCTTTCGGGAAATGCATTCATATTACCTGGAAGCACTGTGGATAATCCCATCACGGATGTGCTGGCGATCAACGGAAACGGTGCCCGGCTGTATATCAACGAAACACCGAAATTCCCCTCGTTGCCTGAACGATAAACGAATAGAAAGGAAGATGCCTTTGACCAAAACACCCGAAACCAATATTGTATTTGGACCGCAGCCCAAGTTTGAAATGCCCGAACACGCCGGCGGCGACGGCTGGACGATTTTGCACGGCGACTGCCTGCGCCTGATGCGCCAGATGCAGGACGGCGTGTTTGACGCCGTCATCACCGACCCGCCCTATGCCTCGGGCGGGAGTACACCCGCCGAAAAAACCAAAACCACCTCCCAGAAATACAGTTCGATGTCCCCGGACAAGGCATTGCCCGATTTTGCCGGTGACCAGATGGACCAGCGCAGCTGGACGAACTTCATGACGGACTGGCTGAACGAAGCCTACCGCTTGTGCCGGCCCGGCGCGCCCATCTGCCTGTTCATCGACTGGCGGCAGCTGCCGTCCATGACCGACGCCTTGCAGCGTTCGGGCTGGATCTGGCGCGGCATCGCTGTGTGGGACAAAGCGACCTGCCGCCCGCAGAAAGGACGCTTCCGCCAGCAGGCGGAGTTCATCGTCTGGGGTTCCAAAGAAGCCATGCCCTTGCAGCGCAACGTCGGCTGCCTGCCCGGCGTGTTCCGGTATAGCAATCCGGCCAGCGGCGGGCGTATCCATGTGACCGAGAAATCGCTGCCGCTCATGCGCGACATCGTCCAGATCTGCGAGCCGGGCGGGCGCATTTTCGATCCGTTTGCCGGGGCGGGTACCACGATCCTGGCCGCGGTGCGCGAAGGGTACGAGGCGGTCGGCATTGAAAAAACGGCCGCCTACTACAAACTCGGTTCCGATCGGGTGAAATTTGCGTTGGCAGCGAGAGAAAATGCCAAATGATCCGGGGTGGATTCCAATAGGAATCCATCCACAGAAGTAAACCGAGCGGGTAGGATTCCTATTGGAATCCTACCCGCAATTTTCATTGTACGGTGCGCAGAGGTTTGTTACACATTATATAACAAACCTCCTGCACCCGGTTTTTATAGAGAAAGGAAATGTACTATGAAACGTCCCTGGGCCTTTATCTGTGCCGCATCCACCACAAAATCTGAAACATTACGCCGTTATTGCCGAGAACTTTACGAACTCGGCTATGTGCCGGTCTGCCCGCCGTTGCAGGATGGGCAGTATCTGGTGCTGGCCGACCCCACCGAGCGGGCGGATTACAACGAGATCGTGCGCGAAAAAATCCTGCGCAGCCCGCTTTTGGTGTTTTGCGGGCGCAGGACTGACGCAACGACCGCCGCCCAGATCGGCCTGGCGCAGAAGTACGGGCGCATCGTGACCGATCTGGATGGCCAGCGCGTAGCGGCGGAACAGGGAGAAGCGCTCCCCTGCTGAGGCCCTACCGGCTGGCGCATTACCTGCTGGCAAGTTTTGCAAGCATAGCGTTTGGACGTCCAAACGCTTGTTTTGGGGATGCCCCAAACCCCGTATGCCGCCTGGCGGCCATCCGAATATGCCACTGGGAGGTGAGATCATCCGCAAACGAAACCATCAGATCGCGTTGCGGCTCAATGAACAGGAACTGCGCCATCTCGACCGCCAATCCGAACTGAGCGGTCTGTCGCGCGAAGAATACCTGCGCGCATTAATCATGGGGGCTGAACTTCATCCGCGCCCCTGCACGCATCACGCCGACCTGTTGCGCAAGGTGGCGGGCCTCTGCAACAACGCCAACCAACTGGCCCACCGCGCGAACAGCACCGGCGTGGCCGGGCAGGAAAGTGTGGACAAAATGACGGCACTGGCCGCGGAGGTCTACCGCGTCGTCAAAGAAAACTGGTGATGTCGCATGGCTTACACCTCTCTCATCCCCGTGCGCCGCCTGGACAGGGCGGTGAAATATGTGCGGGACAAAACCAAAACCACAAAGCCGAGTTCGCTGGAAGAAGCGGTGGACTACGCCCTCAACCGTGACAAGACCGAGTCCGTCTGCTTTGAGACGGGACTAAGCTGCCTGTGTGAAACGGCGTTTACCGACATGAAAGCCAATGCCCTCCGCTGGCACAAAACCGGCGGCGTACAAGGGTATCATTTGGTCCAGAGTTTTGCCGCGGGCGAGGTGATGCCGGAACTGGCCCACCAGATCGGCGTGGAACTGGCCGACCAGCTGTTGGCTGGGCGCTACCAGGCCGTGGTGACGACCCATCTCAACACCGGCCACATCCACAATCACATCGTTTGGTGCGCGGTGGCGCTGGACAACGGCCGCAAATACCACAGCAATGCCAAAAGCTATTACACCGAGGTACGCGCCAGGTCAGACGCTCTGTGCCGGCAGTATGGTTTGTCGGTGATCGAAACCGAAAGAAGCCAGCAGAGTTCACAGCCATACGCCGAATGGCAAGCGGGTCAGACAGGCCAGTCAACCTGGCGCAGCCTCATCCGGCGGGATGTGGACGATGCGATCAACCGTTCGCTGACCTGGCGGCAGTTTGTCCAGGCGATGGAGGAAAAGGGCTACACGATGCGGTTCGACCGCAAATACCCGATTTTGCAGCCGCCAGACAAAACCCGACCGGTGCGGTTCAAAACCTTGGGCAAGCGATACACCCCGCAGGCTATCCGCAACAGAATCCTGTATCCGAGATGGCGGTATCCAACGGGTCAACGAGAGCCGGTCGTCTGGTTTGGCCGCCTGCACGGAACCCACCGCAAAGCCCGCAAGCTCACCGGCCTGCGGGCTTTGTATTATCGGTATCTGTACGAACTGGGGGCGCTGCCCCGAAAGCCGCAGCGTCCCCGCTACGCTGTGCGGCAGGATATTCGCAATTTGGACAAGCGCATCCGGCAGATGGAATTTTTGTCTCGCCACGAAATCGGTACTCTGGTGCAGTTGGATACCTACCGCCAGGCACAGGAGCAGGCTGTAGATGCGCTGCTTGCCAAGCGCCGCCAACTCCACAAGGCAGCGCCGGACGATGCCGTCAAAGCGAGGTTGACACAGATCACCCAAAGCCTCAAGCCGCTGCGGCGGGACATCCGGCTCTGCCGCCAAATTGCAGAGCAATCGGTGCAGATGCAAAAACGCCTGCGGCAGCGGGAGGAATCTTGCCAAAACACAGAAAGAAATCCCGCACACGAACCCGACAGAAAAACCAACCCAACCAGATAAAAAGGAGAAACGCTTATGGATCATTATTTGGACAACCCCGACCGCTGGGCCTACCGCCGCGCGTATGCCGAGCGCAACTACCCGGTTGGCACCCGCATCCGGCTTCTTGCTATGCCGGACGACCCGAACCCCATCCCCGCGGGGACCTGCGGCACGGTGGTGGCGGTGGATGACGCCGGCCAGCTGCTCATGCAGTGGGACAATGGGCGCAGCCTGTCGCTGGTGCCCGGCGCAGACAGCTTTGAGGTGCTGGAGCGCCCCGGACACCGGGATGCCCCCGCGCGCACCGCGCACAGAAATGGAGACGCCAGATGAATTTGGGCTCTGACCCGGCCGACCAGGTCGTCCGGTATACGCTGGAAGGCACAGAGTTTGCGCTGCGCCTTTCTGGTACTGCGGCCAAAAACTTTGCCGTCTTTGTCGCCGCGGTGCTGCGCGACCAGAAAAAGACTCGCGGGAAAACCAACCTCGCAAGATTGCTGCGGGAAGGCAAGCCGCTGAAATTCTTTTCGGTCCCAGCAGACCGTATGCGTGAGTTTGCGCAGGAAGCCAAGCGCCACGGCCTGCTGTTCGTGCCGATGCGTGACCGTAACGACCCAGATCATATCGAGATCGCCATCTGGGCCGAGGATTCCGCCAAGGTGGAACGGATCATCGACCGGATGCAGCTGGATGTGGTGGAAACCGGGGAAGCCGAGATCATGTCGGATGTCACACCCGAACAGCCCGCGCCGGGGCAGGAAGCGCCCGAACGTCAGCCTGTGCAAGGCGCTGACGATGTCTCTATCCCGTTTGGATTGGACGACCCTGACGGCGACCTGGGTTTTACCCGACCGGCTCCGCTATCTGCGGAGCCGGAGGACCCGCCGTTTTCCCGCTCGACCCGGACGACCGTCCCTCGGTCCGTGCCGCCCTCCGCCAGCAAAAACAGATCGCCCAATATTTCTCCCGCGTTGTGCGCCGCGCAGGCACGGGCAAGGGGTGAGCGCCCCAGTGTGCGGGAGGAACTGCGGGGGATCAAGGCCATGCTGCACGCCACAGAGGCGATGGCGCCCAAGCCCAAAGTGCCTATCCGCATCCATCGCGGTGACCGCGCCCGCTGAGCCGGAAGTTTTCCGTTTGTTTTCATTTGGTATATAGCTATGGAAGGGGTGTTGTGGTAATGTTGAACCTGAAAAGAGTATCCCATTGCCGGGGGCATCCCGGCAGATAGGAGGCAACCATGCATCGCAGCAACATCCGCGTTATGAAGATGGACCGCAACGACCGCAGCATTTTGATGCGGGCATTGTATGCGGATTTTTGCGCCAACCGGGAGGTGGGGCTGCCCTATGGCCATCTGGCCGCGCTCATCACGAAACTGCATGAGACCCAACCCGGCAAGCTGCCGCTGGACGATGCCGAGTTCCGCCTGGCCCGCAATTCCCTTAACCATCTGCGCAATGAGCGCATCGCCGCCGGCGGATACACCGATGCCGCGGATGCCGCGCTGCTCAAACTCATCCGGGCCAAACCGCCGTTGTGGTTGTTCGGATGATCCAATGCCAACTCAATTGGAAAGCCCGGACGTCTGTCAGGGCTTTCGCTATGTCTAAACCCAGCACCAGAAAGAAAATCATCATAAAACTGCACAAACGACTGGAGGGATGCCCTTGACGTCAAATGAATTTTGGGCCATCATCGACCGCGCCCGGCAGCGCGCCGCCCCGAACAGCGAACCGGCAATGCAGGACGCGCTGTATGCGGAACTGGTGCAACTGCCGGCGCTGAAACTGTCTGCCTGGCAGGACCTGCAATACACCTATATGGACCTGGCCTGTACGCGCAAATTGTTTGGCGCGGCCGTCCTGATCAACGGCGGCAGCTCAGACGACCGCTTTCTGGATTTCACCGCCTGGCTGGTAATGCAGGGGAAAACCGTATACGAATCTGCGTTGGCCGCCCCGGACAGCCTGGCACGGTTCGATCTTCCCTTTGATGCCGCCGAGTGGGAGCTCTGCGGATACATTGCGGACCATGCGTATACCGGCAAGCGGTATCTAGCCCTGTTAGCGCCGAACGCCCCGGCAAGGCAGTTGCTTCGCCAGCGTTACCCGGATCGGACGGATATAGACGCGCAGGTCGCGCGTATTTGCAGGGACGAGGCCCTGGGCCGGCCGTTTTACCCTTCGGGCGGCGACCAGGACATCAAGGGGCTTTTGCTGCAATGGGATATCGCCCAGTGTATGATCCACAGCGGCGTCTCCCGATACAACGAGGAACTTACCCCGGATTGGCAAGCCCGCGAGGAACTGCGGGCAGAACTTGCCGAACATCTCACCATCCAGAAAGGCCCGGCCGATATCAACCTGAAAGAGGCGCTGCCACAACTGTGGCAAAAGCGAACGGAATGGGAAGAAGCCCACGCCGTGCAGCGCCCCCATCCCCACAGAGGATGGGAACGGTAACCGTTGCAGAAAAAATCCCCCTGGTGGGTCTGGCTGCTGCCGCTGCCGCTTGTCTGGTGGGCATCGGCCGGGCTGGCCATGCGGTGGGATGCCGCCGCTGGGCTGGCCGGGATACTGGCCGCCGTCAACAATTTGCTGGCGCGACCTTTCCCGGTCTATTACACACCCCAGACCCCGCGCTTTCTGTTGCTTGGCACCGCGCTCTATGCGGGCACCGGCCTTGTCCTCGCAGCCGATCATAAAAACGCCCGCCCCGGCGAGGAACACGGTTCCGCCCGCTGGGGCAATGTCTTTGCCCTGCAGCGTAAGTACGCCGACAGGGCAGGCCCCAACCTGCTGCTGACCCGACATTTTCGCATCGGGGTGGACGGGTACAAGCACAAGCACAACACCAACATCCTCGTCGTGGGCGGCTCCGGCGCGGGTAAGACCCGCACCTACGCGGTGCCCAACGTATTGGAAGCCGCCAAGGCCGGGCCGGACGGGAAAGGCTGTTCGCTGATACTGACCGATCCTAAAAGTGAAATTCTGCGCAAGACCGGCAGCTATCTGCTGAAGCAGGGCTATGAGGTGCGGGTGTTTGACCTCATCAACCCCAGCACGTCCTTCTGCTATAACCCGTTCGTCTATGTGCAGGATGACAAAGATGTGCTGCAGCTCATCACCAATTTAATTCAGAACACGACGCCCTCCCAAGCTCAAACCAGCGATCCGTTTTGGGAACGTTCCGAAACCGCCCTGCTGCAAGCCCTCATGCTCTATCTGCTGCACGAGGCCCCGCCGCGCGAGCAGAACTTCGGCATGGTCATGGAGCTATTGGAGAGTGCCGAGGTCAAGGAGGAAGATGAAAACTACCAGTCCCCGCTGGACGTGCTGTTTGAACGGCTTGCGGAACGGGAGCCGGACAGCATTGCCGTCAAGCAATACCGCGTCTTCAAGCAAGCCGCCGGCAAAACCGCGAAATCGATTTTGGTGAGCGTCGGCGTGCGGCTGGCGGCGTTCAACTTACCGCAGATCGACCGCCTGACGATGACGGACGAACTGCATTTGGATGAGTTAGGCGAGAAAAAAGTGGCGCTGTTTTGCTGCATCCCCGACTCGGACAAGTCGCTCAATTATCTCGTCGGCATGGTGTATACGCAGCTCATCCAGACGCTCTACCGCCAGGCCGACCGCGTCCATAAAGGCCGCCTGCCGGTGCCGGTGCATTGCCTGATGGACGAGTTCCCGAATGTTTCGTTGCCCAAAGACAGCTTTCTGTCGGCGCTGGCCACCATGCGCAGCCGCGGCATTTTTTGCTCAATCATTGTGCAAAACATTTCGCAGCTCAAAGCGTTGTACAAAGACAGCTGGGAGTCGCTGATCGGCCTGTGCGACGAGTTTCTCTATCTCGGGGGCAACGAGCAGAGCACCCACAAATATGTTTCCGAACTGATCGGCAAAGAAACGGTGGACACGACCAACCACAGCCGCAGCCATGGCCGCGGCGGCAGTTACAGCACCAGCGAACAGCAGGCCGCGCGCGACCTGCTCACGCCGGATGAAGTCCGCCTGCTGCCGGACGGCAAAGCCGTCTTGTTCGTGCGTGGTGAGCGGCCGGTCATCGACGACAAGTACGACCTGCTGCGCCACCCCTGCATCCGCTATACCGAGGACGGCGGCGCGCCGCCCTATGATTATGCCGCGGCCAAGCAGGCGGCGGACGACCTGCCCGGCGATGCCGCTGACTGGGAACTGCTGGACATGTACGACTTTTTGCCGCAGTCCAAACCGACCAAACCGCCCTTCCGAACCATTCCACATAAAACCACAAGGAGGTCTGCCTATGAATCCCATGCATCGCAAAAACAAAAACCGACTGAATGACCAACCCATCCCCCGCCGCCTGCGCCGCAGTTTCGCGCTGTACGCGGCCATTGTGGCCGCCTGCTGCCTGGCGATGCCGGTGCTGGCGGACGGCGACCCGTTGACGGTCATCAACAATTTGAGTACGTTTATCTTTTCGGTCATCCGCGCCATCGGTCTCATCCTGCTTGGCTGGGGTATTGTCCAGATCGGCCTGTCGCTGCAAAGCCACGACCCCAGCCAGCGCAGCCAGGGGTTCCTCACGCTGGCGGGCGGTATCATCATCACGTTTGCCAAAGAGATCCTCGATCTGATCATCGGGACGGGCGCGTGAAGGGCGCGGCGTTCCGCCTGCGGAAGGGGGTGATGCGATACGGACAATAACTGGATCGTGGATAACCTGACCAACGCCCTCAACACCTGGAACGACAAGCTGGCCGAGATCTGGCAGCTGCTGACCGCCAGCCCGGTCAGCTACAACGGCGGCGCGGTGTGGGGCGTCATGACCGGCATCCACGGCGCGCTGCAGGCCATTGGGTATGGGCTGCTGGTGCTGTTTTTTGCCGCCGGTGTGGTCAAGACCTGCGGCAGCTTTGTGGAGGTCAAAAAACCGGAACACGCCCTCAAGCTGTTCATTCGTTTTGTGCTGGCCAAGACGGCGGTGGATTTCGGCATGGACCTGATGCTGGCGGTGTTTGACATCGTGCAGGGCATGATCTCGCAGGTCATTGGCTCTGCGGGGGTAAGCGGCATCGGCACCGCCACGCTGCCGCAGGAACTCGTCGATACCATCAACGCCTGCGGATTTTGGGAGAGTATTCCGCTGTGGGCGGTCACGCTCATCGGCAGCCTGCTCATCACGGTGCTGTCCTTTGTCATGGTGCTGACCGTATACGGGCGAATGTTTTCCCTTTGGATGTACGCCGCCATCGCGCCGGTGCCGCTGTCGGCCTTTGCAGGCGAACCCAGCGCCAGCGTGGGCAAGAACTTCCTGCGCAGCTATGCCGGCGTCTGCCTGCAAGGTCTGGTCATTGCGCTGGCCTGCATCATCTTTTCGGCGCTTTCCACCAGCGCGCCGGCAGTCGACCCCAGCGCCAGCGCCATCACGGCGGTGTGGTCCTATGTGGGCGCACTGGCGTTCAATTTGTTGGTGCTGGTCGGGGCCGTCAAGGGGTGCGACCGGATCGTCAAGGAGATCATGGAGCTGTAACAGAAATCAGGAGCCTGCCGAAGCAAGCTCCCGGTTTCAGTTCTGGTGCTGGATGATCCATTGCAAAAGATCGGTGTTGTTTGCCCTGTCGGCCGCAACTGCAAAGATGATGTCGATGAGTTCCTGCTGTGTGTAGGACAACTCGATGCCGTTCAAGGCGAGAAAGACCAGCATTACATGAGCGCCGATCCGTTTGTTGCCGTCCACAAAGGGATGGTTGCAAACTAGCCCGAACCCAAGCTGTGCCGCCTTAGCCTGCACCGAAGGGTACAGGCTTTGCCCACCAAACGTCTGAAACGGTGCAGCCAACGCGGACTCCAACAACCCATCATCACGGATGCCTGCCGTACCGCCAAACTCTTGCAACAGTTGCTCATGGAGCAGGAGGACCTGCCGTTTTGTCAGCTGTTTCATTTGGCCAATACCTCATACGCGTCTTTGTTTTTGGTCATGAGGCGTTTTGAAATCGTCAGAACATCCTCATCGTTGGCCTGCTGTTCGCTTTCCAGTTGGCTGAACTCGATCAGGACGTAGCGCGGCGTGTTGTTCTTGAGAATGACAGCTGCGCCGTTCTCGTCCACCAGCCGTGCCACGCGGGAAAAGTTCTGATTGGCTTCGGTGATGGATACCAGATTACCAGTGTTGATGATCATAGGTCAACACCTCCTTCTGGTAATAGTATACACGAAAAATAGGAGAAATACAACCTATAATGCGAGGTGGTTTGTATCGAAATCAAAATCCCCAAAGAAATCCGCAACTACCACGAGAACATTTTTTTCGGGCTCAACACCCGGCAATTCGTCTGCTCACTGCTGGCGCTTGGCGCGGCGGTGGGCCTTTATTTTTGCCTGCGGCCCATCGTCGGCGCAGAGCAGGTCGGCTGGATGTGCATCCTGGGCGCTGCGCCGTTTGCCGCCTGTGGATTCTTCAGCTACCATGGCATGACGGCCGAACAACTGCTGTGGGCGTGGATCAAGTCGGAAATTCTGAGCCCCAAAAGGCTGGTGTTCCGGTCGGACTGCCTGTACTACCAGATCATGCAGCCCGCCATGGCCGAGGGCTGCAAGCGCCGCCACAAAAAGCGCGCAAACAAAACCGACAAAACCCAAACTGAAACGGAGGAATCGTATGAAGAAAAATGAAATGACCAAAGCCCCGGAGGCCCGCCATTGACCAAGACGCTGGCAGCCGCCAGGCGTCAGGAGCGTGTGAAGTTCAAGGTCCCGCGCTCGGTGCAAGATGCCATCCCCATCCGCCGCATCTGGCCGGACGGCATCTTCCAGGTGGGCAACCAATACAGCAAAAGTTGGTCGTTCACCGACATCAACTACGCCATTGCCGGCAAGGATGACAAGATGGCGATGTTCCTTGACTATTGCGCCCTGCTCAACGCTCTGGACTCCGGCGCGGCGGCCAAGATCACGATCCACAACCGCCGCATCGACAAGGAGGACTTTGAACGGTCGGTTCTGCTGCCCTTGCGCGGCGACGCCCTCGACCATTACCGCGAGGAATTCAACGAGATGCTGCGCGCCCAGGTCACCGGCACCAGCAACAGCATGGTGCGCGAGCGGTACCTGACCGTCAGCATCGTCAAGCGGAATATCGACGAGGCCCGCACCTACTTTGCCCGCGTCGGCACCGACCTCGTCACTCATCTGGCCAAGCTCAGCTCGGTGGCGGCGGAGCTGTCCACGCCCGACCGCCTGCGGCTGCTGCGGGACTTTTTCAAGGCGGGCCAACCACCCGCCTTTGACTTCGACCTGCGCGGGCACGCCAAACTCGGCCACAGCTTCAAGGATTGGCTCTGCCCCGACAGCATGGAGTTCGCTGCCGACAACTTCAAAATCGATGGCCGCTTCGGGCGGGTACTCTATTTGCAGGACTATGCCAGCTACATCAAGGACAGCTTCATCTCGGAGCTGTGTGACCTCGACCGCAGCATGATGCTGTCCATCGACATCCTGCCGGTGCCCACCGACGAGGCGGCCCGCCAGATGCAAAACACCCTGCTGGGCGTGGAGACCAACATTGCCAACTGGCAGCGCAAGCAGAACGCCGCCAACAACTGGTCGGCCACGATCCCCTACGACATGGAACTCCAGCGAAAAGAGACCAAGGAGATGCTGGACGACCTGACCACCCGCGACCAGCGGATGATGTTTGGGCTGGTCACGCTGGTTCACATGGCCGACAGCCGGCAGCAGCTCGACAGCGACACCGAAACGCTGCAATCTGTGGGGCGCAAGCACCTGTGCCAGCTTTCCACGCTGCGCTGGCAGCAGAAGGACGGTCTTGACACCGTGTTGCCCTACGGCCTGCGCCGCATCCAGGCCCTGCGCACCCTGACCACCGAGAGCACCGCCGTGCTGATCCCGTTCCGTGCACAGGAAATTTTGCAGCCGGGCGGCATCTACTATGGGCAGAACGCCGTCAGCAAGAACATGATCGTGGCCGACCGCACCAAGCTGCTCAACGGCAACAGTTTCCGTTTGGGCGTGTCCGGCTCCGGCAAGTCGATGTCCGCCAAAGAGGAACTGGTGCAGATCGCGCTGGCGACCGAGGATGACATCCTCATCCTTGACCCGGAATCGGAGTTCGGCCACCTGACCCGTGCGCTGGGCGGTGAGGTCATCCAGATCTCGGCCACCTCGGACAGCCACATCAACGCGCTGGATATGGACCGCAGTTATGGTGACGAGCGCAACCCGATCGTTGCCAAAAGCGAGTTTGTTCTGTCGCTGTATGAGCAGCTTGTGGGCGGCGGGCAGGTGACGGCCAAGGAGAAATCTATCCTTGGCCGCTGCACCGAGCTCGTCTACCAGCCCTACATCCGCAACGGTTACCAGGGCACGCCGCCGACGCTGCGGGATTTTTATAAGCTGCTCAAACTCCAGCCGGAGCCGGAGGCCCAGGGTTTGGCTCTGGCCAGCGAACTGTTCATTACGGGCACGCTCAACACCTTTGCCAAGTACACCAACGTAGACACCCAGGCCCGCATCATCGACTACGACATCCGGGAACTGGGTGAACAGCTCATGCCGTTGGGGATGCTGGTGACGCTGGACGCGATCTACAACCGCGTCATCCAGAACCAAAAACGCGGCAAACGCACCTGGATCGTGGCGGACGAATTTTACATTTTGTTCCGCTATGAATACAGCGCCAATTTCTTTTACAAGTTGTGGAAACGTATCCGCAAGTATAACGGGCTGATCACCGGCCTGACGCAGAATGTAGACGAGTTGTTGCGCTCCGATACCGCCCGCCTGATGCTGGCAAACAGCGAGTTCCTGATCCTGCTCAACCAATCCGCCACTGACCGTGAGGAACTGGCCAAGCTGCTGCACATTTCGGACACGCAGCTCGGCTACATCACCGACGTGCCCGCCGGCTGCGGCCTGATCCGCTGCGGCGGGCAGCTCGTGCCGTTCACCAATGCGTTCCCGACCGGCACCGATCTGTACAAGCTGATGACGACCAAACCCGATGAAATGATGAGGTGATAACGATGGCAAGGTACAAAAATAAGGGGCCGCCCAGGCGGTCCCTTACTGCTTAGAAAGATAGGATTCAGAAGTTCCAGATATTATTTTCAAGCCCCCGCAAGCGGGCGCGAAAATCGGCAACCATTTTGGGCGTATCTTCCACATCCGGGAAGGTTACCAGGTAGTCATCCCCGGCTTGATGGAAGCCCACCACGCCGACCAGTCCGGCTATCTCGGCCACCTTGACGAGCGAATGGAAATCGTATTCTTGGGAGCTGATCATCAGATTCATTGAAAACATACCCTCTATCCATTATCGCATTTGTTCCAGCATAGCACGAAAAAGCCCCGGATGCAACACCGCCAATGCGTCATTCTGCCTGGGACGGTTGCGACAACAGCTGCTCGACCAGGAAATGATATTCCGGCAACTGGGCGTCATACGGCTGGATGCGGCGAAGGAACTCTTCCCGCTCTAAAGGCGACATCTCCCAAATTTGATACTCGCGGTCGTTTTCAAGAAGGACATCGTTGCCAATTTCGGTATAGAACCTTTCGCTGATCTCTTCGGCGGACAAAATCGCATCGGCGCCCTCAAACGTATCCCGCGTGGTGTCAATGAAAAGCGCCACATAGCACTGTTTCTTGTTTGACCAGACGATCTCCACATAATCCGCCTGCTCGATATACGGCTTGAACGCGGTCAAGACCCGCTCGATCTCACGCTTCTCTTGATTCGTATACATGGTGATGCCTCCTTACGCCAAATCGGCAAAACTCAACTGCCCATCCTCGCAGGTCTTTTGCAGCGCCGGCGGCACGATGGTCAGCAGCGTCAGCGCTGCCTGCGGGTCGGTCAGCCATGGGCGTACCTGCTCGTGGGACAAAATCAGCGGCATCCGGTCGTGGATACCCTGCACCGAGGCATTGGGCTCGGTGGTCAGCACCACATAGCAGTTGGTGCCGTCCACGTTGTCGTAGATGCCCGCCAGATAGATCGGCTGCCCCGGCACCTGGAAGAAGTATTTGTGTTTGCCTGCATCCCACTCATAATAGCCGCTGGCTGGGATCACGCACCGCTGGGCGGCCATGCTGCGGCGGAACATCGGCTTGTCGCAGACTGTCTCGGCGCGGGCGTTGATCATCAGTCCGCCGCGCCAGCCCGGGATGCCCCAACGTTGGTATTCCGCCACGACCTTGTCGCCGCTGGCGATCAGCACCGGCGCGACCTGGGTAGGCGCGACGTCGCCCGCCATCGGGAAGTTCAGCTCGCCCGGGAACCGCCCGCGGCTGCGGCGCTCGGCGTCGCGGAGGATCTTTTGCATCTCGCGGCTTTCTTTGGAAGAAAACTGGTAACGGCCACACACAGGCTTCGACCCCTTTACCTGATAAGGAACAGCATCGGCAACTTATATACAATAGCTTACCCCACCACGACCCCGGCAATGCGGAACTCGTCGTTTTCCTGCACCGGGATGGGGGAATAGGCTGGGTTCAGCGAGACCAAATACACGCCATCGGCATCATATTTTAGCTTCTTGCAATAGCCCTGGTCGTTCAGCACGCACAGCACGATCTCGCCGTTCTCGGCCTGCGCGGCCTTGCGCGCCCAGACGATCTGCCCATCCGCAAAGCGCGGCGACATACTGCCGCCCGCCAGCCGCACGCCAAACTCGGCCTTGGCCGGGACGGCGTCGTCCACCTCCATCTCCTCAGCCAGATCGTCGTCCAGCCACTGGCCGGTGCCGGCGGAAGCGGGCTGCAAAAACACCGGCAGCGTGCGCAGGCGGCGCACGGCGGGATGCGCCCGGAATTCGTCCGATTGCAGCAGCAGGCGGCGATATTCCTCCAGCCGGTCCATTCCCAGCCGGTTGAGCTGCGGGCCATCCGCCTGGCTGAACAGCTCGGAGACCTCATGGTATCCCAGCGCCCGCGCCAGCGCAATGGCCTGGGTCACCTTGGGTTCGCTGTCGCCCTGCTCCCAGGCGACGAGGGTGCGGGCGGCGGCCGTTTTGCCTGCAGGCAGATAGT
Organism: uncultured Subdoligranulum sp.; assembly: GCF_963931595.1. Lineage (GTDB taxonomy): Bacteria > Bacillota > Clostridia > Oscillospirales > Ruminococcaceae > Gemmiger. The sequence continues at coordinate 2,793,366 of NZ_OZ007030.1, forward strand.
CCCGCATTTTGCGCACAGTCTGCTCACGGGTCAGTTTTTGCGCCTCACGCGCGGCCTTGATGCGTTCGTTCCAGCTCATAGGACGCCCTCCCTATACTTCTATGCCCTTATCATAGCATGGCCGAGAGCACAAGTCAAGCATACAATTACATGGATTTACAAAAACAATCACTTGAAATTGCCAAACAATGCAATTATAATAAAGCCAAAGGGGGTGCTGTGTATGCCGGGCCGAGCCATACTCCATATCGACGCCAACGCATTTTATGCCTCGGTCGAAATGCAGGAAAACCCCGCCTTGCGCGGCAAACGCATCGCCGTCTGCGGCAGCAAGGAGGACCGTCACGGCATCGTGCTGACCGCCAGCTACCCCGCCAAGCGGATGGGCGTGAAAACGGGCATGGCAATTTGGGAGGCGCAGCGTTGTTGCCGCGACCTCATCATCGTGCCGCCGCACTACCGCGAGTATATGCGATACAGCGGCTATATGCGGGAGATCTTGCAGGATTACACCGACCAGATCGAGGCGTTCGGCCTGGATGAGAGCTGGGCGGACGTGACCGGCAGCGTGGGGCTGCTCGGCAGCGCGATGACCATGGCGCAGGAGATCAGCGAGAGGGTCAAGCGGGAACTGGGCATCACGGTGAGTATCGGCGTTTCTGACAATAAAGTCACCGCAAAATTGGGCAGTGACTACAAAAAGCCAGACGCCATCACCCGCATCGAAGCAGATAACTACAAGGAGATCGTCTATCCGTTGCCGGTGCAGGACCTGCTCTATGTGGGGCGTGCAACGCAACGTAAACTGAACAGCTATGGCATCCGCACGATCGGCCAGCTGGCGCAGACCGACCCCGGGACGCTGCACGGCTGGTTTGGCAAGGTGGGGTATTCGCTGTCCGCGTTCGCCCGCGGGCTGGATGCCTCGCCGGTGGCGAAGCAGGACCATGTGGCGGCGGTCAAGAGCGTGGGCAATAGCGGCACCACGCCGCGGGATCTCGTCAACGATGAGGATGTCTGGCTGATGCTGCTGGTCATGGCCGAGAGCGTCGCCATGCGGATGCGGGAACTGAACATGAAATGTACGGTGGTGGAGGTCAGCGTCCGGGACTGTGACCTGAACGGGTTTGTCCGGCAGCGTAAGATCGAAACGCCCACGAGCAGCAGTCTGGAAATCGCGCAGGTGGCGTTCGACCTATTCAAAAGCAACTACCGCTGGAGTAAGCCGCTGCGGGGCGTCGGGGTGCGTGGGGCCTCGCTGGTGCCGGCGGACACGCCGGTGCAGTTGGGCTTTTTCAGCAACGCCGAGAAGCGCGAAAAGCTCGAACGGCTGGACAAGGCGGTGGATGGCGTGCGCGAACGGTACGGGTACACCAGCGTCCAGCGGGCGCGAATTTACACCGACCGCGGGCTGGGGGCGATCAACCCCAAGGACGACCACACGGTGCATCCGGTGGGGTTCTTTAACGCAGGATAATTGAATTTTTGACAGATGACAGGGAGGTGCAGCGCAATGTCACGCAAGATCATTGGACGCGAAAAGCGGTATGTGGAAGTGGATGTCCGCTTTGAGCCGGACGGCCACCTGCGGCCGCTGGCGATCCGCTTCAGTCCGGAGCAGGTGTACAAGATCGAAAAGATCAAGGATGTCAGCCGCCGCGCCGCCGAGGTGGGCGGCGTGGGAGATCGGTATGTCTGTGTGATCCACGGGCGGGAGACCAATCTGTGGATGGAGAAGGGACGTTGGTTTGTGGAGGCCAAGCTCGTGGCCGTTGATAGATAGTCCGCCTTGGTGGAAAACAGACCGTGGACATGGTAGAATAAGGGCACCTAAAGTTTTTAAGGGCGTGGTGATGTAAAATCAGCAGCAAAAACCATAAGCGAATCGGAGGCCGGCTGCTTCAGATGGATAAACAGTTCCGAAACTTGAAGCAAAGGCAGAAAGAGAAAATCAATACATGGTTGTTCGAAGAATACCGCCGTGTATGGCTGGAGATCGGCCATGAACCGCAGCCCCGTTATAACCAGCAGATATTGTCTGCCGTCATGGAGAAAATCGAAGCGGCCGGGATCTGGATTCCAGATGGGGAAGTGGAGCGGTATTTTTATCGGCGAAAGGCCCACTATAGAAACCGCTTTAACAAACAGATGCAAGCCGACGCATCGAATGCCGAAAATTCAAAGCCCGAATAAACGGCGAGAGCAACAGGGAACTGCTGCTCTCGCTGTTTGGTTTTACTGCGTTTCAATGGGGGCAATATCTACCTTGCCCTCCACCTTGTTGATGACATAATAGGCTGTCTGTTCATCCGGCTTGATGTACACGCGGCAGGAGTGGATGCCGGTCTTGTGCGTAGCCCGATAATCGGTGCGAGCCGCCTCCACAATGGCGGCGCAGTCATAGTCCTGACCGCCGACCTGAAGGTGGACGGCCACAGGCGGCGTGTGGGCCTTTTTCACGGCCTTTTTGCGGGGCGCTCTTGTCTTTTTGGGGCTTTCGACGGCGGTTGGATCAGTGGCTTGGTTGACAGGTTTACGCATACAAATCCTCCTATACGACTCGCGCAGAGTACGATTTTGTTAAGATGCTTTCAGTATAGCATATTCGGGAGAAACTGAATACAGTGCAGGAACAAAATATCTTCGTAAATCAATGAAAAGATGCGGCTGATCCGTTTATGGACCGGCCGCATCTTTTGATCTATGTCATGGCACGAAGCCTAATTTTTTGTCCGCCGCGGGCTGAGCCTAGGTTGCCTTTGGGCGGTAGAGCGGTGCCGGGATTTCGGCTCCGTTTTGTCTATGTTTATAAGATACAGGATAAATTTGACAATCGTTTGATAAGCGTTTGAAAAAACTTCAAATAGGATTTAACAAATCTGTGAACAGGGGGGAATGTGACATGATCGAACCCAAACAGAAACCGGCGGGCAAGCCCGTCCATACAGCGGAAAAAGCCCGTCTCCCGCGAACCGCGATGCGCGCCGTATGGCTGCGCACCCGCGAGGGCACCCGGCGGTTTGCGGCAGAGGAAAAGCAGGAGGGCCAGTACCGGGAAGCTGCTTCGCTGGAAGAACACGCTGTGGACACCGCTGTATCTGCGGCTGAATCCGCGGCGGAGGCAACTTTGCGCGGCGGCAAGAAATTCGCGCAGTACATCGCCCAAAACCAGAGAAAAGCCCACAGTGACGCAATAGTAGTACACGAACAAGCCTCATCGGCTGCCGCAGGAGAACCGCGCAGCCCACAGACCGGGCATACACCTTATTATAAAGGGCGCAATGGATACGCCGAACGAACTCGGCAGCCACCAGGCCGGAATGCTGTACACACCAAGACTGATATACAAGATGTTCATCAGAGCCGCCTGCGGCACGATTCTGTCTATCGTTTTAAGGTTACTACACGCAGGAAACCTCAGCCGCGCCAGGCACCCAACCCGAAAACAGCCACGGTCACAGCTCGCAAAAATGCCGACGCCAACAAGGTTCGCCAGACAGCTGCAAAAGCAGCCCGACGGGCGAAACAGGCTGCACAGGCAGCCCAGGAGGCAACCAAAAAAGTTGCCGACATCGTTATGGCTGGGCTCAAAGCTCTGTGGGCCGCCACACAGACGCTGGTGGCAGCGATTGCAGCGGGCGGTACGGCCGCGGTCGTGATTATCATAATCATCTGCATGATCGCGCTTGTCGTCGGTTCGTCGTTCGGCATTTTCTTCGCAGGGGAATCCACAGGTACCGGCATCACCATCCAAGAGGCGGTTGCCCAACTGAACAACGAATACCAGGAACGCCTTGAAGAAATCGAAGCCGACATCCCTCATGACCGTCAGGAGATCGTGTCCAACGATGGCAGCTACGCCATCGCGTGGCAGGATGTCCTGGCGGTTTTTGCCGCCCGTACCAGCGGCGCGGTGGACGGTGCGCCGGTTGCCTTTATTGACGAAGATAACCTAAACCGGCTCCGGGACATCCTGTGGGATATGAACGCGGTGGATTACCGCACAGACACAAATACCAGCGAAGTGGAAATGCCCGATGAAGATGGCAATACCACCACGACAACCGTGACAGAAACCATCCTCACCATCGAGCTCACCCACAAAACCGCCGAAGAAATGCGCGCTGAGTACGCCTTCAATGCCCGGCAAAATGAATACCTGACCCTTTTGTCAGGAGAAGACACCGCCGAATTGTGGAACCAGCTGCTGGGTGGTTTCGTTAGCGGCAGCGGGGAGGTTCTGTCGTCGGCGGGGGACTGGCAGCCGACCGGTGCCCTGCAATGGCCGCTGACGATCACCGGCACGATTACTTCACAATTTGGCTACCGCACCGACCCGATCACCGACGAGACCAGTTACCACAGCGGCACCGACATCGCCGTGCCCGAAGGCACCCCGATCCTGGCCGCCGCCGACGGCACGGTGAGCGTTGCCAACGCCCTAGACAGCTGGGGCGGCAGCTACGGCTACTACGTCAAACTCGACCACGGTAATGGCCTGGAAACCCTGTACGCTCACTGTTCCTCCATCTGCGTTACCGCCGGTCAGCAGGTCAAAGCCGGGCAGGTGATCGGCTTTGTGGGGCACACCGGGCGTGCCACCGGCGACCACTTACATTTTGAAGTGTACCAGAACGGTCAACGAACAGACGCCCTGACCTATTTTACATCCTGATTCTGTACGCCTGCCATGTCACGCCATAATGAATAAACGAATCAGCCTCAGACTGTGCATATTGACACGGTGTGAGGCTTTTTTGATGATACATATAAGAAACCGCAGTTGCGGCATACTAACACACAAACCGAAAGGAGCATCACATGGAATATCAAAAAATTATACAAAGCTATGAGCACTGGCTGGCCCACCGCGAGTACAGCCCGGCCACCATCCAGAAGTACACCCGGGCCCTGACCCGCTTTTTCGCCGATACCGGGGCAGGGAAGAAGCCCACCCGCGAGACCGTCGCCGCCTGGCGCGACAGCCTGACGGCCAAGGGCTACACCCCCTCCACCGTCAATGCACTGCTGGCTGCGGTCAACGACTATCAGGAATCCATCGACAACCCGGCGGGCAAAGCCAAGCCCCTCAAGCGCCAGCGCAGGATCTTTGCCGACCCCGGCCGGGAACTCTCCCGCGCCGAGTATTTCCGTCTGCTGAGCGCAGCCCGCGCCATCGGCAACAAGCGCAGCCAACTGCTGCTGGAGACCATCTGCTCCACCGGCATTCGCGTCTCGGAACTGCAATTCATCACGGCGGAGGCTGTCCGCCGCCGCAAGGCGTCCATCCGCTGCAAGGGCAAATGCCGCGAGATCCTGTTGCCTGCCGAGCTCTGCCACCGCCTGACCCGCTGGTGCCAGAAGCATCGCATCCACACCGGGCCGGTGTTTCTCTCACGCGTGGGCAAGCCGCTGTGCCGCGTCACAGTTTGGAAGCTGCTCAAAGCCCTGTGCGAGCGAGCCAACGTGGCGTGGAAGAAAGTATTCCCCCACAATCTGCGGCACCTGTTTGCCCGGACGTTCTACGATCTCGAAAAAAATATCTCGAAGCTGGCAGACCTGCTTGGCCATTCCAGTATCGAGACGACGCGGATCTATATCATGGAATCGGGCGCAGAACACGAGCGTTTACTGAATAAAATGCATCTGCTTTTGTGAATTTGACGAAAACGTGGTTCTGTTGCCGCTGTTAACGTGAATCGTTCGCAGGAATGCGTGTATTCGCGTTTTTTGGCCTTGAACACATAAAAATTGGCATGAAAAAGGTGTCAGGCAAAGAAAAACATTACTTGCCCGACGGTTTTTTTATGCCCATTTTTAGCAAATTGAACAAGATTTGACGTTAATACTTGTTTTTCCGTTTGGTTTGTGATAATATCTATTCGTATCTAAAGGTGGGGTCAGTATCCCCAAACGCAGAATTTAGCCATCTGCGCTCTTTGGCGTTTTATGTATTTAACAGAACCACGTTTCTGTCCCTCGCCCCATCCGAAAGGCAGGAAAGGAGGCCGGTTGCACGTATGGACGATGAAATTTTGAAAGGTCACCCTCTTTCTGAATTTCTGCAAAGCGAGAAATTCTGCAGCTGGAATCCCGAAACCCGCCGCTATTACACAAACAGCTTGCAGGATCTTCTTGCCTACACGCAGCAGCATGGCGAACCCACCGTACAGATGCTGAATGACTGGGTCGAGCACCTGCAGCAGCGATATGGCCGCAAGGCGGTCAATGTGCATATCACGGCGGCCAACCAATACTTCCGCTGGTGCGGCAGGCTGGATCTGCTCCGTGGGCATCTGAAGTCAGAAATTGAGACTGACCCGCCTACCCCGGCTGTGACCCGCGTGGAGTATCTGAAACTTCTCCGCGCTGCCCGCGCACAGGGAAAACGGCGCACCTATCTGCTCGTCAAGCTGTTTGCAACGACAAATCTGCCGGTGCAGTGTCTCAGCCAAGTGACGGCAGAGGTGGTCAAGCAGGGGCACGGTACGTTGAATTATCATGGCGTGCCCATCGACTTCCGCTGTCCCGCACCGCTGCAGAGCGAGCTGCTCGACTACATGGCACAGAACGGCGTCTACGGCGGGCCCGTCTTTATGACCCGCAACGACCGGCCCATGGGGCGCATCGCGGTGTTCAACTGCATGAGGGAGCTATGCCGGATCGCAGGCGTCCCCGAAGAAAAAGGCAATCCGCGCAGCTTCCGCAACCTTTATAAAGCGACCCAGCAGCAGCTGGATGAGCGGATCGCTATACTGAAAGACCAGATGTACGACCAGATGATCGAGATGGAACAGGCGGCCATTGGCTGGCCATCAGCCGGCAACACCGATTCATCCCGCACCGCTTGAACCATCGCCCGCAAGACAGAAAGGGGCTTGACATGTCGATAAAAACTCAAGACAGACCGCAGGCCCTGACGGGGCAGGCCATAGAAGGATTTTTGCAGGCTGTTGGAATATCGGGAGCCGGAGCAAGCACTGTAAAGCGATATCGCAATGACCTGATTGCGCTGCAACGATACTTGGGGCCGGATGCCAGCATCCATAACGATACATTGCAACATTGGGCATCCGATATGCACGACTGGGGCTACGCACCGCGCTCGATCAGCGCACGTCTACTTACGGCAAATCGGTTTTTGGATTATACAAACCGACCGGATCTTTGCCAGGCGCCGCCCCAATATTCGCTAAAGCCGGAACCCAGCCTGACCTGGACGGAATATCAGGCTATGCTGGCCACGGCGCGATTGCAGGGCTGCCTGCGAGAGTCGCTGCTGATGCGAATTTTTGTGGAGACAGGCATTGCGACCAGAGAAATTGAGAAGATCACTGCAGAAGCCGTTGCGGCGGGCTACTTCCGCACAGACAGCGGTGTAATCTGTTTCTCACGGGAACTGAAGAACGGCCTGAATGAGTACGTCAGACAAAGGGGCATCCAGAGCGGGCCTGTTTTTCTGACGAGAGGCAACAGACCGGCAGACCGCGAAAATATACGCTTGGGCATCCAGCGCATTGCCCGCGACACCGGGCTGGATCAGGAAAAAGCAACGCCGCGCAGCCTGCAGCGGCTGCACAGCCGATATAAATCCCCGCCGGTGGCCGCCGAGCGACGCACCGCAGTAGCGGCCGCATGTGTCAGGCTGGACACAGGACAACAGGCGCAAGCCAACGCAGACGCATAACCGATACAAATGAGGAGTTGAACGAACATGAAAAAACGTGTACTCAGTGCATTGCTGGTGCTCTGTATGGCCTGTAGTTTGGTCAGCACCGCACTGGCAACAGACGGTCAGGCCACGCCGGAAACGGCAAATGAACCCGCTGCCACATCCCGGTCGGTAGGTGAAATGGCTACCCCGGAAACTTCGAAGGAAGAAGGTTCGTCCGCTGACCCGTCCGCCTACCCGGCCCGCACGGCCGAGGCGAAGGTCGAGGGCACCGACGCCTCCGTGCAGGTGGACATCCCGGCGGGCAGCCTGCCCGAGGATGCGACCCTGACCGCGGCCCTGATCGGTTCGAGCACCGATAACGCCGAGGCCGTGGCCGATGTGGCTGCCGAGCTGGACGAAGCCCAAGTGGACTACGATGGCTTTGTGGCGCTGGACATTTCCTTCAAGGATGCCGAGGGCAACGAGGTCGAGCCGCGGCAGCCGGTCAGCGTCAGCTTCACGCTGCCCGCCGCCCTGCTGCCCGCTGACGCCGACCCCGCCACACTGGAAGTGCAGCACCTGGAGGAGAACGAGGCCGGCGAGGTGACCGACGTTGTGCCGGTGGCCGATGCGGCTGACGAGACGGAGGGTACCGTGACGGTGGAGGCCCCCGTTGCCACCCTGTCCGCCGCACCCGCACCCGAAGCCGATGAAACTGCGGCAATGCCGGAGAATGCCGAGGTTACCGCAGAGTTTACGGTGGATGGGTTCTCGAGCTTTGTGATTACGTGGAATGAAAATAACCAACATCTTCATGGCAACTCACATAGTGTCTCCTTTTCTATCGTGGATACAGATGGCAATGAATTATCTGTTCCCTCAACATATGATTTGACGTATGATTTGCCGGATTCTGGAGCTATAACATTTGATGAAATGGTGAATGCAAATCAGATCCGAGATATCACTATAGGGACTGAGCAGTACACTTTCCGTAATGCAACATTTGTTCTTAATGGTACTGAAAGGCACCCGATTGTATCGGCAGAACGTATACAAAATGCTGACATACTCGAAGATGGAATTCGCTTTTACGACAGTGTGTTCCCCGGCGAAACAGGTTATTACACCAGGACTGAAGGCGCTGGCGATTTCCGCTTAGAGCTGGTTTACGAACGCAAGGAAGACAGCGAGATCGATGTTTATGAGCCTGATCCGGTTTATACCAAAACGGCCGTGACGAACGATGGCGGCAAAACATACGACTTGGCGTTGACCGTTTCCGGTGATGTTGGTGAGTCCAGCCAAAAAGTCAAGTTGGATGTGTTGTTTATCGTCGACCAGTCGGGAAGCATGGGAGACAGAGCATGGGTAAATAGCGAGCTTAAAACCTATCAAAAAATAGCCTCTGATGCAGCTGGTGAGTTGGCAAGAGGATTGGCCTCAAATGAGAACATTGATGCGCGCTTTGCGGTTGTAACGTTTAGCGATTCTATTGCTGATACAAATTATTATGATGATGCAATTCTGAGGCAGAATTGGACGAGGGATGCCCAAAGCGTCATCACTGCGACAGATGTACGCAGTGACGGCGGCACCAACTATGAAGCGGGCATGATGGCGGGCCGTGCCGCTATGTTGGAGGCTCGGCCTGACGCAATGAAGTATGTTATCTTCCTGTCCGATGGCGAGCCGACTTATCACTATACTGAAAATGGTAACTCGACTGGTGGCGGTGATCATACAGCTGCGGGAGATGACACTGCAGCTTACGAACAGGCGGCATCTTACAATGAGGTAAACGGCTTCTTTACTGTTGGTGTTGGTTTAGGTGGCGCAAGCGCTGATAGCTATTTGAAGTTATTGCGTGGTGCAGTTGAAGATTCTGTTGAAGCAACGGTAGGAACTGCTGTTGACAGTGATAACTTTAGTGGGTATACAGCTGAAGACCCGAGTGAGTTGACTGCAAGATTTACTGAGATTCAAGCGCAGATCACGAATCTGTCTATGAAAAATGTAAAAATTACCGATACGCTCTCGGATTTTGTCGAACCCGTTGATGGAGCAAAACCCTACGTTGTAATCAAAGACAGCGATGGCAATCAAGTAACTACAGAAGATGGGCAGTACGAGATCACCGGCAATGATGCGAGTACTACACCTGTTAGTTTCGCGGTGGAGTTCAATGGAACGGATGGTAATTATGAGCTGAAGCAGGGCTATACATACGAGCTGCACTTAAAGGTACAACCCACGGATAAAGCGTATGAAACCTTTGCAACTACTGATTATACCGACAAAGGCGCGGCTAATACGGGCACTTATGCAGAAAAGGATGGATTCTTTTCTAACGTAAGTGGGTCGGCAAAACTGACGTATGACACGGATATCAGTAAAGACCATTCGGAAGATTATCCCATGCCCGTCATCCAGGTGCCCTCCACCAGCCTGACCATCAACAAAACGATGGAAGACCTTCCGAAAGATCAATGGGACACCGCAGCCGACAACATCACCTTTACAGTAAAAGATGGTGATACGTCCGTCGCCAACATTAATCTGGGTACAACCCCGCCAGATGGTGCCAACTATACGATTCAGAAAACGGAAACTGGTTACACGGTCGTTGTAAATGGCCTGACGGTCACCAAGGAGTATACTGTCACCGAAACGTGTGGCAAGCTTGAGGGCTACAACGTTACATCCACACTTGCGGCTGCTGGTCAGCAAATCAAAATGGATAAGGATGCTGCGCAGAACAAGCTGGATGTAACCAACACCTACACCCCGGACAATCAGACCCTGACCATCACCAAGACGGTCGGCGGCGAGATGGGCAGCTATACGGACGACTTTACCTTTACTCTAACGTTGGAAAAGGCGGGTGGCCCTTATACAACGCCGCTTACCATTGAGGAAGGCACAACGGCGAAGGATGCAAATGGCAACCTGTATACCGGGACACTGACAGCCAAAGGCGGCACCTATACTTTCGTCCTCTCCAACGATGAGCAGATGGTGCTCAGCGTGCCGTATGGTTACAAAGTGACGGTAACAGAACAGCAGGAGAACAACGGCTATACCGTTAGCTCCCAGTATTATGAAACCGGTTCCGCGGGAAAGGTCCTCACACCGGGTGCGGCCACACAGACAGTGGATTCAATCGATAAAGATTATACGGTTGAATTTGCCAACAATCGCAACCCCGTCGCCCCCACCGGCCTGGAGTCCAACCATACTGCACCGTACACGCTGATGATCACGGCGGCCGGCATCGCAGGGCTGGCGCTGATCGGCAGCATGATGGCTCGTCGTGTGCGCCGCCGCCGCGAGGAGTAACGCCCATGCGGACGATGCAGGACATTGCGGATCAGCTGTCCGCCATGAAATTTCGCAAAAAGACCTTTGGCGGCGTGGATGAGGCGGATGTCTGGAAAAAGCTCGAGGCCCTGCAGGAGATTTACCAGCAGGTCTACGACGACCAGGCGGCCTATTATCAGGCGCTTTTGGATGAGCGCGATAAGGCGCTGGCCCGTATGATGGGCCGCAGGGGTGATGCCCATGAGTGACACCCCGCAGCCCACCAACCGCAAGCTCCGCCGTGCGTGGGAGCCGAGCCAGCAGGCGTATGTTTATCACGCTGCGGACAGCCAGAACTCGCCTGCCAAAAAGGCAACTCACATTACCCGTTCGTTTACCCCGCCGGAACCGCCCGCAGATGTGGGTAAGCCGGCAAGCACCACCGCACGTTACCACGATGACGATGCACCTTCCCTCACATCCGTAGGGGACGATGCTCGCATCGTCCCGGGCGCGTCGCCCGGCCGCAAGGCCCCGCGGGCGGATGTGGAATCCGCCCCTGCAAGAGGCAAGGCAAAGCCCGCCGCCAAAACAAACCTCGCCAAAGCGGACAAGCCCGGCCGCCGCCGCAAAGGCAAGGCCAAATACGCCGCCCCGCCCACCCCGCTGGAGGTCATCAAGGCCAAACGCCGCCGATGTGCGGATGCGGAGGACATTGCAGGCTTCTTCACCAAGTTGATCGCCATTGTGCTGCTGATCGTGCTGCTGTTCGGCTTCCTGTTCGGTGTCACGCCGATGGAAAACGACGACATGGCACCCCGCATCTCGGCGGGCGACCTGCTGTTCTACTATCGCCTGGCTGATGACTGGGTCACCGGCGATGTGATGGTGTTCGAGAAAAACGGCGAACAGTATGTGGGCCGGATCGTCGCCAACCCCGGTGATACGGTCGAAGTCACCGACCAGGCCACACTGGTGGTCAACGGCAGCACGGTGCTCGAAAACGACATCTACTACACCACCCCCAAATACGACGACGGCCCGGCCTATCCCATCACGCTGGCGCAGGACGAGTATTTCATCCTCTGCGACTACCGCGAGGGCGCCCGCGACAGCCGGTACTTCGGCCCGGTGAAAACAAGCGAGGTCAAGGGTAAGGTCATTACCGTGATTCGTAGATCAGGACTGTAACAGTCCCCAAGCAACCCATTGTTACATTGGCGTCCCGCCTGTGTATAAAAATTCTTCAAAAGAAAGAAAGGAAGAAACCAAGTATGAAATTGAGCAAGAACCTTGGCCGCGTCGCGACCACCCTCCTCGCCACCGCGATGCTGGCCAGCGTTTCCGCTGTCCCGGTGTTTGCGGATCAGTTCGGCGAATCTGGCGTCATCGATAACACTGAATCGGGAACTGCTATCACTTCGATTAGCTTCACTAAAGAACTGATGAAGCCGGCACAGGTTACGACGCCGAACAAAGAGTTTACGTTTACACTGAAGAATTCCACGGATGTTATTACTGGCGCCACTTATACCAGTAGCGGTAAGAGCCTGAACTTGTATAATGGTGTTGGCGCTGGAGAAAACGGTATTGAAGCCACGGCAGTATTTACTGCTACGCAGGGTACAGGAACTATTGTACCTGGTGAAGACGTGAATACTGTTGAAACCACCGTGAATTTTGATATCAATAGTTTGGTTGACGATTTCACCGATACCGGCGTTTACAAGTACGACATTGATGAGGATGAAGAAGACGCCCCTTATTATAATGGTGGAAATTTGGATCTGTACTTGTTCGTTGTACGTTATACTGAAAACGAAACCGATAAGTATAAAGTTACCGGTGCTGTTCTGACGAAGGATGGACAAGTTGATCAGAAGACGGATACCACGACTAATGGTTACATGGTCGACCCCACTGATCCTGATCCGACGCCTGATACGAATGATCTTGTTATTACCAAGACCGTCGACGGTCAAATGGGTAGCCACAGTGAAAAGTTTGACTTTACTGTGACTTTGCCGGGGACTGAAAACGATAAGTACAATGCCCAGTATGAAAAGGATGGTAATACGATTGGCGATCCCGTTACCCTGACCGGTGGCAAAAATACTGGTATCAAGCTTGCTCATGGTGAGTCCTTGCGCATCTATGGTCTGGTCGATGACACTTCTGTGTATACTGTTTCTGAAACTGACTATAGAAGCAGTGGTTATACAACCAAAATCAACGATAATGAAGTGCGTGAGGTTGTAAATGTAACTTACGATGCTGATAATAACGACATTGCTGTTGTCAACACCCGCAACGCTGTCTCCCCGACCGGCATCGTCATGAACGTGGCTCCGTACGCCCTTCTGGTCGTGGTCGCTGCTGCTGGCTGCTTCGTCTTCCTGCGCAAGCGCCGTGAGGACTGATTCAAACCCTTGAATCACAACAGCGAAAGCTGACACGTTAACTTACTTAACCTAATCAAGCAACCACCTTTCACCAAAGGAGGTACCCCTCTTGCACACAGCGGCCAAACTGGCACGCGCCGGTGATCGTCTGGTCAGCATGGTGGCGGCGGCATTGATCGTGATCATGCTGCTGTTCGGCGGCTACTCGCTGTGGGATACGGCTATGGTATTCCAGGGCGCGTTCTTGGACAGTGACCTGTTGCAGTTCAAACCTGCCGCTGACGGCTCCGGCGACAATCCCACGCTGGCGGAGCTCCAGGCCATCAACCCGGATGTGGTAGGCTGGCTGAGCATCGACGATACCCACATCGATTATCCCGTCGTCATCGGCGACGATGATATGGAGTACGTGAACAAGGATATCTACGGCGACTTTGCACTGTCGGGCTCGATTTTCCTCGATAGCGACAATGCCCGGGATATTTCCGACCCGTACACCCTCGTCTACGGCCATCACATGGATAATGGCGCCATGTTCGGCGATGTCGTCGAGTTCGTCAATACCGATTACTTTGAGGCTCATCCCACCGGCACGCTATATTTGCCAAATGCTACCTACAGCATCGAGCTGTTCGCCTGCCTGGAAGTGGATGCGTTCGACAGCATGGTGTACGATCCGCTGCGTTACCCCGACGGGAACGTGAGTGAACTGTTAAATTACATCGATGAGAACGCGGTGCAAAGCCGGTATATCGGCGTGACACCGCAGGATAAGGTGATCGGTTTGTCCACCTGTGCAGAGGCGGAAACCAACGGTCGTGTCGTCATCTTCGGGCGGCTGGACCGCATGAGCTGACAATATGGGCGGGGGCCGGGGCGCGGCCACGCGCCCGCCTCACCCCTGGTCCATCTTGAAGGAGGTACCAAAACATGAATCAAGCACTACGGAAACTGAGTGGATTGCTGGTCCTTCCCGTGCTGCTCGCGGCCCTGCTGTTGTTGCCTGTCCGCGTCAACGCGGAGGAAGTGCCCTATGAGTGCTCCGCTGATTTGCCGGTCAGTGTTGAACTGAACGGTGACAACGACGAGCAGTTCCACGTGACGATCGATTTGGCGGAAGGCATGGACGAAACCACCCCGCTGCCAGATGAATCCGCTGCCGGTCTGATGATCGCAGGCGATGCCAGTGATACGTTCCACAATTTCTACTTTACCGAACCTGGCGATTACAGCTATGTGGTGAAGCAGGAAGCCGGAGATACGGCCTACATGAGTTATGATGATACGGTTTATACCGTGACGATTCGTGTGACCAACGCTGATAACGGAGGCCTGCAAAGCGAAATTTGGGCCACCACTGATGATGACCCCAAGGCCAAGGTGCGGGAAATCTCGTTCCTGAACACCTACGCCCCGCCGGCCCCGGCCACACCGAAGCCGGATGACCACCCTGAGATCGAGCAGGCCATCAAGGACGGCACCTGGGGCGCAACGCCCACGCCGACCGCAGTCCCCTGGTTTGTGCCGCAGACCAGCGACGCTTTCCCGCTGATGGGCTTGGTGGTCATCCTGATCGTTGCAGCGGTTGCCATGGTGGTGCTGATTGTAGCCAGAAAACGGAAAAGCAAACAGGACGAATAACGAGTAGAACTGAAACGGGCTGAATAAGCCAAAAAGAAATGCTGCCGGACGGTAAATGCTGACTGGCAGCATTTTCTTTCAACACAAGGAATCGGTAGAAGGAGGCGCACAATGAATACTATGTATGCAACCGGCAGCAAATCGATCCTCTGGCACTTAGTAAATGCAGTCATTTTGACAGCGTTCCTCTATTTTGTCGGGATATATCCCATCGATTTGCTTGCACTGCAAATTTCTGGCCCGCACAACACAATTATTGCGGGAATTATCATTGAAGTCTCCTTTACGTTCCTTTCCTGGCTTATTTTAGAGGCGTCGAGAGTCTTGGAGTCACAGCTGTTCTGCGTTCAACGTGAAGCGGTGGGAACATTTCTCTGGGAAGGAAGCGACATCATTGAAAACGAAAATGACCTGGAAGCATATACGATGAATGCATATGCATTTTTTAGCACGGAAGGAATCCCGGTTGACATGAGAATCACGAAAGAGCAGTGCGAACGATTCTTTACATATAGCAATGCGTACATTCATCGCTTGAAGCTAAACGGGGCCAGCGATCAAAAATATGAACGGGCAGAACGTCTCTGCATGGTTGCGGTAGAAATGGCGTTGCTTTGCGCTGTCGCAGTGCTATTTACAGTAGGGGCATATTTTGCGGACCAAACGGCAGAAACGATTGTTCGGTCCAGCATTGCAATTGCAGTGTCCCTCTTGGCCGCTTATATTGCGGCTGAAGCGTACAAAAGCGCGGTAAAGGCATGGGTATGTAATGTCCAGGCGGTTTATGATGATTGTGTTAAAAAATATGACCCGAAATTGAACGGAAGGAATTATAAATCAGTGTAAATATCGCTGCTCATCAGGATGTATGATTCGTGAAAGGATCGTTGATGACAATCGAAAAGAGAATTATAAACCTAAAACGAAGTGGGCTGACCCTTGCGCTATTTCTAATTATATGCGTGCTGTTCGCCCTGCCCGCCCACGCCCAGGCCCCGCAGAACAACTACTACTATCCCGGTTATGACGCTGCGGCCAACGGCGAGATCGACCTCATGCGCTACGTCAAGTCGGTTACGCTGACCGTAAACGGGCAGGAGTACACCCCACGGCAGTTGCAGGAGATGAAAAGCAACGGAAAACCGCTGGAAATGCGGGTCGGGGATGCCGCTTCGATCAACTTTCGCTTTGCGCTGTGCGGGCGCGCCTATGCGGCCGACGACCCGACGCGGCTCGATGAAGCGGCCTCGACCCAGACCGTGTACGCCAACGGCACGACCTATCTGAACGGCGAGACCGTCGCGGCCGGGGCGGCCGGCATCTTGGACGATTCCTCGCTGATGGTCGAGAATACGACGGCCGACAACAGCTTTCTACGGCTGGGCATCGGCTGGCTGCTGGATTTCGGCCCCGACGATGTCAGCATCAACTACTCGGAGGGCGGGGTCTCCTTCGCGCAGAAGGGCGACGCGCTGTATTTATATTTCCCGAACGGCATCGGGTCGGACACCTACGCCGACCCCGGCTACTTCTCGCTCGGCGTCACGCTGGGCGAGGTGATCGACGAGATTCGCGTGCCCGGCACGCCCGGTTACTATGTGCCGGGCGGCGAGGACTGGGTGTTCCCGATCCACATGGTGGAGTCGACCGCGGACATGGAGGGCGCGATCAGCACCTACGGGGATATCCTTGTTAAGAAGGTCTGGCAGACCGGCGGGCAGGCTCACCCCGACGCGACCGTGATTTTGCACTACACCGAAAACGGCGAGCAAAAGACCGCGCGGCGCACGCTGTCGGGCGACAACGCGACGGCCAGGTTCACGATCCGCAGCGGCATGACCGACTGCTGGCTCGAGGAGGACATGAGCGGGCTGGATGGCTATACCTCGACGCTGACAACGAGCGAGGACGGCAAGACGTTCACGTTTACGAATGCGTCGTCCAAGACCGTCATGGTCAGCAAGCGCAGCCTGACCGGCACCGGCGAGCTGCCCGGCGCGAAGCTCGAGTTGTATGTGCTGTCGAGCGACGGCACGCAGACGCTGATCGACCGGTGGACGTCGGGCGAGACGCCGCATGAGGTGGAGCTGAACCCTGGGCGGTTTTTGCTGCACGAGACGCTGGCCCCGGCGGGCTACGCGATGAGTTTGGATATTCCGTTCACGCTGCGCGAGGATCTGACCGTGCAGCTGGACGGCGACACCGGCGCGCTGGAAGGCGACACGCTGGTCGTGACCGACGCGCCGCTGGAGGTACGTTTTGCCAAGGTGGATGAACACGGCGACCCGCTGCCCGGCGCGGTGCTGACGCTGACCGACCAGACCACCGGCGAGGAGATCGACCGCTGGACGACCGGGAGCGAGCCGTACGTCATCACGGGCTGGACCGAGAACGGCACCGCGCTGATTGCCGGGCATACCTATGTGCTGCACGAGGAGAGCGCGCCCAACGGCTACCAGACGGCAGCGGATATCACTTTTGTGTTCAACGGTGACGGCACCATCCCGGACCACGGGTACCATACCATCCAGATGGAGGACAAGCCCGAGAACCCGCCGCCCAGCCCGACGCCTTCTGCGCCGCCGCCCGGCAACACGCCGCCGGGAGACACCCCGCCCGGCGATACCCCGCCGGAGCGCGTCCAGACCGGCGACAGCCCCTGGATGTGGGCGTGGCTGGGGTTGGGCGTGCTATGTCTGTTTGGAGCCGGTTGCACGGCACTGTACTACCACCGGCGGGCGAACATACCAGCTTATTTGCGATTGGGGATGCGGGACAGATGATGAATGAAAATAGAGCGCGTCTGCTGCGTCCGCCTTCAAAGATGTGGCTGGTACTCAGTGCTGTGCTGTTGCTGGCAGGACTGGGATTCTTAGGTGCATTCGGCTATGCGCAATACCAGTATTATAAGAGCGGCAGCCTTTATACAGAGTTACGGCAGGTCGCTGTGTCTGCTGTATCAGAAACAGAGCAGACGGAACAAATCGACTTTACGGCCCTGCAGGAGATAAACCCCGACGTTGCAGCGTGGATCGAGATACCGGGGCTGGATCTTTCGCTGCCGGTGGTACAGGCGCAGGATAACCAGACGTATTTGCACCGCAGCTTTGACGGCAGCGAATCCCCGGCGGGCTGCCTGTTTTTTGCCGCGCCCACCGGCGGCGACGCGGACCTGTACCGCGTGATCTACGGCCACAACCTGCACAACGGTGGCATGTTCAGCGGCCTGCTGTGCTACGCCGACGCGGAGTTTTGCCGCGAGCACCCGACCTTTACGCTGTACACGCCGGAGGGCGCGCAGACTTGGCGCATCTTCTCGGCCCACACCGCCACAGACGCGACCGACCTGTACCGCACCAACCGCACGCCGGGCGACGATTACGACTCCTTTTTGCAAGAACTGCAGGCAATGTCTGAGTACGACACCGGCGTTGATTTGCCGGGAAGGGCCCAGGTGCTTACCCTTTCCACATGCTGGAGCCCTTATGCCAGCGGCCTGGAACGGTTTGTGGTGCATGCGTATCGGGAAAGTTCGGTAATCCAGCAAGAAAGATAAGGGCGAACTGCAAAGGAAGCACAAATAAACGGCATCCGTGTTGGCTGCAAGATTTGTATCTTGAAGTCGTTTATTCAGCGGATGCCGTATTTCGTGCTTGCCAGTGAGTTTAACTGAGAAAAAATGGCTTTACAAAGAAAACGATACTCAAAAATTATCGCAACTTAAGCGTGGGGAATGTCGGTGTACTCGCTGATCTCCCGGCTGATGGTGCACAGATCCTCCACCGACAGTTCATGCAGATCTGCATGCCCGGTGATGCGGGCGAACATCTTGAGCTCCTCCAGTGAGACATTCAGGAAGTTGGCCACCCGCTGGGCGGCAGCATCCTCGTGTAGGCGGGCACGCAAATCGGGGTCTTGCGTGGCAATGCCCATCGGGCACATGCCGGTGCCGCAGATCTTGTACTGCTGGCAGGCCAGGGCGATCAGCGCGGCGGAGGCAATGGCGACGGCGTCCGCCCCCATGGCGATGGCCTTGGCGAAGTCGGAGGAGACCCGCAGCCCGCCGGTGATCACCAGACTGATATCCGAGTGGATGCTGTCCAGATACTTCCTGGCCCGGTGCAGCGCATAGATGGTGGGAACGCTGGCGGAATCCCGCAGCAGCCGGGGCGAGGAACCGGTGGCACCGCCCCGGCCGTCGATGGTGATGAAGTCCGGTTCGGCGTACACACAGAAAGCCAGATCCCGCTCGATGCGGCCGGCGGCAATTTTCACACCGATGGGCCGCCCGTCGGAGGCATAGCGCAGCTGGCTGACCAGCTGTTTCAGATCCTCTTTGGTCTCGATGCCCGGAAACCGGGAGGGCGCGACGATGTCCTGCCCCATCGGCTTGTTGCGGATCTCGCTGATCTCCCGGGTCACCTTCTCCCCGGGCAGATGGCCGCCCATACCGGGTTTGGTGCCCTGGCCGATCTTGATTTCGATGGCGTCGGCGTTTCTCAGGTTTTCCGGCGTGACACTGTATAGGTTGCCCACATATTCAAAGATGTACTTGTCGGCGGCCTGCATCTCTTCCGGCAGGATGCCGCCCTCGCCGGAACACATGGCAGTGTGGGCCATGGCGGAACCCTTGGCCAGCGCCACCTTCGCCTCTCGGGAGAGGGCCCCGAAGGACATGTGGGAGATGTACACCGGATTTTCGAGGATCAGCGGACGCTTGGCTCGCGGCCCGATGACGGTTGTGGTGCGCACCGGGGCGTCCTCCTCCAGCGGCATCGGGTCCAGCTGGGCACCTAAAATCAGAATGTCATCCCAGTTTGGCATCGGCAGTTCGGTGCCCATCGCGGCCGACTGGCTTTTGCCGGTCACGGCCATTTCGTGGATTTCCTTCATATACCGGCAGGCAGGATCTTCGCGGACAAATTCTTTTGGGTATTCCAGTTTGAGAGTTTTGGGGCGCACCGGCTCGGTGCCGTGGTCCTCCTTATAAAGAGTGAATTTTTCGGTGGGCTGGTGGCAGACCGGGCACTCCTTCAGGGCCGAGAAGGGAGCCCCCTCGGACTCTTCGTCATAGATATACCCGCATACGCTGCATCTGTATTTTGCCATATTGTGCGCCTCCTTACTCTATATGATGAAATGGTTTAGGATTTAATCTTAATCAAATTATACCATAGGAACCGTGCCTGCAGATGCCAAAGATTGTGTTTGGAATTTGGGCAATCTGACAAAAGTGCGCGGGGAGAGCCAAGAAGCCTTATATATAAAAAGTAGATACGAGTAAAATTATTGGATCGCGCAAGCAGAAAGAAGAACAAAACTGAAGGCCGGGAGGTGCGTAACTTTCCCGGCCTTCGGTGGGGCTGTATCTACAACAAAATCCAAATGAGGTTTATACACCTCGTTCCTTCATCTCTTCCAGCAGTTGCACACGATAGTCGCAATCTAGGATGATCCGATGAAAATCCATGACGCGCTGCTCACGGAACAGCTTGCGCGCAAGCCGTGTTACTGGATGGCGAAGCGTTTTTTGCGAGATACCTTTCTCAAAGTAAAAGGCTGCCCAGCTGAAAGCGTCTTTCACCTTGTCCGAAGCGGCAAGCTGGGGCACAACTGCGTTGGCAAGCAGAGTGACTGGGTCATCGGCAAAGCGTTCCAGGAGCTCCTCCGGCTGGCAGTATTCATAGACGTTTACTCGTCGGGACAAAGCATCCCCGGTCATCAGGTAACGCGCTTGCAGGTCGCGTGTCAGGTCGATGGAAATATCGCCCAAGCCGGAAGGAATGTCAATGCTCTCGAATAGCGTAAGGTGATATGGGATGCCGTTGATTAACGTTTGTGCCTCAAAGATGTGGGAGACGCAGGCAGGTTCCTCCTCAATCACGTCCTCGTTCAGCAGGCTGATGGGATTGTAGTATGTACAGCCCCAGTGGACCTTGCCTTGCCTCGTTTGCTCCGCAAGCTGGCGGAACATCTCCTGCTTTTCTTCGTGCCAAAGCTCATCGGCCATAATTCGTACTCCCTCAATAGCTGGTTTTGACAAACTTGTACCATATCAGAAAGATAAAATCCACAATGGACAATGAATTCTCGACCGGGGGCGACAGGCGGTGTTCTATCTGCTATAATAAATGACAGAAAGTAGAACGGATTTGGGGACACGTATATGAACATTACATTGACATCAAGTTCCAATGAAAAGAAAATCTACCAGGACAGTACCTACGAACTGGTCTCAAAAATAGCCTATCTTCTCGGTGTACCGAAGCGGATTTTTGAGAATGAGCATGAGCCGCCCCAGATCAGTGTTTATGATGCGATGCAGCAGCAAAAGAGCGCACAGATCATCAGGAACCTGTCCATTGTGCGTTCCGGCATTTTGCGCAATTACCGGACCATCAACAAGAAGATGCACGCCGAGTATAAATCTATTATCTCCATGGCGGAGTTTGTGCCGACGGACTGTATACAAAAGCTGGAGGAGGAAGGGATCCACTTTATTAAGAAGTCGAGCACCAAGCTCTATCATCATGTCATCGAGCTCAACCGCGTCATCTGCGACAGGATCAATAACTGCAAGCCGCTTTTCCCGATTTGGCTGAATTGGAAGTATGTGCAGGACCTTTTTGTCATGCCGGACGGTTTGACGGAGACTGGAGCCCTCAATGCGGTGGCATCCTTCATGCGATATTTGCAGGATTACCCCTATCAGATGTACATGAACTGGATACCCTGTGACGCGGGCAACATCTTGTATAATGACAAGAAGTTCGCCACGCTGCTTTACCAATGGCATGGGGACACTTTTACAGAATACAACCGCGTATCGGATGTGAGCGGGTATGTGAAGGGGAGCATTCACGAATATCTCAGCGCCAGCGAACACACCGTGATCGTGGTCGATTGCGAAAACTCCGACCCGTATAAGTTGTGTGCTACTCTGAAAGGACTGGACCACAAAAACATTGCCAAAATCGCTAAGATCATTTTGTTTGACGATGTCCATACAGCATCGGCTTGGCGGATCTTGGAGAGCTTTACGAATATCCCGGTCGAACATATCCTGATCGAGCGGGTCAAACAAAACAAATCGTTGGTTGACATCATGCTGACAGCGCGGGCCTGTCAGGAGCACTACCAAAACCACGTGGACTCCTTTATCATCGTGTCCAGCGATTCGGATTATTGGGGGCTTATCTCTTCCTTGCCGGAAGCGAGATTCCTAGTCATGGTGGAGCGGGAAAAGTGCAGTTAAGCCATGAAGCACGCGCTGTCAGAGTCTGGAATTTTCTATTGTTACATTGACGATTTCTTTTCGGGAAATTCTGATGAGATCAGGATGAGCGCGCTGTTCAAAGAGATGTATCAGTATTTGGACCATGCGATACACCTAAACGTAAACGATATGTTTGCGGAGGCCCTGCAGGCAACGCGGATCACTATGACGGACGCTGAGAAACGGCAATTTTATGATCGGTATATCCGTTCGCTGAGATTGAACATTGACCCGGAGGGAAATGCCAGTATTGACTTCAAACATTAGCAAATAGAGTATAGCCATGGAAGCGCCTCTTGCAGTAATTGCCAGCAAGGGGCGCTTCCACATTTGTTATCGCCAAGATTCTCATCTCCGCTGGGCCAACGCCAAGTCATTCCAGACATCATCTGCCTTGTCGGTTAGGTGGATGTCGCGCTCACTGGGGCACAAGTGAAGTGCTTCGGAAATATGTTCGTCCTGAAGGGAATAAAAGCCATACAGAGAATTGATCACACCCATTGGATAGAACCTTGTACCAAAAGGAGTATCCGAGGTCGTCATCACAAAAGCTAGTCCGCCATGATATGGATCGATTCGTTCACTGGGAAGACGTTTTGTATTCATTGTGAAAATCAGTTTCCGGGAATCGTTTCCTTCGTCGCTGCGAAAAACAATCAGTATAGAGCAGTCTGTGACCTCTACGTTGCCTTCGAAATAGTAATAGCGGCGTCCCTTCCTGACGAACGGACTGCTTTTTGTGTACGCACCTTGGAAAATCTTAAAATCAGTGGGGCTTGGTGTGGGATTATTGAAAAATTTTCGAAGGGAAGGATCTTTGAAAGCCTCATCAGTACGTATGCTAGTTATCAGGAACGCCTTTAATACAGTGCCTGCCAAATAAATTTTGAGTATAGCGCCGAAGATGCCATTTGCCTCGCGCGAAGCCGGATAGTAGCAATTGTACACGCCGATGTAATCTTCGTCATGGATGGATGTCCCTCGACGTTTATACATTGTACTTTCGGAAAGGTCTTCATGTAAAAAGGTCCATGGGGTGATTGCTGGAGTGAAGTTCGCGTTGAAGAAATCAACGATCTTAAAGACTGTATTGCGACTGGGAACATAGCCATCCCGTGAACAGGCAAAGAGGGTTGCACGACTGGGCAGAAATTCATGTCCTCGAATCCGTGAATTGACATCGTAGCTGTCCCTTTCGCTGTCTGCCAGGTGTGGAGATGTACCTAAAGCTGTCCACATAAAAATGTAATTTGTTTTGAACCGCTGCAATTCATCTTCGGAGATGGTGTTGTGGCGGTTACTTTTGCTCAGAGTAAATGGTCCCTGCATTATGTTGTGTCCTCCCCATAAAACCACTGAACAGGTCACTTGAGAACAATTATACTCAAATTTATACTAGAATTCAATGCGCTGATATACTTTTTGTATTTATTTCCCGATGTGACCGACGTATACTCAAAACGATATAACTCCAGAGCGATTGGGCATTAAAAAAATCTGGAAAATTTATCTAAATAAGACAAGTTTTGTCGTATTTAACCTCTATGATGATTTCAAGGCCAAAGAAAGAAGGTATCGTATGTGGATGCAGAAGAACGCCGCAAGGAAATTCTGCATCAGCTCAGTTTGACAGGCCAGGAGACGATGGAAAATTTGGCAATAATGTTCGGCGTTTCGACACGAACGATTTTCCGAGATGTTGAACACTTGTCGATGAATCACCGTATTCGGTGTGTGCGCGGCAGGCATGGTGGCGGTGTCCTTTATGAAGGCAGACGTATCATCCTTTCGCAAAAACATTACCAGCTTCTGGAACGACTGTCAAAAGGGCTTTCAGAACAAGATACCGAAACCATGAAGGACATCATGGACGCTCTGGCCCTACGCGGTGCATGAATACGCTGCGTTACCTTGACAACTGCATACCCAGCACGGCAGGTACGAACCTGCCCCAGTGAGCAACACAGGAAGATACGCCATAATGTGTCATTCAGTGCATAACCAACTATGCTGAATTACGGCATAATGCATGGAATGTCACCGAGCGAACTATATCTGTCCTCCAAGCAGTCCGAAGTGTAAGAACTTTCGGCAGGCTGTTTTGCCATGACCTGGGGCTGGCCCACAATGATACGCCTGTTGCCCCGCACGTCAGACGGGGTGGCCGGGCCCAGGTTGCAATCCTTAGACCTTCGCCTTTGACCAGTGAGCGGCTGTCCGCCAGCAGCCCGCCTGCCGTGTTCCCTTTGGCAGCACCAAACGATTCACCATACCGCTCTGGCGGCTGCGAGGCGCCGACGGCGTTGAGAAAATGCTCAATCATACATACAGTATGATTTGCGCTTTTCTCTTAGCCGTCAGCATCTCTCGCTCGCCATATCGGCGCGGTGAATCATCCGGTACTGCCGGATGCCAGGGGCGCGAGCAGCAAATTTGGCATACACGTTGTTACTTCTTTTCTTCCTTTCTTTCTTTATTACGACCTCAACAACCCCATGTGTTGATGTCGAACCCGTGCGGCGCAGCGCAGCAAGCAGCTGCGCCGCATCATTTTGCCATCAACCGAAACAAAGCGGGGTGATTCTTTGGACGGGATAGAGATGACCGGGTACGAAATGGCGCACCAGCAAGCAGAACAGCTTTTCCGAACTGTGCTGCCTTCTCAGGGTATGGCGGTACGGGAAGGGCAAATCCAGCTCTGCCACGCCATGCTGGATGCACTGTTTGGCAGGGAAACGGCCCTCTGCGATGCCGGCGTCGGCCTGGGAAAGACCTATGCCTATCTGGCAGCCGCCATCCTGTGGCAGAATCAAAAGCCGCTTGCCATGCGAAAGTCCATTGTCCTCTCCACTGCCAGCGTGGCATTGCAGGATGCAATCTTGAAAGAATACATCCCGTTCCTGTCATCCGCTCTTTTGCAGTACGGTTTTATCCACAAGCCGATCCTTGCCGTGCTGCGAAAAGGAAAAGAGCGGTACGCCTGCGACCTGCGTCTCCGCAGCCGCCAACAACAGATCGCCCTGAGGGGTGAACGGTTTGCGCGGCGGCTGGCCACCTTACAGGAGGCCAATACCTGCCTGGACCTGGACCAGATCGCGGGGCTGTCGCGCTATGACCGGCGCAGGATCTGCGTGCCGCAACGCTGTACCAGGGATTGCATTGGGAAAAACCACTGCCGGTACCAGAACTACCTTCAGGTGGCGAAAGACCCTGCCATCCGGTTCCAGGTGTGCAACCACAATTACCTGCTGGCAGACGCATCCCACCGCCAAAACGGCTGGAAGCCGCTGCTCCAGGATTACAGTGCGCTGATCATTGATGAGGCGCACCGCCTGCCGGAGTCCAACCAGCAGATGAACACACGCGCTTTGACGCTGCAGGATCTGCAGGCTCTTGCAGACCGCTTGCAAAAGGAGCGCCTGACAGAGCTGACTCAGCGGCTCCGCAGGAGTGTGCAACGGTTAGCTGAAGCGTTTGCATTGCGCCATGAATCGCGGAACGACAGCGTTCCGTTTGCATCGGATGCACAGCAGCTCCACGTAATGGCAGATCTTGAACAGGCACTGCGGGGATGCGGCCACACAGGCGACAGCGGTATCGACCAGACCGCCCGGCGGTTGGAAAACCTCGTCCATCTGTTCCTTGCCCACCAGCCTGACCAGATTGCCTATATCCAATATAGCAGTGGAGCAGGGCAGCAGGGCGCACAGTTTGCAGGACTGTATACGGTTCCCGACGATTTACCGCACTGCCTGTACAGCGCCCTTTGGCGGCGGGAAAAACCTGCCATCCTAACCTCCGGCACCCTGGCGGCGGGGCAGGATTTCGCACACAGTAAACGTCAGTTGGGATTGGAAGCCAGCGTGCCGGTGCGAACACTCCAAGTTCCATCCCCGTTTGCCTACGCCGAGAACGGCCTGCTTCTGTTTCCGCGCCCGCCAACCAAACACCGGCGCAGGGTAGTCACCAACGAGCAGCTGACCAGCCAAATCGAACAGCTCGTCCTTGCCGCCCACGGCCATACGCTGGTGCTGTTCACCTCGTATGACCAGATGGGTCATGTGTATGAGCAGTTGGAAGGGAAACTGCCGGTGCCGCTGTTCAAGGCCCCACGAGGCGGGCAGTGGTTTGTGGAGCAGTTCAAACGCTGCAACAATGCCGTGCTGCTGGCCGGCGGCCCCTGCTGGGAGGGCGTGGACTTCCCCGGCGATATGGTGTCACTACTCGTAATCGCGCGGCTGCCCTTCCCGGTGCCGGACCCGGTACGGGAAGCCCAGCGGCAGCAATACCCAGACCTGCACAGCTACATTCAGGCCGAGATCGTACCGGAAATGCAGCAGAAGCTGCGGCAGGGCTTTGGCCGTGCTATCCGCACCGAGGCCGACAGCTGCGTGGTAGCCATCCTCGACCCGCGGGCCGCGCCCGGCGGGCGCTACCACCAGGTCGTGCTAAATGCGCTGCCGGAGGGCATCCCGGTCACAACCAAAATTGAGGACATCGAACCATTCCTTCGGGCACACAAAAGCCCGGATTATTTTTTGACCAATTCCAATCACAATTAACACAGGATAACAAAATGGAGGAACACCATGAGAGCAATCTGTTTTATCCAGGAAGTCAAAGATTCTGACCTGACCATGCGCCAGCAGCAGTTAATTTGCCACCGGGCGCTGCGAAAGCTGCAATGGCCCTGCGTGATGGAGCTGTTTGCCCAGGCCGGCAGCGAGGCTCAGCCGCTCTCGCTGCGCCCCGGCATGGTCGACCTGATGCGGGCCGCGGCGGCGGGCGAGGTGGATGTGCTGATGGTGATCGATACAGAGCACCTGCACTGCGGGCAGGCGGAATTGGACGGCCTGCTCATGTCGCTTCTGCAATATGGCATCCATACATTCGGGGCTAAGAACGGCCAGTGGATCGAGCCGGCCGGTCGCCACTGGATGGTGCTGCCGGGATACGATGAGACGGACGAGTGAACGAGGGAGGGGAGAACATTGCATCAGAAAAAAGACCGGGCGTTGTTCTATCCCCGCGCCTGGGTTTATGTCAGATCGAGGGATCGTCACCGGCTGGCGGAACAGAAACTGAATACGCTCCAGGCGGCTCAGCAGCAGGGGTTCGAGATCGTCGGCGTCAGTGAGGACCGGTGCGGACGGCACAGTATCTGGCGGCCGGGGCTATTTGCCATGCTACGGGCGGTGCGCGCACGCCTGGTGGACGTCGTGGTTGTACCGCGCCTGTCCCGGCTGGCTGTTCATCGGCAATGGTTGGGTTGGCTGCTGCGGATGTTCCATAAGCGCGGCGTAACAGTTGTCACAACCGAGTACGAGCTTCGGTATGATCTCTACCGGCATGGATTGGATGGGGTTCTATTATAATAAGTTATCACTGCCTTACAGTTTGAGGAAAATACATACGATGAAAACGGTGAAAGAACTGCCGGATGGCAGAACGGAAGTGGAGACAGTCATCAATGGCTGTAACGTAACGGTCGTGTTTGCCAAAGATGACAATCCCGAAGTGATGAAAAATGTCACAGATTTGATCATGGGCGCCTACGCCGAGCGAAAAGCGCGAGGAGCACAGGAATGAGCAGTCCGGGAGCGACCCTTACAAAGAGGGCTGCTCCCGGCCTATTTCTGTTTATGATGGATAAAATGTCGATTTTATGCCGAAAATTCGGGCGGCCTTTCTCCGTTATGGTGATAGCTATTCAGAGCGTTCTATAGTATGGTTGTGATAACGGGAAAGCCATGCAACACACAGAGGACAGAGGAATGCGCAATGACTTATACAAACCAACACGGGGAACAAATCGAGATCTCCCAGGCCGACCAGCAGTGGCTGGACGATGCCTATTTTACGGCGCTGCAATGCCGCCTGCCCGCGGACGCCAAGAGGGCGGCGCTGGAATACCGGGTCTCAACCAAAGGCCAGGTCGATCACGATGACATCCCGATGCAGAAGATCGCCTGCCGCAAGTTTGCCCAGCAGCAGGGCTGGCGAGTGGTGATGGAGAAGGCGGAAAAAGGTGTGTCCGGCTCCAAGGTGTCCGCCAGCAAGCGGGATGTGATCCAGGAACTGCGAACCGCGGCCAGCAACAGGGAGTTTGATGTCCTGCTGGTCTATATGTTCGACCGGCTGGGGCGCATCGAGAGTGAGACGCCGTTTGTACTGGAATGGTTTGTCCAGCACGGCATTGAGATGTGGAGCACTCATGAGGGCCAGCAGCGGATCGAGAGCCACGGCGATAAGCTGATGAACTACATCCGCTTCTGGCAGGCGGCGGGGGAGAGCGAGAAAACATCGATGCGCACCCGCGACCGCATCCGCCAGATCGTCTCGAGCGGGCACTATGCCGGCGGCTTCGTGCCCTACGGATATCGCGCCGTAAACAAGGGCCGGGTCAACAAGCGTGACCAGCCGGTCAAGGATCTGGAGATTGATCCGGAAGAAGCCGCCTGGGTGCGGGAAGTATTTGAAAAGGTCGCCAATGAGGGTGCCAGCGGCT
The DNA here is from genome assembly GCF_963931595.1 of uncultured Subdoligranulum sp. Taxonomy (GTDB): domain Bacteria; phylum Bacillota; class Clostridia; order Oscillospirales; family Ruminococcaceae; genus Gemmiger. The sequence continues at coordinate 2,822,147 of NZ_OZ007030.1, forward strand.
ACGCGATGGCCCGGATGCTCAATGAGCGCGGCCTGCGCACCCGGCAGGGGGCCAAGTTCCAATCGGTCAATATCCGCCGCCTGATCCGGCATGAAGGATATACGGGCTATATCATCACGAGGGCAGCTAAGTCGGAATTTATGCCGCAGCTGCAGATCATTGATGACGATCTGTTCGCCAAGGCCAACGAGCGGATGGACAGCCGCTGCAAAAACGCGGCGGATAATAAAAACGCTGCAAAAAAGAGCGATAACCCCTGTTTGCTGGCGGGCATCGTTGTCTGCGCTCATTGTGGCGCGAAGATGTCGGCCTTCTTACATAAGGATAGATATAAGCTGGCGGACGGCACCATCAGGGAGAACGTGCAGGCCAAGTACAACTGCTACCAGCGCGGCCAGCACCTCCGGCCCTGCGATGGGCAGGCGCTGTATCTGGCCGAGAGGGTGGATGCGATCGTGCTGGGCTTGGTCGACCAGATGTTCCAGCAGATCAAACAGGAACCCTATGACCGAAGCATTGAGCAGCGCATCCGCCAGCAGGATGCCGAGCTGAACCGCAAAAAGCAGGCCGTCGAGAAGAAAATCCAGGCAGCCCAGCACAAGCAGCAGAAATACGAGGAAGAGATCGTCCGCTGTCTGGATGGGCAAAGTGCCTTCTCAGAGACTACGCTGGCCCGCCTGATCCAGCAGGCCGAAGCCGAGGTGCAGGAGGCGAAAAATGAATATACCGCGCTATTAAAGGACAATTCCAGCCGCACCACCGTTCAGCAGATCCGCAAATACTACGATGAGTTCCTCGGCTGGGCCAACGAGTTCGACCTGGCATCCATCCCGCGCAAACGCACCATTCTGGCACAGCTGCTGGAACGGGTGGAGCTGGGGAGAGGGTATCGGGTCAGGATTGTGGTGAGGGGAAGTTACCAGCAGTTCCTTGCTGGTGAAAACGGTGACAAGCTGGAAATGCTTGAAGGCGCATAAACATTTAACAACTTAGCCCTTGAAACAGGCACGACTTCCATATACAATGTAATTAACAGATCTCAATGGTGCAAGGATGTGGTGCAGATGAACCAAACCGAACTGCGGCGCAAGTATCGCTATTATGACCAGATTCAGCAGTTCCGACTGATCGACGATACCTTCATGAGCGTCGTGTTCCAGGATGTGGGTTGCACGCAGTTCCTGGTGCGCACGATTTTGCAAGACGACGATCTGACCGTGACCAAGGTGGAGACACAGAACTCGCTCAAAAACCTGCGCGGCCGGTCGGTGCGGCTGGACATCACGGCGCACGATGCGACCGGCAAGATTTACAACATCGAAGTCCAGCGCAAAGACGCCGGCGCGCTGCCCAAGCGGGCACGGTACAACAGCGCGATGCTGGACGCCAATGTGACTAAGCCGGGCGACGAGCTGGAAAATCTGCCTGAAACGTATGTGATTTTCATCACGGAGAACGACTATTTCCAGAAATCGCTACCTCTCTATCATGTAGAGCGCACGATCCAGGAACTGTCGAAGCCGTTCCGAGATGAAGCGCATATCATCTATGTGAATGGGCAGTATAGAGGCAATGACCCGATTGGTTCGGTCATGCACGATTTCTTCTGTGCCGACCCGAAAGACATGAACAACGAAATTCTTGCCGATGAAGTGGCGAAATACAAAGACACAGACAAAGGAGTGAACAGTATGTGCCGCATTATGGAAGAACTGACGAATGAGAGCCGGGCAGAGGGGCGTGCAGAAGGGCGCGCAGAAGGACGTGCGGAAGGGCGTCTGACAAACTTGCTGGAAAATGTCAAGAAATTTATGGCGCGAGGAATGAGCTTCGATGAAGTGGCTGACACACTGGAGCTGAGTGAAGACGATAGAAAGTTTGTACAGGATAACCTGTAAGACAGCAGAGGGCGGTGCATAGCTATTTGCACTGCCCTCGCTTTTTACATTGCATAACAAAGGGAAAAAGCAGCCTGATGCTGTACGAGAAATTCCCAGAGCTGAAATTCAAGTATCGCAATATGGAGTTCTGGTGCAGAGGATACTATGCGGATACAGCAGGGAAGAATGATAAAAAGATTGCAGAATACATTCGGCATCAATTGGAAGAAGACCAGGCGGGCGAACAGCTGACGATGGGAAACTTCTAAACAGCCCGCTTACGGGTGGCAAGTAACACTCCTTCGCGGCTGGCAGACCGTACCAACGCGACGTGACGCGTGCGTTAGTAATCCAGGGTTTCACCCGTCTGTGCAAAACCCCCGGCTTCGCCGGGGGATATTTATTGTTGCCATTTAAATTGTTGAAACCTTTCCTTTTTCAGCTTAAAAGGAACACACGCATTGAACCAATTCTCCCGAGATTATATTATTTTTCTGAGAGCGTAGCCAGAAATTGACCAAACGGTACGCAACATAAAGAAGTGTGCGGGCTACTATGAAACTACATGATATACTCGGGAGGCTTAGGGATGAAGACACTGGCACTTTTAATTTCGGATTATTTAGTAGCGGCAGAACAGCAGAAGAAGCTGTCACTACATACCATAAAGGCTTATAGAATCGATTTACAACAATTTGCAGAGTTTACGCAGGGCAATCTGGCAGACACCGATATGCTTCGTGAGTATGTTATTCACCTAAACAAAAATTTTTCTCCACGTTCAGCAAAAAGAAAGTTAGCAAGCATTCGGGCCTTTTACAATGATATATGGACTTCTGGAATTATTGACCTTAATCCATTCGAAAAGCTTCGGCTTTGTATACACTCGCCCCAACAGCTTCCTCGTATCATCCCACAGGAAACAATCGAAACTCTCTTGCAATGTGCTTATAACAAATATAAGGGGGATCGAACAACATTAAGGGACATTGTTGTTCTGGAGTTGCTGTTCTCTACGGGTTTACGTGTTTCTGAGCTATGCTCATTATCCAATGATAATTTTGATCTCAAAGAAAACAGTGCTCGCCTTTTGATTAATGGAAAGGGAAGAAAAGAACGAATTATTCAGCTTACGACTCCAGAGCTGATTACCCTTTTACACGTTTATTGCGACGTATACAGAAAGGAAATCTTAAAAGGGAATTCCATATTGTATAACCGAGATGGCCGCCCGTTATCTACACAGTCAGTCCGTCGAATCATCACCAAATATTTACGAGTCGGGCACATTTCAGCACATATAACTCCTCATATGTTCCGCCATACGTTCGCCACATCACTTTTGGAAGCTGGGGTTGATATTAGATATATTCAGTCGATGTTGGGACATAGTTCCATCGCTACTACTCAGATCTACACCCATGTAACCACTCAAAAACAAACACTGCTTCTGGCAGAAAAGCACCCACGCAGCAAGATGAGTTTCTCCATCTGATGAGAATCAGCGTCCCCTCTAGCCAAAGGTGAATTGACAGATAATTCTAAATTATCGGCTGCTTTCATCGGATAGCTTATTTCGAAAGATAAAAACAAATTGGGGGATGCAAAATGCCAATTGGAAGAGCTCAATTCATTGCACAATTTGCAAAGCAGGCTTTAGATAGTCGTATTTCGCTTTTTCTTGGAGCTGGTGGGTCATGTGATGTGGGCTATCCTAATTGGGCCGCTTTATTTGCTCCTCTTGCTCAGGAGCTTCAAATATCAACAAGCGAATCAACAAATTATTATCAATTGGCACAGTATTATGTTAATAATTTTGGCTCGGCTGCCCTCCGGCAGAAAATTAATGAACGGATAAACCGAAACCACTATCAAAGCGAGCTTTTAAGTGAGTTGCTCAATGTTGGGTTCAATAATATTTGGACCACAAATTTTGACAACGCATTAGAAATGAACTACCAAAAGAGAGGGATCTTAACAAATAAAGTATTCAAAGATCCAGATTTTTCAAATGTGGATTTAAGTAAAAGAATCAATATTTTCAAGATGAACGGCGATGTTTCGAATTTGGATGGTATTGTAGCCACACAAAGTGATTTTGAAGCGTATGCCGATAGTCATCGTGTGATGTTGATGTTTTTTAAGCGTGAACTCATTTCCAATACATTTCTATTCATTGGATATAGTTTTGCAGATCACCTTGTGTTGGACTGCCTAAGTGAAATCACACGATACTTAGGGGAATCCTCTAATTACCACTATACCATCATGAAGAATGACAAAAAGGACCCTTACTTTAATTACTTTGTTGAGGACTTGGAAAAGCGGTATCATATAAGAGTTCTTCTTGTTGATAAATATGAAGAAATCCCAGCTGTATTAGCAGACTTGAATGAGCGAATTCGTTGTAAAAAGGTGTTCTTTTCTGGAGCATTTAGTGCTTACAACCAGTCAATTGAAGAATACTCTCACGGATTTTCGCGTCATGTTGCGTCTTCCGTTCTTGCGGCAGATTATCGTATCGTCAATGGAATCGGTAGACGCTTTGGAACACATTTAATCGGCTATGCAACTGAATATTTGGCGAAAGAAGGAATCAAAGACATTGAGCGGCATCTGATCATTAGACCCTTTGTTGCACATGATAGTGATGCCGAAAAGAAAAAAAGAGCTGGAAGGGAAAAAATTATTGGTCAATGTGGGGCAGCAATTTTTGTATTTGGGGATCAAGATCATAACGGGCAGAATAATATGAGTGGAGTCATGGAAGAGTTTGAAATCGCACGGCAACAACATAAAACTATTATTCCGATTGCCTATCCTGGTATGGTCTCTAGTTCTATTTGGGATATGGTGAAGCAGAGTATAACGGAGTACCCCTACCTGGAAGGCAAAATTGATTTTCTTACTTCTGACTATCCGGTTGATAAACTCGCAGAAATTATTGTTCAGATTTTGGATTCCGTATCATCCTCCAAATACTGATTTACAAGTATACATATACAATTTTCCAAAAGCCATAATTCTCTATAGTCAATTGGCAAATTGAGTTTTGCTTCAGAGAACAAGCGATTATACACACAGTTCACGATATGCATAGGGGGATTATCAGGCAACTTTTTCGAATTGGTCATTACGAGAAAAATTGAATATAGTATTGCAATCCGACCATTGAGATTGGATTGGTCGATTTGGAGATAGCTATAAAAGAGTGCTGCTATTGGAGCTGAGAGTAAGTTTGCGCCGACGGAAATGATATCCTCTACTCGTTTTATTGTGTATGTACTTAGAACATCCCCAGTTATTTTACACGCAATATGGTTGCAAATATCCCTTGTTCCAGAACTTCTATTAGCTTCTTTGAAAATAATATCTTTTACCCAATACAAATCTTTTGGAATTTTCGAAGGTGACAATTCATATAGTATTGGGAATACTGTTATTTCTTTACGAAAGAACCTCTCCCCAATAATGGCGAATTCCTCCATAGCACAAATAGAGTCTTCGGTATTTTCACTTATGATGATGCAAGCATAAGTGGATCTTCCGGCTCCATCAATGAGATTCTTTTCTGTACGATTATCGCCAAGCAATAATTTTTGACGGTCATACCAAGTGGAGATTCCGTAGTTTTTTAGATGGTATACTATCGGCTCTGCGATAGTATACCGATCTTCTGCAGCAAAACCGACAAAGACACAAAAGGGCTCACTCATACCATGTCATCCTCCCTAAACGATCGATAATTTAGAATTATCAGCTGTTTATATTATATCATAATGGCACTGAACAGCCAAGGTGAACTGACTACGGTGGGGACCCTGCCAGCGTGCTGAACGCCACCTATGTGGAGACCTCCGCCGCGGTGACCGGCATCTATGTGCAGGCGTTGGACAACTTTACCGCCGAACTGGTTTACACGGCGGAAGATGGTGTGACGCTGACCAAAACGCTGGATGTTGTCGTGACAAAGCGCCGGGCAATGACATGGCCATCAGCACCTATGAGGAACGCCCGGTGCCGGACGTACTAACTGGCAAGATCACATCGTTGCAACAGGTCAACGGTACCTGGCTGATTTGGTTTGACGGCCAGGAGGCCTACTGCTGCACCCACGATGCCCTGGGCATGCCCAACGGCTGCCCGACCTACACCTACGCCTATACCTCCATCATCATGGCCGGACAGATCACACCGGGTGACCATTATGGCAACCAGGTCAATATCTGGGGCGCGCTGGGCCAGCTTACGTTGAACCAGCTGGCGGTTCAGCACAAAGCGCATATCATCTATGTGAACGGGCAATATCGGGGTGCTGACCCGATCGGGTCGATCATGCATGATTTTTTCTGTGCTGATCCGAAAGATATGAACAACGAAATTCTTGCCGATGAAGTGGCAAAATACAAAGACACGGACAAGGGAGTGAACAGTATGTGCCGTATCGTGGAAGAATTGACGGATGAGAGCCTCAAAGAAGGAATGGCGAAAGGCCGCACAGAAGGCAGAGTGGAAGGTCGGCTGACAATGCTGCCTGAGAATGTCAAAAAGCTTATGGCACGCGGCATGAGCTTTGATGAAGTGGCCGATACGCTGGAATTGAGCAAAGACGATAGAAAGTTCGTACAGGATAACCTGTGAAAAAGTAGAGGGCGATGCATGGCTTTTGCAGCGTCCTCGCTTTATTATGTGGGATGGATTCATCAAGATTTATCCGATTGGTGAAATCAACATCCTGGACAATGCGAAATCCGACCATGATGACTATGACAAGATGCAGGTGACGCTCCTTTGCCTGGACGGAAAGCCCGCCGGCAAGGAAAATGTGGTGGGAATGTTGGATGTGGCGCTCGCCAATGGAATGCCGACTGAAGAAAAAATCCGGCAGCTCGAAACCAAGTATGACATCAAAGTATCTTCTATTTATGGTTGCAGGAAGGAACGAATGAGAGCCATTTAACATTTGAAATTTCGGAAATTATAAATTGGTGGAGTTGCGACAACGGTGTTATTGATTTATAGGTGCTGAAGTCGAGTCTGAATGTCCTTGAATGAAGAGGAATTCTTGAAATAATATCGCTTGGGGTCAGGATATATGATATAATAAAATATATATCGAACTCGGTTTTTATCGGATCAAAACGGGGACATACTTATGATCGAAGCGTGTAGAGTTGTTATCTTAGGTATTATTGAAAAACAACTACAAGAGAAATTAGAGGCAATTAACGAACGAAGACTCTTAAACGAATTAAAAAATGAAGTTGACCGGAAAGTTTCAGCTTTAATGAACAAAAACGATGGGACAGTACTTACGTCTCAAGCGTTTAGTGAATATCTTGAAAATTGTAAACCAATCGAGACCATTATCTCTGCGCTTTGTGATTCTGGATTTGAGCCTTGTGGCGTGCGCGAATTAGAAGAGAGCGTGCCATCACAGTGTGCTGCTACGATTAAAGAAAAAGGAAAAAGTATTCCCGCGACGGAAATGGACTTGATCAAGCAGTTTTTTGGGGTTGTGATAGAGGTAGTAGTTAAAAAAAATCGAGGAGGTAGCACACTGGGAGAGCGGGCGATACAAGCGGATCTTAAAGACGTTGGAGATAGTGTGAAGCAAGTATCTGCTAAGATTGATGATATTTGTGATACTTTGGAAAGACAACAGTCACCGTCTGTGGACCAAGAAAAGAAACCTCTCGACATTTTAATTGATTCTTTCAATAAATTGATTCAAGAGTGTAAAATTATTGAGATTATGCAGGATGATCCACTTCCCGTGATGCCATTTGATTACTGTAAAAACATGGATGCATTTTGTTCAGCGGTTGAAACATTATTACAAGAAAATATCCTTTTGAAAGAAGAGGAGACTTATAAGGCAATAAAGAAGTTCTCTGATCAGATACATGATTATAATCTTTATTTAGGTCTTAAGATGAACCCTACAGGAACAGACTCTGTCGCCGTCATTTCAGTCGATTGGTGCGAAAAAATGCGTGAACAAATAAAGAATATGAAAGTCAGAATTGATAAATGTCATAGAGCTATTTTTTCTGGACGTTCCATGTTTCCTTGAAAACGCTTTTAGCCTTTAGGGTGAGTGCTATGCAGAAAAATTGTCCACTGGATTTATTTCGAAGGGTAGCATATTCACTTTTTATATGTGCTGTAGGAATGTTCGTTATCTTTTCAAATCATATTGATTTGAGAGATGAGATAGTAAGCGAATTCAATGGAATTGAACAAGTGACGTCTTTTATAACATGTTCTGATGTTTTTTTTATGAAGATTAAAAATACTCCTGCATTTCGCGCACTTGTTAGTATGTTTGTTCCGGAAGATCAAAGCGCAATCGTATATAGCATATTATCATTGCTTACAATATCGTATATGTCATTTGCTTTTGATTCTCATACAGCATACAAATCAATTGGTATGCCACCATTGGTAAAAGCATTTCTGTTTTTGCTTAAAATTGTGACGAATTTTATGCTTACATTTGTTGCCAATGGATTTTTGGCTTTGATATTTCAACATCTACCAGGTATTTCAATACCGTCGTCTAAACCAGAAATTACATTGCCAATGTCGTCGGACCCTTCAATCCGATTGTTACAGGTTTTTATACTTAATGATTTATTTGAAGCAATGGTGCTTTTAATTTTTGCGTTCATTCAAATTTATTTTCTGTATAAATGGGTGTTTAAGGTTGTTAGAAAAGAAATTTTTGAGTTGTTTGTGATGTTTTTTACTTTTTTGTTCGCATTGGACTATCTCGGAATGACCGAAATGCCAATAGGGCTAGCCATTGCAATAACAGCAATCATCAAATCTTGCATATCGCCGTTTTTGCCGAAGGATGAACTTCCAGTAGATGGATAGTAGGAGCGAAAAGCTAAATATCAGTAGTTATGTATATTATATGCTGTGCTTTTGGGGGGGGCTGGGGCTTGAATAACAGAGTGGTTCCCTTTGCTACAGTCTTAGTACGAGTCGTTTGGTAGAGCAACTGACTCTTAATCAGTGGGTCCTGGGTTCGAGTCCCCGATGGTGCACCAGAAACAGCCGCAATCAATATTGCGGCTGTTTTGTTTGCTTTAGCGGTAAGACAACCCTCGGCTATGGCGGGGCGTGTACATAAATTAAGAATATTATAACATAAATGCGGCGCCTCAGCGGGATGTCATTAGTATAATGTACTTCTAGGGATTAGCAGGAGGAGACGTGACCTCTAAAAGATGTGGAATTCTGATGAACAGTTAGATGATTTACCGTATGTGATGTGGAACAAGGAAAGCAACTGGTATTTCGTCCTGAAGCAGAGAAAGAGGTAGAGCAGTGGCAAGGGAAAGAGCCATTTATCTTGGATATTCGTCTTGCTGTAAAATTTCACGAGTTCATTATTAATGAGCGCAACGTGTGACGCATGAAATGCGCAAAATGTCCCGAAAAACTTGCGCTATCCCATTGCGTATCTGCGCTGAACCTGCTATACTGATGCTAAAATACATTTGTGAATATGCGCAACATTGCGCAATCTTGCGGAGGCAAAGGTATGCAGAGAGAAAAGCTTCTTCATGGTGGAGATTATAATCCCGAACAGTGGTTGGATCGGCCGGATATTCTGGCACAGGATGTTGTCATGATGAAACAGGCACATGTGAATGTGGTCACCCTGGGGGTGTTTTCCTGGTCGCTGCTGGAACCTCGGGAAGGGGAATACCATCTGGACTGGCTGGCGGATATCATCCACAATCTGTATTCCAACGGTATCTTCACCATTCTGGCCACCCCCAGTGCGGCGCGACCTGCCTGGATGGCACAAAAATACCCCGAAGTTCGCAGAGTGCGCAGCGACCGCACCCGGGAACTGTTCCGCCGTCGGCAGAATTACTGCTATACCTCACCCCTCTACCGGGAAAAGGTGCGAGCCATCGACGAACAACTGGCCCGCCGTTTTGGTGAAGACCCGGCTGTGATTTTGTGGCACATCTCCAATGAGATGGGGGGCGACTGTCACTGCCCGCTCTGCCAGGCGGAGTTCCGCCGTTGGCTGCAGCGCCGGTACGGCAGCCTGGGAGCGCTGAACAAGGCATGGAACGCACGTTTCTGGAGCCATGACTACACCGACTGGGAACAGATCGAAAGCCCTGCGCCCCAGGGGGAGGATGCGGTGCAGGGGTTGCTGCTGGACTGGAAACGGTTTGTCAGCAGCCGCCATATCGACTTTTTCAAATTTGAGCGGGATTGTGTGCGAGCCCTGGCCCCCAAGGCTCGGTTTACCGCCAACCTGATGTACCGCTTCCACGATATCGACTACCATGACCTGGCCAGAGAGCTGGATGTAGTCAGCTGGGACAACTATCCCACCTGGCACAAGGCCACCGAGACGGTGGAACAGACCGCGCTGGATACGGCCATGATGCATGACCTGTTCTACTCCTTGAAAGGCAAGCCTTTCCTGATGATGGAGTCCAGCCCCAGCTTTACCAACTGGCAGCCGGTGACCAAACAGAAGAAGCCCGGCATGGCGATGCTCAGTGCCCTGCAGGCAGTGGCCCATGGGTCGGACAGCGTCTGTTACTTCCAGTGGCGTGCCAGCCGTGGTGCAGAGGAAAAATTCCACGGTTCGGTGGTGGGGCATGATGGCCGTTCCGATACCCGGATCTTCCGCGAAACCAGCCAGGTAGGCGCCGCACTGGAGGAACTGGCCTGTGCAGCGGGCCGCCAGCGGCCCCGTCAGGCGGCCCTGGTCCATGACTGGCCCAACCTCTGGGCCATGGAGGGGTCCAGCGGCCCCCGCAACTGTGGCATGGGTTATTGGAAGGAACTGGCCTGTCATTACAACGCTTTGGCTCGCGCCGGCATCACGGTGGACCTGATCGGCCAGGATGCCGACCTGACCGGCTACGGCCTGGTGGTGGTGCCGATGCTCTATCTGCTGCGGGAGGATTTTGCCGCAAAGCTCTGTGACTTTGCCCGTGCCGGCGGTACGGTGGTGGTCAGCCAGTGGACCGGCGTGGTGGACGAAAGCGATCTCTGCCGCCTGGGGGACACTCCGTACGGTCTGACCGAACTGCTGGGGCTTCGCCGTGCCGAGATCGACGGCCTGTACGATGGGGAGACCCGTCGTTGCCAGCCTGTGGAAAACGCACCGCTGCCGCTGCCTGCCACCCAGGCCAGCGTACTGTGTGAAGTTGCGGTGCTGGATGAAGCATCGCCCGCCACACCGCTGCTGCTCTACGGGGAGGACTACTTTGCCGACGCGCCCGCCGCTGCCGTGCACCCCTACGGCCAGGGCCGGGCCTACTACCTGGCCAGCCGCTTCACGCCGGATTTTTACCAGGCATTCTATAACGCCCTGACCGAGGAAGCCGGGCTGGAAGCGGCGGCTCCGGTGCCGTTACCCGACGGTGTGCTGGCCACCCGGCGGGAGGGTCTGCTGTTTGTGCAGAACTGTAATCCTGCGCCGGTGCAAGCGCTGGGAGTGGAGCTGCCCGCTTACGGTACGGCGGTCTGGCAGACCAATGCCGGGGAACTCCGGCGAATGCTATGATTTCCAATATCCTGCCGCGTCCCCGTGGGGGCGCGGTTTTTGTCAAAATGCTGATTTTTACTGTACAAAGCTGGCAGTTATGACGGATTTTGGGCTGGAAACTTGACAGAGCGGGAAAAAAGCTGGTATCCTGAGATAAGCGCAACGAGTTGCGCAAAATTGACAGGGGAGGCATCACTGTGGCAGAAATGCAGGGAGATTCTATCTCCATTGAGGAAATTGCCAAAGCATTGGGGGTATCCAAAACAACTGTATCCCGTGCGTTGTCCGGCAAGGGCCGCATCAGTGAAGCCACCCGCAGCCGGGTGCGGGCTTATGTGGCCAGTACCGGTGCGGCGCCTACCGTGCGCGCCCGCTGGAGCGAGAAAACCGCTACCCATAACCTGACTATGATCATCCCGCCGCATTTTGTTCATTTGGACCTGCCGTTTCTTCGCAAATGTATGGGCGGTATCAGCATGATGGCAGCCCAGCGGGGCTACGATCTGCTGCTGTGCTATGCCAGCGCTTCCGACACCAGCCAGCTGGAACGGCAGCTCTCCAATCGTAAAACCGATGGCGTGATTCTTTCCCGTGCCATGGAGGACGATCCCTGCCTGGACCTGCTGCAGCAATACCGCGTACCCTATGTGGTCATTGGCCGGTGTGAGGATACGTCTATTCCTCAGGTAGACAACGATCAGGTGGGGGCATCCTACGAGATGACCCGGCTGCTGTTGAGGCTGGGGGCCCGGCGCATTGCACTGATCGTGGGAACCAACACCTATACGGTCAACATCGACCGTATGCGGGGATATTTACGGGCACTGCCGGAGTTCGGCGTCCCGGAAGATCGCCGCCTCATACAGGACGGGGTGGAAAGCGCTGCCCAGCGTTCCGACGCACTGGAGGCAGTGTTGGATCAGCACCCCGACTGCCTGCTCTGCGGCGACGACCGGCTGGCTTTTGATGTGATGCAGGCGCTGCATGCCCGGCACATCCGGGTGCCGCAGGATCTGCAGGTGGCCAGCCTGTACGACAGCGAGCTGCTGCTGAGCACGGTTCCCAACGTGTCGGCCGTACAGTTTGATGCCGAGCGACTGGGGGCTTCTGCCTGCCGTATGCTGCTGGACATCTTGGCCGGCAAACAGATCAATACTCGCCAGGTGGAAGGGTATCAGGTCATTTTGCGGGATTCCACTCACTAAAATTCATCCAGGCAGTTTTGCAAGCCGCCCGCCGCACCACGGCGGGCGGCTTTTTTCGTACACAGGCAAAATTCTTTGCCCCGGGGAAGGAAAGAAAAAACACAAAGCGCAACATTGCGCGCTTATATCGAAAAAACGCGCAATGTTCACGCAGGTTGCACAAAAACCATAAAAAAACACTGTAAAAATAATGTATTGCAGAAAGATCCGGCCCTCTGTATAATAGATAGTGCAATGAATTGCGCTATATTGGCGCAACAACAAATCAAAGCGCGGTGCGCCGTGCTTGCTACCAAAGGAGAAGATATCATGAAAAAGCAATTGAGCCTGGCTATGGCTGCTGCCATGGCGCTGTCGCTGGCCGCTTGCGGCGGAAGCCAGAGCGGATCGGCCGCTGAAACGACCTCCACCAGCGGCGCTACCTCTGAGGAGGCTGCCAGCTGGGGCGACGTGACGCTGACCATGTGGGGCGCCGAGGAAGAGCAGACCATGCTGCGCGAGATGGCCGATGCTTTTATTGAAGAAAATAAAGACAAGGGCAACATCACCATCAATATCGGTGCTTGCTCTGAGTCCGATACCAAGGACAATATTCTGACCGACCCCACCGCCGCTGCGGATGTTTTTGCCTTCGCCGATGACCAGCTCAACGAGCTGGTGGCCGCCGGCGCCCTGCAGGAAGTTTCCCTCAACGCCGACGATGTGAAGAGCCGCAATCTGGAAGGCTCTGTGGAGGCAGCCTCCCTCAACGGCAAGCTCTATGCCTACCCCATGACCGCCGACAACGGCTATTTCCTGTACTACGACAGCAGCGTCATCAGCCCGGAGGATGCACAGACGGTGGACGGCATCCTGGCTGCCGCAGCCGCCGCTGGCCGTACCTTTGATATGACCGTCAACGACGGCTGGTACATTTACAGCTTCTTTGCCGGTGCCGGCCTGCAGGCCACCCTGGCCGATGATGGTGTCAACACCGTCTGCAACTGGAACGAGGCCCCCGGCGCCGACGTGGCCCAGGCCATCATGGATATGGCCTCCAACAGCGCTTTTGTCTGTGCCTCCGATGCCGACATCGTTTCCGGCATTGAAAACGGCACGGTCTGCGCTGCCGTCAGCGGTACCTGGAACGCCAACGTGGCCCAGGAAAAGTGGGGCGAGAACTACGCCGCCGCCAAGCTGCCCACCTACACCCTCAACGGCGAGCAGGTCCAGATGAGTTCTTTCGCCGGCTACAAGCTGGTGGGTGTCAACCCCCACAGCGCCAACGTAGGCGTAGCCATGATGCTGGCGGACTACATCACCAATGAGGCCAACCAGCAGAAGCGCTTTGAAGTGCGCAACCTGGGCCCCTCCAACATCAATGTAAACGCTTCCGAGGCAGTCCAGGCCGCTCCCGCCATCGCCGCCCTGGCCGCTCAGAGTGATTATGCGGATCTGCAGCGTGTGGGCACCAACTATTGGGATCCCGCTGCCAGCCTGGGCCAGATCCTGGTCTCCGGCGACACGCAGGGCAAGACCACTCAGCAGCTGGTGGATGATGCCGTAGCCGGCATTACCGCTCCGGTGGCTCAGTAATCTTCGCCGCTTGTGCGGCAGCAAACCATCCGGCCGGCACTTACCTGTGGCAGTGCCGGCTTTCATGTGAGAAAATATTTGACTGAAAGGAGTGGGCACGGTGGCAGAAATGGCTTTTGAAGCGCCGCTGCGTACAGACGGCAAAGAACCCAACTTCCTGCAAAAATTCGGCCATGCGTTGGTTCACGGTGACATCTTCACCAAACTGTCCTTCCTCATCTGGGGGCTTGGCTACATCGGCCACGGTCAGCTGATCAAGGCGGTGCTGGTCACGCTGGTGCAGGGGCTCGGCCTTTACTACCTGGGCGTGGCAGGCATTCCCAACCTGATGAAATTCGGTACGCTGGGCACCGTCCAGATGGAAATGGTCTTCAACCCGGCGACCATGAAAAACGAAGTCAACAATTATGATAACTCCTTTGCCATTCTGCTGCTCAGCGTTATTGCCCTGGTGGTTATCGTGGCGCTGCTGGCATCGGCTATGGCGGTGGTAACTTCCAACTATCAACTGCAAAGAATCCGTCAGGCCGGCAAAAAGACCAACAGCTTCGGCCAGGATATCCGCGTCTACCTGAACGAGAAGTTCTACGTCACCTTGTTGACGCTGCCGGTACTGGGCGTGGTGATCTTCACCATCATACCGCTTTTCATCCTCATTGCGGTGGCCTTCACCAACTATGACCAGCAGCATATGCCGCCCAACTCGCTGTTTACCTGGGTGGGTATGACCAACTTCCTCACCCTGTTCGGCGGCGGGCAGGCGCTCTCCCTTACCTTTGGGTATGCCTTCGGCAAGATCCTGGTCTGGACGCTGGTATGGGCGTTCTTTGCCACCTTCACCAACTTCTTCGGCGGTGTTTTTCTGGCCATGTTCATCAATGACCGAAAAACCAAGCTGCCCAAGCTGTGGCGTACGCTTTTTATCATCACCATTGCGGTGCCCCAGTTCGTCACCCTGCTGCTGGTGCGCAACTTCTTCAGCGACAACGGCATCTTCAACACCATGATGGCCAACCTCGGTGTCACCGAACTGCTGCGCAATGCCGGCCTGATCGGCGCCAACATGGAGTACATTCCTTTCCTGACCAATGCGGGCTGGGCACAGGTGATGATTATTCTTATCAACATCTGGGTAGGCGTGCCCTACCAGATGCTCATTGCCACCGGTGTGCTGATGAACATTCCCGGCGATATGCTGGAAGCCGCCCGCATTGACGGTGCCAACCCCGTGCAGATGTTCTTCTCCATCAAGCTGCCGTACCTGCTCAGCGTACAGGGCCCGGCGCTGGTCACCGACTTTGTAAAGAACATCAACAATTTCAACGTCATCTATCTGCTCACCCAGGATGTCTATGTAACCACCGACCAGGCCATGGCTGCCTCCAGCGCCAAGGAAGTGGACCTGCTGGTGACCTGGCTGTTCCGCCTGACACAGGAGCAGTACAACTACAAGATGGCCGCCGTCATCGGCATTATGGTCTTTATCATCTGCGCCGTATTTACGGTGGTATGTTTCCGCTTTATCAATAAGAAGGAGGCGACGTTCTCTTGACGCAGGTTATGACAGCTTCTACCCAAAAGCAACTGCGCCAGGGCAAAATCCGGCGCGGTGTGGGCAGCGTCCTTCGCCATCTGGTGCTGGCTATTCTGGCGGCGGTCTGGCTGGTGCCCATCGTCTGGCTGCTGGTCACTTCCTTCTCCAGCTATCGCGGTATCAACATCACCACTTTTTTTCCGGAAAGTTATACCCTGGACAATTACATCGACGTGTTGTTCCATCCTGACAGTGTGGCACAGTTCCCGCAGTGGTTTGCCAATACCTTTGTTGTGGCTTGCTTCAATTGCGTGATCTCTACCTGCTTTGTGCTGATGGTTGCCTACGCATTCAGCTGCTGCCGATTCAAGAGCCGCCGCCTGCTGCAGAATCTCTCGGTCACCGTCAACCTGTTCCCCGGCGTACTGGCCATGATTGCCGTCTACTTCGTGCTGCGGTATCTGAACCTGACCAACTCCTACGCCGGCCTGATCATGGTGTATGCCGGGTCCTCCGGCCTGGGCTACCTGATCTGCAAGGGATTCTTCGATACGGTACCTGCTTCCCTGCGGGAGGCTGCCAAGCTGGACGGCGCATCGGAAGCACGCATCTTCCTGCAGGTGGTCATTCCCATGTCCCGTCCGATCCTGGTCTATACCATCATCAATTCCTTCATGATGCCCTGGACCGACTTTGTTATGGCCAAGATGATCCTCAATTCGGGTGTCAGCTCGGACTGGACGGTGGCTATCGGCTTGTACAACATGCTTTCCCGCACACTGGTCAACAATTATTTTGCACTGTTCTGTGCCGGTGGTGTGCTGGTATCCATTCCCATTTCGGTCCTGTTCGTCATTATGCAGAAATTCTACGTGGAAGGCATTACTTCCGGCGCAGACAAGGGCTGATTGTTGGCCGGAGCCCCGCGCTTTGCGCAGAATGAATCCGGAAGGGGACCGCTGCGAACTCTTTGTCGTGCAGCGGTCCCCTCATTTTTATAAAGAGGTGAAATCTGTGAAAAAATGTTATGGCGTCCGGCGTATTTTCAGCGCCCTGCTGGCCCTGGCCATGCTGCTGGTCCTTGCCCCTGCTGCGGCGGCTCAGGAAAATGCCGTTAACCTGCTGCAGGATGGCAGCTTCGACCAGGATATCTGGGGCGGGGACAGCCCCTGGACATGCACGGCCTCTGACTGGGGTGGCGAAGCGGAATCCCAGACCGTCATCGATCGCAAGGACCCTGACGGCAGCGATGCCGCCATGCTTCACTGGTGGAGCCCCAACGAGGCGACGGTGACGGTCAGCCAGACGGTCACCCTGGAGGCGGGCAACTATACGATGCGTGCCTCCGCCCAGGGCAAGAACTGTGCCGCTCTGCTTTTCTGCGGTTCCTGGACCGGCACCCGGACAACGCTGACCGGCTACGGCAGCTGGGATACCCTGGAAGAAACTTTCGTTGTGGAAACGGCGGGAGAGTATAGTGTGGGCGTAACGCTGCCGTGTACGCTGAATGGCTGGGGGTGCCTGGATGACCTGGAACTGGTCCGGCAGGGGGAGGTGACCCCGCCGTCGACCGAGGAACCGGTATATACCGTGGAACTGACGGCGGATACCGACCATCTCACTGCTGGTGAAACCGTCCACCTGAGTGCGGTGGTCTGCAAGGACGGCGAGCTGGTCACGGATCTGGCGGCGGAGGGACTGTACCTGTGGTTCTGGGCCGACCAGTGGCAGACAGGGCACGAGAGCGCCCCGGTGGATGCGGTGTTCAGCAATCACGATAACAACAGCG
The DNA here is from genome assembly GCF_963931595.1 of uncultured Subdoligranulum sp. Lineage (GTDB taxonomy): Bacteria > Bacillota > Clostridia > Oscillospirales > Ruminococcaceae > Gemmiger. Next base: position 2,839,668 of record NZ_OZ007030.1, read on the forward strand.
GGCACAGCCTGACGGCGGATGCCCAGCTGCCCAGCGAGGGAACGTATTACCTGGCAGCGGAGCTGAAAACGGACACCGAGCGTCTGGCCATCACCTTTGCGGAGGTGGACGCTGCGGCAGAACAGGAACCTCAGGAGCCTGCGCCCGATCCGGTGGAGGCGGAGATCACCGTGCCCTATGTGGCCGGTTCGGATGGCGATTTTATCCGCGGTGTGGACGTTTCCTCGCTGCTGTCCCTGCTCAACAGCGGGGTGGTGTTCCGGGATACGGACGGCAATCCGCTGGGTGACTCGGTGGAGTCCCAGGGAAAGGCCTTTATGACCCAGCTGGCCGATGCAGGGGTAAACTGGGTGCGCCTGCGGGTCTGGAATGAACCTTATGATGCTCTGGGGCACGGCTACGGCGGCGGCGACAACGATCTGAACGCCGCCAGGCAGATGGGCCAGTGGGCTACCGAAGCAGGACTGCAGGTACTTATTGATTTCCACTATTCGGATTTCTGGGCCGACCCGGGCAAACAGCAGGCGCCCAAGGCGTGGAAGGATATGACGGTGGACGAAAAGGCTGCTGCAGTTTCGACTTTTACCACCGAAAGCCTGTGCACGCTGCTGGATGCAGGGGTCAACGTGGGCATGGTGCAGATCGGAAACGAAACCAATAACGGCATTGCCGGTGTGATGTATGGAACCGACGGCTGGGACGCTGCCGCCAAGCTGTTTGCGGCCGGTGTGGATGCTGCCCATGCGGTGGCGGCTGAATACAATACCACCATTCTGGCGGCTGTCCATTTCACCAATCCTGAAACAGCAGGCCGCTATGCGGGATACGCCAAGCAGCTGGCGGACCATAACGTGAACTACGATGTGTTTGCTTCCTCCTACTACCCCTACTGGCATGGCTCGCTGGACAACCTGACCGCTGTGTTGCAGCAGGTGGCCGATACCTACGGCAAGAAGGTCATGGTGGCCGAGACTTCCTGGGCTACCACGCTGGAGGACGGCGACGGCCACGACAACACCGTGCGGGTCGGCTCCAACGATAACAGCAATATGAGCGGTAAAAACTGGGCATTCTCGGTCCAGGGCCAGGCATCGGAGGTGGCCGACGTGGCCAGCGCCGTCACTGCGGTAGGGGAGAACGGCATCGGCCTGTTCTACTGGGAACCGGCATGGCAGCCGGTGCACAATGTTTCCGGCCTGGAAGGGGAAGCCTACGATGCGCAGGTGGCTGCCAACCGCCTTGCCTGGGAACAATACGGCTCAGGCTGGGCATCCTCCTACGCGGGAGAATATGACCCCGACGACGCCGGAAAATGGTACGGCGGCTCGGCGGTGGACAATCAGGCAATGTTTGACTTCGATGGCAAACCGTTGGCGTCGTTGTATGTCTGGAAGCTGATGCAAACCGGCTCGGTGGCACCTAAAAAGGTGGAAAGTGCCGACAACCCGGTTCTTACGGTGGAGGCGGGCAGCGACGGCACCGCTGCTGTCACCCTGCCGGACGCCACTACTGTGTATTACAGCGACGGTACCAGCGAGACAGCCCCCGTGGTATGGGAAACTGCCGGACTGGATCTGAACACTCTGCCGACGGGCAGCTATACTGTGCAGGGTACTGTAACGGTAACACCCGCCGATACCCCTGTGACGGTGGAGGTTCATTGTACGCTGACTGTCATTTACCCCAACCTGCTGGAAAATCCCGGTTTTGAGGATGGGAGTGCCGGATATACCTTTTCAGAAAACTGGCCGGGCAACGGGGTTACGGAAAAGGAACCCGGCAACCTGCACAGCGGCAGACGGTATCTTCATTTCTATTCTGCGGCTGCACGCACTGTCACTGTGCAGCATGACCCGGTGACGCTGCAGCCCGGACAGTACACGTTTACCCTCTACATGCAGGGGGAGGGGGCTTCCGGCCGGATCTCCGTGACCGATGCGGATGGCAGTGAGCTGGCCTCCGCGGATTTTGCTGGTACCCAGTGGGGCGACTGGCAGCAGCCCTCGCTGACCTTTACGCTGACGGAAGAAACCGTCGTTACGCCGGGCATCCTGCTGGACATCCAGCCCGGGGGCTGGGGCGCAGTGGACGATCTCTATCTGGGAAAACTGGGTGACCAGGCGGTGGAACCCACCCCCGATACCCCCCAGGAAGACAACTCGTCGACCCCGACGCAAAACCAGCAAAATGTTACGGTCAGCAGCACATCCAAACCGGCCGCCGCCGCGGCAGCGGAACCTGCAGCAGCTGCCGCCGTGACTATTGGTGAGATTCCCCAGACCGGCGACACGCTGCCGGTGGCTGTACTGGCACTGCTGATGGTGCTTTCGGCTGCGGCGATGCTGGGCATTGCCCTTCTGCGACGAAAAGAATAAACAATATTTAAAACAGACAAAGCAAGAGGCCACACGGAACCGTTAAAGAACCGTGCGGCCTCTTTTTGGTTAAATGCTATTCTCTTCGGCAGGTGTTTGATACTGCGTTTAAAATCAAACCTTGTTTCGTTATAGAAAACAAAAAAAAGCGACAGAGGAAAACCTCTATCGCTTGTTGGCTGCCCCAGTCCGACTTGAACGGACGACACCCTGATTAACAGTCAGGTGCTCTACCATGTGAAACGTGGTGAGGGGCTAATACTACACAAAAAATATCTTTAAAGCGACAAAAAATGGGCGACGACGGTAAAGGTTGAGAAAATTATGCGGATAAAACTGATGAGAAAACAGCCAAATGGTAGGTTCGAGAAAGAAAACCAGCCAACGAACTGAGACTAATATTATAATAGAATACAGCGAGAATATTGCAAGCTGCATTTACTGACGAAAGGGGGGATCATCACGTTATGAAAATCGGGGTAAGGATTCGCCAAATTCGTCAACACCGGCACATGACGCAACGGGAGTTAGGCGAGAAGATTGGATTGGGAAAGAACGGGGCAAATCGCATAGCCCAATATGAAATGGGGTATCGAACACTCAAACGTGACCAACTCAATAAAATAGCTCATGCTTTGAACGTACCGGAGGAAATGTTTTCCTTGGAATCGGATGAAACGCTGCAGGCATTGCTCCACAATCTGCTTTGGTTAGATCAGGACGATACAACCCTTATTGAATTGTATGTTCTAAACAAAGAAAACTGTCTGCGATCTTGCAACCGGAAAGGAAAAAGTTCTGTAGCCATTGTAATACACGATGAAGCCGTCCAAAATTTTCTTAGAGACTGGTGCACCGAAAAATCACTTATTGAAGCTGGAGCAATAACTCAAGAGGATTACTTTGATTGGAAAATCCACACCCCTTTGTAACCGATGCTTAGGCTATTTACGAGAGCAACTGACTCTTAATCAGTGGGTCCTGGGTTCGAGTCCCCGATGGTGCACCATACCAAGCAAATCCGAACGTACTTCTTTTCGAAGGTGCGTTCGGATTTGCTTTTTCTGGAATTCCCTGGAGATAATTGTATAATATAAGAACCGACATGGCCACAATTGTTTTGGCCATGCCGGTTCTTGCGTTTATTCTACTATATTATTGGACGAATCTATTATTAAAATGAATTACGCAGAAAGATTGGCTTTCTCTTTCAGTGCGGCCAAATCAATTAGACCCCACAGTCCGTTTTGCTTAGCCCAAAGTTGATCATTATAAGCAGGGGCCAAGTCCTCAAATTCTCCAAAATCAAGAAGTGTTGTCCCATCGCGGTAGAGCAAACCGATTTCTCCGTCCTTGCAGACAACCATTGTGTCACAGGTACACGGGTATCCGTATTGAACAATATTGTATTGCCGTTCGCCCCCGTCCATTGTGGTTGATGCCCCTACGGGCAAGAGCGGATCATAGATAAAATCGGTCACTTTATTGCCAGATTCATCGACATAACCCCATTTCCCGTTTTCAGAACAGGCGGCAAGGCCATCGGAAAAACCTGTGGCATTATCGAACTGGTAATTTGTTAGCAAAGTTCCATCGGGAGAAACGTAGGCAAAAAGGATATCATCGTCTGTTTGATAATAATTTTCATAACTGGCGACATGATAGGTCTGATACGGTGGATCAGCATAAGAAACGGACTCCGAGGTGCATTCAATAACCGGGTACGGTTTTGACCAAGAACCTTGCGTAAGATCTTGTTCTTCGAAAATTGTTTCATCCATTTCACTTACACGAACATACAAAAAAGACTGCTTTTCAGGATCATAAACAATTGCGCCGCATGTGGTACCATGTGGAATAGAAGAACCCACTCCTTCCCAGGGGGGCGAAATCGATGGCGTAGAGCCGACAGGATAAAGGTTGATTTTGCTTTCTTTCGTTTCGTATGTAAGAATGGTGGGGTAACCAAATTCATTGACTAAGCCTGTTTGCCAATCAGAATATTCCGTTTGCGTTTCCATTTCATACAAAGAGTAACTGTCCCCTCGGGTGATTGCATAGTAGTTGTTATAGATAGAGTATCTATCATCCTGCAATGGTTCTCCTGTGTAATGATCAAATAAGTAGGAGTAGATAGGTTCGACATCATCGTAATCGTAAGTCGGTTCTACAATCCAGTTTACATCTGCTGCTGACAAAGGGGCGGAAAGGGAACTGTCGTTGTCTTTAACGGAAGGGGTTAGAAGATCATCAAGAGTAATATCTGTGCCAACTGCCATTACAGCGGCACCATTGGAGGCAGGTTTACATAATTCTTGAGCATATATAATCGATTGAGAGACGCTATTCCGTATCCCTGCGGTGCCGACATCTTGTAGCGCGTCAAAAATAGTATCCTGCATAGCATATGCATATATGATAAGGACAGAATCTGAGTTGCCGATCACACACTTCGCGCCTGCATTCAAAAGGGCGCAAGCAAGACTTTTGGGGGTGCCATTCGACCCTTGAGTGCACTTTGTTTGGTCACGTAGTCTTAACAGAGAGGAACTTGTTTGATCAGTAGTATTTACATAATCTTTTAGTGAAGCGCATGTATTTAGATATATAAGGCTATTCTCCATAGCGTTCTCGGGAAGATGCTGTTCAAAAAATTTTGAAGTTATAGCAATAACATCATTCGGGCAAAGAAGGAGCGAATCATCAGAGAACTCCTGTTTGTGAGCTTCTATATCCGATTGATCCCATTTTTTCGCATTTATAGAAAGTAACGAACCATATTTCTCAAGATACCCGCCATGCCCTTGCCAAATTACAACGCTATTGCGAAAATCTAGAGTATATAATAAGTCTATATCAACGGATTCATTGTGGTAATCCTGTTCATATATAAAATGATCACTAAATTGTTTGAGCTTTTCTGCTACCCCGTCCGTGTCCAAAAATGTTCTATCATAGTATAAGCCAAGACGATCACGAGGAACGAAACTATTAATGTAGGGCCCTGTAAGTTTACTGTTTAACCACATATCTAAATCAGAATGATAGGGCTCTATCGTCACAATTTGCACGTCACCGGATGCGCCAGAGAGCATATCCTTGATCTGAGGAAAATAGAGACATCCAAGCCAGTTATCAATTTGATAGTAAACAGCTGTATCACCATCGGTGTAAGAGCAATCAGTTATCAAGTCCTGTTCGTAAAGCGTTTGAATATAAGCAAAGACCTCTTCAAGCAATATTTTGGAATCCTCAGAAGAAACAAAACCTTCTTCATCTAAGTAGGGTTCTTCTATCGAGGAAAGCTTTTGGTTGATCTCAGTATAGGTATCAAGGCTGTGAGAAAGGGGAGTTTTCTGTCTAAACAAGAAAAAGGAAAGTCCACCTATCAAAAGCAATATAAGAAGAACAAAAAGGACAACCCACCGAATAGGAATAGATTTCGACTTTAGATCGATCTGTTCTGAGGAACATGAATTTTGCGCGATAGGTTTGCCGCAATGAGGGCAATAGGAAGCAGTCCGGTTCAGCAAATGATGACAATACGGGCAACGCATAAATTACCTCCTTTTCTATATAAAGATAGCAAAACAGATACAATTTCTCTTACTATTAACGATACCATGAATAAAAAGTATTTTCAATAATTTCTACATCGATTAGCTGACAGGTGAGGCGGCGGGGGCGTATAGTGGTAAATATTTTAACTCTATTGATAGAAGTTAGCTTTGCAGTAATCAAGCCATGTAGATCAAACAGAAATATGTAAGTCAAAAGGATACCTAAAAATAGCTAACAGGCCCCTCATGCAATGCATTCATCGCATGAGGGGCCTGTTTTAGTTTATTGTGCGTATGGCTTTTTCAAACTTCTCCCAACTTATCTCCCCCAACTGGTACTTACTCAGCGCCATCTGTGCCTGTTTTCGCCAGGCGTTGTAGTCATCCCGCATTTTCTGGTTGCCGGGAGCACGGGAGCAGCGCATCTGGTAGCGGTTGCGCATCTTATTGTAGAGTTCCTTGGCTTTGTTGGCCTTCAGCTCCTCAGCATAGGCCAACTTGGCAGCAATATCCTTGCAGGTGGCGCCGGTTTCCGGGTCCAGCACCCGCTCACAATACTTGGCGCGGCTTGAGAAGGGAACAAATAGCCGGTGGCAGCTTTCACAGACGGCAACCGGCAGATCCTGGGCACACATCTGTACAAATTCCAAAAAGAGTAACGCGGGCAGCGTATCGCTCGCGTAGAACGTGGCGGCAGAAATGCCGCCTTTTTTGTTGTCTGTGGGCCGTTTGTAACGGGTCTGGATATGGATGTCGTCCTCCAGCTTGTGGTATTTCTGGTAGGTCGAATCGCCATTTTCGGCCAGTTCCACCAGCAGCTCCGAAGGGCGCTGGCCATGCTCCGTTCTGGGGCGGCCATCCTCGTCCACCAGTGTAGCCTCGATCAGCTGGTGCAGATCTGTTTTGCCGTCCACCAACTGTTGCAGCAGCGTCACAAAGGATTCCAGTACCGACAGCGCTGTCCGGCACAGAGAGGCATCCCCGGTATCACGCTGGATAAAGACCTTCATCTGGTCTGTGTACTCCGGAAAGTTCCGGCAGAACCCTTCCATGATGTCACTGGTTATGGCCAATTCGCCGAGATGGGACATTCTGGCGCGCAATTCATCAAATGTATACGAACTGTCATTTTTTCCAGTATGTATAAATTGAAACACGCTATGTTGGGTAGCTTTCAGTTCCCGCTCATTGCGACGGAAGGTAGCCAGTGTGTAACCTTCCACCAGATCAAACAGAGCAGGGGAGACCTGCCGCACAGCGGCGGCAAAGTCATGGTAAAAGGAAGCCACCTGATAGTACACACAGGTGTCAGGGGATGCCAGGCTCTGCTGCATGGTCTGATCTTCCGCGAAGTTTACGCCCCGGAATCTTTCCAGCAATGCGCGGCCCCGTTCCAGGTAGGGGGCGGCATCCAGGTCCAGGACACCGAACACCAGGGACCCCAGCGGATATGTGTGCTGGGGCGTGTCGTAACCCTGGATATATTCGGTGCGGCCTTCAAAGAAAAGGTACGTCTGGTAGTTCAAAATTCGTCACCGTCCTGTGTTGGAGCATAGTGGGCGGAAAAAGGCTCTGTGTTTTGCCGTGTTTCGGCTACAGCCTAGAAAAGCGTGTGAATCATCCAACATGAAAACAGTCTAACACATCTTGAAAACGGCTGCAAGCCGTTGTATGCTGTATGTGTCGGAAGAATATATGATGAAACCATCAAACATTTTCCGGGGGCAAAAACAACCGGAAAAGAGGGATGCCAGAAGCCAAAGTCCGCAACCAACCCAGAACACAAGGAGGTGCCATCTGAACCATGAACTCGTTCCCGCAGAGGAAAACCTCAACCGCATTGACGGGTTCCTGATGATCCCGTCCAGCCTTCTTACAGAGCAACCCTACCGGGAACTTCCCGGCGAAAGTAAGCTGCTGTACGGCCATTTGTTGGGGCTGTTACGGTTGTCGGCCCAGGATACCACCGGGCGCTGGAAAGCCAACGGCAGGCCCTGTGTGAGCCTTTCACGGGCCAGTGCCGGACGGCTGCTGCACTGCCAACGTGAGAATGCTCATGTGCCATAAAGTAACACACAAAAATTTGATAGACAACCACCTGCTATTCCGCACAAAAGAGCCGCTTATGACCGTGTGAATGTTTACGGGACAACGGTTCTTTTTACTGCACAGGCAAATGATTGACAAGCAAGGAAATTTAATATATAATTTACGTTATATAACAAATATAATAAATCGGAGGTAAATATAGTGCCACCAAAAGCTAAGGTCACAAAGGATATGATTATTGATGCCGCATTTGAGGTTGCTCGTGAATCGGGTGTGGAAAATATCAACGCTAGGACAGTTGCAAAAAAGCTGAACTGTTCCACGCAGCCAGTTATGTATCATTTTGAAACGATTGAAGAATTGAAAAAAGCTACTTATGCCAAAGCAGATAGATTTCATACGGAATATTTGATGAACATAAAAGAGCCGCAAGAAGGAATTATGCTTGGAATCGGATTAAATTATATCCGTTTTGCGATTGAAGAACCTAAACTGTTCCGCTTACTTTTCCAGTCGGGCTTTGCCACCGAGAACAGTCTACTTGAAATGATCGACTCAGAGGAACTTATTCCCATCCTTTCTGTTATGCAGGAAGCAATGGAAATGAGCATAGAACAGACAAAAAAAGTATTTCTAACGATTGCCTTATTTGCTCACGGATATGCAAGTATTATTGCTAACAACTCATTAGAGTATGACGAAGAACTTATTGCTTCTCATTTGGAGCAAACATATAAAGGCGCAGTTTTAGCCGCACAGGAGGACATATAATGAAAAAGCTATACGAGAAAAACGAGTTAACATTTGCTCTTGTCTGGATTGGAGTTTACTGCGTTTTGCAATCCTTAGCCAATCCACTCAATGAAATAATAGGGATTGAAAACGCTGTAAGTGCTGTTTTTTGTGTTGTACAGGCTATAGTTTTGTTTTCCTTTATGCAGAAAAACAGGTTACTTGACAAGTATGGGCTTTGTAAATCATCTGTATCAGCTCGCCAGTTCCTCTACTACGTTCCGTTGATTATTTTGGCTACAAGTAATCTTTGGAATGGGATTATGGTAAATTACTCTTGGTTGGAAATGGTCTGTCATATCATTTTAATGCTATGCGTTGGATTTATAGAAGAAGTGATTTTTCGAGGTTTCCTCTTTAAGGCGATTGCTAAGGACAATGTGAAAACAGCGATTATCATTTCGAGCGTTACATTTGGTGTTGGACATTTGGTGAATTTAGTAAACGGCAGCGGTATGGAACTTGTAGCAAATCTGTTTCAAATTGTGGGAGCGATTGCTTTTGGTTTCCTGTTTGTAATTTTGTTTTACCGTGGTAGAAGCCTGCTTCCCTGTATCGTTACTCATTCCATGATAAATATACTTAGTGCTTTTGCAAATCAAGCAAGCCTAAACGTTGAGAAGCGTATGATTTCCACCTTGATTGAATTTGCCATTATCCTTGTCTATGCCCTCATTCTTATAAAAACTCTGCCGAAAAACCGGGTGTCATAGAAGCAAGCAGATAGCTGATAACCAATAAAATAGCGAAGCCAGCCGAGCCAGTCAACGGTCAAGATGAACGGGCATACGCCCGCCGTTGACAGCCCCGTCTGTCTTTGCTGGTGAGCAGACAAGGGGCGACAGCAAGGAGTGCTGCCGCCCCTCTTTATCATCACAGAAAGGGGGATTTTCCATGACGGAAACGGAATATCAAATGGCTGTTCAGAGAACCCATGACGCATATTGTAAAACTGTTATACGCCATGCTGCTATCACCGCCATCCGGCGCTTGCAAAGGAAATGGGAACGGGAAATCTCCCTTGAATACTTGATGTACGAGAAGCACTTTAGCTACACCATTTGTGCTGGGCATCTGCCGCCGCCAGCAGGAGGAAAAGCGGCTGAACCGTCAGCAGCGCCGCCAGCGGGCCAAGGGTCAGGATCGATGACAGAACGCATCGTAAGGCAGCAGGGGGCAGCCCTGCAGAAAGGAGCCGCTACGGAAGATCGGCAGGAGAAGAAAACAACACAGGCAGCGGCGTCCGCTAAGAACCGGGAGGACGGCGTGCCCCAGCAGGAGCTGGAGCGGTTCGCCCGGTTCCTGCTGCCCAAGATCCAGGCATTTTACCAGTCGGAAGAGGGACAACGGCTGTTCGAGGAGTGGAAGAAAAATCGCCGGTAAAAGAAAGGCTCGACGGCAAAAAAGCGTTGCCTTATGGCAACGCTTTTGCTTTCGGAAAACAGATGGTGAATGTCGTTTCGTGGTCAGGGGAGCTTTGTGCCTGAATGGTACCGCCCATAGCAACAACCAGTTCCTTGGTTATGGAAAGGCCAAGGCCGTTTCCGGGAGTTGTTCGGGAAGGATCGCATTGATATAACTGGTCAAAAACATTCGGTAAAATATGGTATTGTGTTTTTTACAAAAGCTAATTTTGAATAAAGAATTTTTTCTTGAATGCTGTTCAGATTTTCTTCCTGGCACTTAACTGAGCCTCGCTTGTGGGGGCTGACCGGCTTCGGTATAATAAAAGCAGAAAAGCCGCGGCATATATAGCACCCACAAAAGGAGGAAACTTTCATGGATCTGAGTCAGAAAACACTGGGGGCCAAGATCGCCGCTTTGCGCAAGATCAGGAATATGACCCAAGAGCAGTTGGCAGCCCAGTTGGGAATCTCCGCTCCTGCCGTGAGCAAATGGGAGACCGGCAGCTCCTACCCGGATATCACGTTACTGGCTCCGCTGGCCCGGGCACTCGGAACCAATCTTGATATGATCCGTTATTTTACCAGCTCTCAGGTGGCCATTGCCAGGGAGACACGGAGCATCCTGTGCGCAGATCTGAGCCAGAACCACACAGCACGGGAGCTGGCAGAGCGGTTCCAGGTTGCCGAAACCAGTCTCAAGAATTACTTCCGCGGTGTGTTTGGAGAAAATCTCTCCACATTTTTGCGAGAGGCAAGGATGCGCCGGGCAGCAGAATTGCTGCAGAGCAGCGAATTACGAGTAGCGGAGATCGCAGCACAGGTAGGCTACGAAAATCAGAGCAAATTTGCGGCGGTCTTTGTCCGGCGCTTCGGCTGCCCGCCGCTGGAGTATCGGCGCAGGGCACGGCTTTCGATTGCTGATGACGATTAAATCAAATGTATTTTGTCTTTTTGATTCAGAAAGAAGCCCACAGTTCTTTGTATCGGGAACTGTGGGCTTCTCTCATTTCTATTGCACAAAGAATTATGGCCTTGCCCCACTCAACTGCCACTGGGCGCTTTCACTCTGGAGCTCCACCATGTGCCGGAACAGGCCGCCTTCCGCCATCAGCTCCTGCGGGGAGCCCTGCTGCGCCACCTTTCCGTCCTTCAGCACCACGATGTGATCCGCCCCGGCCACGGTGCGCATCCGGTGGGCGATGACCAGTACCGTTTTGCCTGCCAGAAGCCGAGAAAGCGCCCCCTGTACCTTGGTCTCATTTTCCACATCCAGAGAGGCGGTGGCCTCATCCAGCAACACGATGGGCGCATCCTTGAGCAACGCCCGGGCAATGGAGATGCGCTGCCGCTCGCCGCCGGAGAGCTTGGCGCCGTTTTCTCCGATGGGCGTCTGATATCCCTGTGGCAGTTTACTGACAAACTCCTCGCAGTTGGCGGCCCTGGCCGCAGCCATCACCTCCGCGTCGGAGGCACCTCGCCTGCCCAGGCGGATATTCTCCATCACCGTGTCGTCAAACAGCACCACATCCTGAAAAACCATGGAGTAATCGGTCAGCAGCACCTCCGGGTCCACCGTGGCGATATCCACCCCGCCCACTTTAATCGTACCCCCGGTGATATCCCACAGGCGGGCGGCCAGCCGGGCGCAGGTGCTTTTGCCGGAGCCGGAGGGCCCCACCAGCGCAGTGATCTCGCCTTCTTTGGCGGTAAAGCTGACATCATGCAGGACGGCCTCTTTATCATAGGCGAACTCCACATGGTCAAAGACAATGCCGTGTCCCTTGGGCCGGAAGGTTTCCGCCCCTTCGGCGATGGGCGTGTCGAACAGAGCGTTCATCCGGTCTGCCGACACCTGGGAGACAAACAGCTCGGCGATCAGTGCCAAGCTCTGATCGAAGGGCGCATAGATCCGGGTGATGACCATCAGGAACAGAAACAGCAGCATGAAGTCGATCTGTCCGGACAAAATCAGCCCCGCGCCCACAAGGATCGTGGTGGCCACACCCAGCCGCATGATGACGCTGGCCCCGTTGACAAACAGGCCGGTGACCAGCTCACCGCGGATCATGACCCGTTCATGCTCGTCGATCTTCCGGTACAGCCCGGCAAGGTAACGCTCCTCCTGATTGGTGGCACGGATCTCCCGCACATTTTCCAGCGCCTCCTGCATCCCATCCGAAACCCGCACGGCGGCGTGCTTGGTCTGCTCCGCCTGGCGCTCAGTGAGCTTCCGGCTCCCAAACAGCAGGCCGAAGGCCACCGGCACCCCCCAGAGGCAGGCAAGGGCCAGCCGCCAGTCATACCAGAGCAGGCACACCGCGATCACGGCGGTGGATATATAGGAGCCGTACAAGTAGCCCAGCACATGGCTCCAGACATGCTCCATGCGGTTGACATCGCCCATCAGGGTCTCCGTCAGGTCGGCCAGATCCCGCTTGCCGAAAAAGCCGAGAGGCAGCTTGCGAAGCCGCTCCGCCAGACGCAGGCGGGTGGCCTTGACCTCACCGTACACCAGGCCGTAGGTGGCCTTGTACTGCTGGAGATGCGTGAGAAAGGAGAGAAGTGCAAATATCACGAGGCCAGCCAGCACCGGCAAAGCCGCAGGCAGGACACCGCCGGCCAAAGTTTCCATCAGGCCGGACATCACAAGGTACAAAATGCTGACCCCGCCCATGACTACCAGATTGACGATTACCGTCCAGAAGGTTCCCTTTTTGGTGTTCTGTACACCCTGATCCGTCAGGGCATATTTCCGTTGAAAGTTTGCTCCGAACATTTATTTCCCCTCCTTGCCGCTTTCCATTTTCCACTGGATCGCCCGATTGTAGTCGGCCCACATCCGAGTATACAATCCTCCTGCCGCGATCAGCTCCTCATGGGTGCCTTGCTCCGTCACCCTGCCGCCCTCCAGAACCAGGATCTTGTCCGCGCCCACCACCGTGGAGAGCCGATGGGCGATCATGATGACGGTGCGGTCCTTTGTCAGCCGTGCGAAGGCTTTCTGAATCAGCGCCTCATTTTCCGGGTCGGCAAAGGCCGTGGCTTCATCCAGCACCACGATAGGTGCGTCCTTCAAAATGGCCCGGGCCAGGGCGATGCGCTGGGCCTCGCCACCGGAGAGATAGGTTCCCTCGGTGCCGATCACGGTGTCCAGTCCCTGGGGCAGCTTTTCCAGAATGTCGCCGCACTGGGCGGCTTCCAGGGCAGCCAGCACCTGCTCACGGCTGGCGTCGGGCCGGGCGGCCCGAACATTTTCCAGAATGCTGGCTTTGAACAGCCGGTTGTTTTGAAACACAAAAGCGACCTGATCCATCAACACATGGGGATCGATCTGGCGTACATCCACGCCACCCACTTCGACAGTGCCGGTGTCCGCATCCCAGAACCGGGGGATCAGGCTGGCGGCAGTGGTCTTGCCGCCGCCCGAAGGCCCCACCAGCGCCACCGTCTCTCCGGGCTCGGCGGTGAAGGAGACATGGGACAGGGCGGGGGACTGCGCGCCGTCGTAGGTAAAACTCACATCCCGGAAAACCACCCGATTGTCCTTGGGCGTCTGGGGATGCTCCGGTACCGCCAGTGTCGGTGCGTCCATGACCGGCTGGATGCGGCCCAGAGCGGTGCCGGCCAGCATCATGCCGGAGGCCGCAAACATGATTTTGGCCAGCGCGGTGGAAATGATAGCGGAGAACACGGCGTAAAAAGCAAAGTTCGTTACAAATCCCGCATAATCACCGGAAGCCAGCGCACCGGGAGCCAGGAACAGCACCACCGGCACCAGAAACAGAAAGGCGCCCTCGGTGAAGGTCAGGTTGATGGACTGGGGCACACGGCAAACATCGCCCTGATAGTGTTCTGCCTTGGCGCTGTAGTCCTCGATGGCCTGCTGAAAGGCCTTGAAGGAGTAGACGGTCTGCTGAAAAATTTTGACTACCGGGATGCCGCGCACATACTCGGTGCCGGATTTGGTCATGCGGTCCTGAGCCGCCTGGTACTCTGCCATCAATGCGGCATTCTTGCCGCCCATCATGCTGCACATGGCGAGTATGGAAATCACCGCCGCCAGCAGGCAGGCCGCGCCCATGCGCCAGTCAAACACGAACATCAGCACCAGCATGGCGAGAAACAATGTAATCGTGCCTACAATGTCCGCCAGATTGTGGGCCAGCAGCGTCTCGGTATCGGCGGCGGCCGCATCCAGCCGGCTGCGGATCAGACCGGAGGCGTTGGCGTCAAAGTAGCCCAGAGGCGCCTGCATCACATGGGCCATGCCCTGCTTGCGGATGTTGGCCGCCGTGCGGAACGCCGCCAGATGAGTACACATCAGGCCCAGAAAGTAGATGAGGATACCGCCCACCGCAAAAGCGAAGGCGATCCAACCGTAGTCCGTCACGCTCCGGGCCTGCGTCCAGTCCGGCGCCACAGCGATCAGATCCCGTGCTGCCAGCCAGATGCAGAGGTACGGGATCATGCTGCATACCATGGACACCGCCGACAGTCCCAACCCCAGAAGGGTGAGCCGCCGATGGCTGCCTGCGTATCCCAGCAGCACAGACAGCGCATTTTGCTTCTTTTGCTTCACAAATACTCCTCCTTTTAAGGTTAGCTCTCGCTAACCGATTGCGTAAAAAGAAAGGGGCGAAGCCCCGATCTTACAAAAAGATTGGCGGTATGTTACTGGCCGATCAGCTTCAGCCATCCGGCGGTATAGAAATCCCGCAGCTGGTCCACATAGCGCATGGCCTGCTCCTTGGGCATGTCGTGGACGACGATCTCAAAGATGCCGTTGAACATCCCGCTGGCGATGATGTGACACAGCTGTGCATCCAGTTGGGGGCATTCATGCCCCAGACGGTGGAGCACCTCCAGGTATTGGAGGGTGTATTCCACTTCGACCTCCACCATATTGTGAACGAAATGCTCGTAGCTGGTGCCCTCTGCCTTGCACAGCAGCAGCTTCACCGGCTCCCGATGGTCACAGATGTAGTCCACCATCCAGTGGACACACTGACTGGACTCCAGCCCCATGCGCTCCGGCTGCTCCTGTTCCGGCAGCTCGGCAAAGGAGGTCTGGGCCTCCATAAACCGGCCCATCAGCGCGGCGGCGTGGGGTTCCACGATGGAGGCAAAGAGCGCCTCTTTGCTGGAAAAATAGCCGTAAAATGCGCCGGTGGTGACACCGGCCTGCTTCACAATCTGCCGCAGGGAGGCACCCTGAAAGCCTTTCTCTGAAAACTCCTCCATGGCGGCCTGCTGGATTTTTTCCAGGGTCGCGGTAGACTTCTCTTCCATCTGCGCCTCCATATAACAGTGATATATAACACTGTTATAATAGAGTCTACGGGATGATTTGTCAAGGGAAAACGGCCACCTCCGTGCAAAAACCGGCCGGAAAACTCCGGCCGGCTTTCGGCTAAGGCATCATTCGGTTGCCAGATGGATCATCCTGACCATCCAAAACCGGTCCGAAACCGCCATACTGATCTTGGTAGACAGCTTCAATCCGGTTCGGGGGATATGGCGGTAATAGGGCTCCTCGGCCAGCACCCTGGCCCCGTTCCCAATTTTCCCGGCCAGTTCCGACGCCGAGTCTACATAGAAAAGCATCTGCACGTCCCCGTGACCCACCTGCTTCATGTACTTTTTCCGCATCATGGCCATACCGCTTTTGCTCACGGTATCAAAGACGATTTCGATCTCTCCAAACTCTGTGAGCATTCGCAGGAGGCCCACGACCTTGCTTTCCTCAAAATAGTGGAACAGGCCGCCGGCGGTGACCAGAATAGGAGCATCCGGCACATCGGCGCGGATCTGCCTGATCCAGTCCCCGGCAAAGGCATCCCCGGCGAGATAGGTCTCCCGCTCCGGCTCCGGCAGCAGCTCTCGCCGGTACTCCACCACATGGGGCAGATCCACGGCATACCAGTGCGACTTTCCATTGTCGCAGCGGTAATAGACCGTCTCCAGGCCACAGCCGAGCTGGACGATCACACCGTCCGGCCTGCGCTCCAGAAAGGCCCGGATGAACCGGTCCATATTGGCGGACCTGGCGGCGGAGGCCAGCAGGGTATACTGGCTCTGTCCGTCCTGCTCCGGTAGGCCGGAAGGCAGTTTTTTTTTCAGTTCCAGCGCCTTTGGATCGTACAAAATATTTGGACAGTGCTCACTGGCATAGATCCTGCCCTGCATAGGGACAAACAGCGTGTCCTCCACAACGCCAAAATGGGACATTTGAAATCCTCCTTCCAAGCAACCTGACTCAGCCCAGCGCCACATCCAGCGTCATCATAAGGGTAAAACCGACTGCAAACAGAATAGTCCCTATATTGGAGTGCTTTCCCACTGACATCTCCGGGATCAGTTCCTCTACTACCACATAGACCATCGCTCCGGCGGCAAAGCTCAGGGCGTAAGGCAGTACCGGAACCAAAATCCCCGCCAGCAGGATGGTCAGGATGGCGCCTATTGGCTCCACTGCACCGGACAGCATCCCATACAGGAAGGAGCGGGATTTGGAGAGCCCCTCTGCTTTCAAGGGCATGGATATGATTGCGCCCTCCGGAAAGTTCTGAATGGCAATTCCCAGAGAAAGAGCCAGTGCCCCCGCCAGCGTGATACCGCTATCTCCGTAGAGCCACCCGGCATAGACCGCCCCTACCGCCATTCCTTCCGGAATATTGTGCAGCGCCACAGCCAGCGTCAGCATGGTCGTCTTTCCAAAATTGCTTTTGATGCCCTCGGCCTCCGCGCTGCCACGATGCAGATGCGGAATCAGCCGATCCAGTCCCAGCAGGAATAGGATGCCGAGCCAGAAACCTGCAACGGCGGGGACAAAGGACCACCGCCCCATGTCCGCCGCCTGCTCCATCGCGGGCAGCAGCAGACTCCAGACGGAAGCCGCCACCATGACCCCTGCCGCAAAGCCGGTCAGAGCGCGCTGCACCAGTTCGCTCAAGTTATTCCGCATAAAAAAGACGCAGGCTGCACCCAGCGTCGTCCCGGCAAAGGGGATCAGCAGCCCTTGCCATAGTTCAATCGGCATAATCTCCTCCAATCTAACCGTGAATGTATTCCGCAAAGTCGATCCGGACGATCTGCAGGTGCATCGGTCCGTCGGCCAGCTTTGCCAGCGGCTGACGGACGCAACCAAGAACCGTATAGGAATCTCCTACACGGAGTCTTTCTCGATTTTGTACTTCTCCACAGGCCCTCCTCAAAAAGTGTAGTGTCCTATGATTGATTATAGTTAGCTATCGCTAACCCGTCAAGTCATTTTCTCTATTTATAAATCATTTTCCCTCTCAGTCGCTTTTCCAGATTTATGAGTACATGGAACCAATCGCTTTTTATACCCCTTCCGACCCAGCTGCAGATTGACAATACACTGCAAGTTCGATATACTTTACATATACCCCTAATGGTATGGAGGCGACTATTGTGAGACAGTGCATGGATGCGGATAATCTGCACCGCAGACTCAAGAAAATCATTGGTCAGGTTCAGGCGATTGACCGAATGATAGATGAAGATGTCCCCTGTGAGGATGTTCTTGCTCAAATCAATGCTGCCAAATCTGCGCTTCACGGATGCGGAAAGGTGGTTTTGGAGGGGCATATTCGCCACTGTGTCCGGGATGGCATTGAGCACGGGGATGCGGATAAAACAATCGAAAGTTTTACAAAAGCTGTAGAACGATTTTCCAACATGGGTTAATACCAAATGAGGCAGCCGAAAGGCTGCTTTATTTCTTGACAAAATATACCCACATGGGTATAATATACATATACCCCCTACCGTATGAAAGAGAGGAACAATCATGAAAGTGCTTGTCAAAAGGCTCGAATCGTTATTGGAATTGGGCGGCATCAAAAAGGATATTATCTTTTTAATTATCTCCGGAGCTGCAGTGCTGCTTAGCCTGCTGGATGTCCGTCCATTTCCTTTTGATATGGCATGGATTGCGATTATCCTGTGTGGTATTCCGATTATTTTAGAGGCGATTATTGGTCTGGTCACCTCCTTCGATATAAAGGCGGATGTGCTGGTATCATTGGCTCTGATTGCCTCTGTTGCGATTGGTGAAGATTTTGCCGCAGGTGAAGTGGCGTTTATCATGCAGCTTGGCAGCCTACTGGAGGAACTGACTGTAGCCAAAGCCCGCGCCGGGATTGAAAAGTTGGTGCATCTGACACCCCAAACGGCTCGGGTGCTGCGCGATGGAAAGGAAAACATTGTTCCTGCTGAACAGGTGCAGGTTGGAGATCTGCTCCGCGTTCTGCCGGGAGAAAGCGTGCCGGTGGATGGCAGAATCGTATCTGGGCAAACCTCGATCAATCAGGCTGTGATGACTGGTGAATCACTGCCCGTAGACAAGACAGTGGGGGACGAAGTGTCCAGCGGCACAGTGAATCAGTTCGGCGCTTTTGAGATGGAAGCCACAAAGGTGGGTGAGGACAGTTCGATTCAGCGTATGATCCGTCTGGTGCAGAGTGCAGATGCAGGAAAAGCCAAAATTGTAGGGCTTGCCGATCGTTGGGCAACCTGGATCGTTGTGATCGCCTTGAGTGCCGCAGCCATCACTTGGCTTATCACAGGGGAGATCATCCGTGCCGTAACCATTCTGGTGGTATTTTGCCCCTGCGCTCTGGTGTTGGCTACCCCTACCGCAATCATGGCCGCCATCGGAAACGCCACAAAACACGGCTTTTTGGTGCGCGAGGGGGATGCGCTGGAGCGGCTCGCAAATGTAAAAGTAATAGCCTTTGACAAAACAGGCACGCTTACATACGGGAAGCCAAAAGTCATGGATGTTGTAAGCGTATCCGATCAATATACAAAAGAACAGATCTATCGTTTGGCCGCTTCTGTTGAACTGCTGTCAGAACACCCTCTGGGCAAAGCCGTAGTAAACTGCTATAAAAGCGAATACGGTGCGGAACTGGAACCAGTGCATCATTTCCAGATGATTCCCGGCAGAGGAGTTTGTGCACAAACAGAGGCAGCAGAACTCCTGGCAGGTAATCTGGAATTTTTGAATGAACATGGCGTCTTTATGGAATCGGTTCCCACAGTGGATGAAACGATCTGTAAGGGCGGGACTATTATCTATCTTTCGGCAGACGGTATGCTTGCCGGCTATCTCACTCTCTCCGATACGCTGCGAAAAGAAAGCGCAGATATGATCCATACGCTTTTTGAACTAAATGTACAGCCGGTATTGTTGACCGGAGATCATGAGAGTGCCGCAAACGCCATTGCAGGTCAGCTGGACATTCATGAAGTACACGCCAATTGCTTACCAGAGGACAAGCTGAATTCCATTGGCGCATATCAGGAAACAGGGAAACCCGTGTGCATGATCGGGGACGGCATCAATGATGCTCCAGCCTTGAAAAAAGCAGATGTGGGCATCGCTATGGGCGGCGTTGGCAGCGACATTGCTGTAGACGCAGCAGATATTGCGCTGGTAGATGACGAAGTAAAGGAACTGCCGCATTTGGTTGCGCTTTCCAAGCGAATGATGACAACGATCAAGTGCAATCTGACATTTTCTATGACTCTTAATTTTTTGGCCATCATTCTCGCTATCAGCGGGACTTTGAACCCTGTAGTCGGAGCGTTAGTACATAATGCAGGCTCAGTACTTGTTATAGCAAACTCTGCAATTTTATTGAATTGGAAAAAAAGATAAAGCTATTTCAAATTAAAAAATATATTAATCCAAAAGAGACTCCTTACCGGTCGGACACAAAGACTCGATACACCCTCTCCTATGTCATGCGCTGGATATGGAAACCCTAAGTAGTGTATCTACCGCCGCTTCATCACCGCCCGCTCCAATCCCACCGGTTGGTGCCGGTAAAGGCAGAGGCGCGAAAGAAAAGAATGACCGGGATACATGTCCCGGTCATTCTTCGTTCCAGCCTCTTCTCGTGATTTATCCCAGAGAATATGCAAAACCAATATGGCGGCATCTTGCAATTTCGCGCGACAAAGAGTATGATGTAGTTAGCAAACGCTAACCAACATTGAGGTGACCATATTTCATGGATGACAACAAACAATTTTGGGATCGGTTTTCAATACGCTATTCCGGCTTCATGCGCCGCTCTCGGGCAACCTATCAGCAGATATGCAAAGCAATGCGTCCTTTTCTGAAACGGGACATGTATGTGCTGGAGTTGGCCTGCGGAACAGGTCAGCTGTCCGTGCCGCTGTCTCCATGTGTCCGGAGCTGGGAGGCAACCGACTTTTCAGCTGAAATGATCCGTCAGGCCAAAAAGCAGGTGCATTCGTCCCGGCTCCACTTTTCCGTCCAGGACGCCACCAAGCTGCCCTACGGCCCGGAGAGCTTCGATGCGGTCGTGATCTCCAACGCCCTCCATGTCATGCCGCACCCGGAAAAAGCTCTGACGGAAGCCTGGCGGGTTCTGAAGCCGGGGGGATTGCTGTTCGCCCCCACCTTTGTCTGGGGCAAAAGCCGAAGCGCCAGACTCCGGCTCTGGTTCATGGGGCTGTCAGGCTTTCGGGTGTACCATGTCTGGACTGCCGGGGAGCTGATGGCATACCTGTCCGAGCGCGGCTATTCCATCGTTCGCCATCAGCTTCTCGGAAGTTCGTTGGCGCCGCTGTGCTGTCTGATGGCCAGGAAGATCCCCGATGAACGGACTGCGGCATGGCAGACCGCCGTCCGGTCCGCGCAGCTCGATCATACAAAAGCCAAGGAGGAATGAGAAATTATGTGGAAGTACACAGTGGAAGTCAACGGAATGATGTGCGGGATGTGCGAGGCCCATGTCAATGACGCCGTACGCAAAGCCTGCCCGGTCAAAAAGGTAAACTCCTCCCGCAGCAAAAACCAGACTGTGATTCTCTCTGAAACGGAGCTGGACACGGAGGCTGTTATGAACGCCATTCGCAGCACGGGGTATGAGGTCGGAGCGATCCAGAAGGAGCCGTACAAAAAGAGAGGATTGTTCGGTTGAGTTCATTGGCAGCAGCGGCCAGAAAAGAGGCATAAACATGAACACGGCAATACAGTCGTTTGGATATGGATTAACAGCTTTGCTGTTTTGCATCGCTATTCTTGGCGTGTGCCATAAAATCAAAAAAGCCGCCCGAAAGGTTTTGAAAAGCCAGCAGACACATAAGGATGAGCTGCCGTAAGCGTTTGGAGCTATGGAGCAGGTACGCTTGGCGGTGAACTTACACAGCAGGTCGCTCCTGATTTAAAAGCGCAGATCACATAAAATGCGGTGGAGGCCATATCCAGGCTCCACCGCATTTAATATTCCGTGCCAAATGGCAGGTATTCACTTATCGCGTTGCCGCTCGATAGCGAAGTCCGCCAAATTTGCATAGCCTCATTGCCCGTGCGCATCTTCCCGCATTTTCGTTACCTGCTCCAAGTGCGCCTGCACAGCCGCAAAGGATTTTTCGCTGATCACATGCTCGATCCGGCAGGCATCCTCGGTCGCAGTCTCCTCGTCCACGCCCAATTCCATCAGCATCTGGCTCAACACCGTGTGGCGGGTATACATCGTCTTAGCAATGGCAAGCCCGGTCTCCGTCAGGGTGATCGCACCGTCAGCATCCACATTCACATATCCGTCCTTTTTCAGAATGGACATGGCTCTGCTGACGCTGGGCTTGGTAAAGCCCAACTGCGCTCCCACATCGATAGCTCGAACGAAGGTGCTGTTCTGTGAAAGAATATAGATGGTTTCCAGATACATCTGGCCAGACTCGTGAATCGCCATAGGAACCTCCATAAAAACGGGTGTTTTGCATATTATAACACAGGCGTCCGACAAGCGCCATTTTTTCTGTCAGCAAAATCCGTTCGTCCTCTTGACAAGCGAATTTGCCCTGTATATAATTGTGTTAGTTAGCTACCGCTAACCAATAGGCGGTGGCTATATATTTAACGCATCGGTTAGCAATCGCTAACCACATTTACTGTCAGTTTTTCTATTTCGCCGTACAGTCTTCGAATGGACATGATTTTGTGAGGGAAACGCCTATGTCAGAGGATCTGCTGATTCGTCACTGCTCTCCCACCCTGGCGGGAATCAAGACGGGAAATCTTTTTTCCTGTGCCTGCCCCAGCCGGAAGGATCTGACGAAAGACTTGTGTCGGCTGAACAAGAAACTGGTTCCCAGAGGAATACGCGTCCTTCCGCTTCGGGTTCGCAAAGGCCGCGCTTTGATCTACGCCTACCGGCCCCATGCACTGGAGAGCGATCTGACCGATTACCGCGCCAGAGCCTTGCTTCTCAAATACGGCTATGTGCCGGAAAACCCCAATGGCTGCGTGGTTCACCTGATCCACCGGCTCCGGAGCGAAGGGGAATTCCCCCATGAGATCGGCCTGTTTTTGAGCTATCCCCCCGAGGATGTGCTGGGCTTTATCTGCAACCGGGCGTGCAATCACAAATGCGTGGGCTGCTGGAAGGTCTACGGCGACGAGCAGGCCGCCAGAAACCTCTTTGAGAAATACGAGATGTGCAGCAAAATCTACTCCCGGCAGTGGCAGCAAGGGAAATCCATCGAGCAGCTCACCGTGGCTGGTTGATGTTTCTACCATAACAAATCCAGAAAGAAAGGTCGTTGAGTCTTATGAGTAAAGTTGCAGTTGTGTATTGGAGCGGCACGGGAAACACCGAGGCCATGGCCATGGCGGTGGCCGAAGGCGCCAAGGGCAAGGGCGCCGAGGTATCTGTGATCACCGCCGCAGAGTTCTCCCCGGAGCAGGTCAGCGAGTATTCCGCCATCGCTTTCGGCTGCCCCTCCATGGGATCGGAGCAGCTGGAGGAGAGCGAGTTCGAGCCTATGTTCACCGCCTGCGAGGGCAGGCTGAGCGGGAAGAATATCGCCCTGTTCGGCTCCTACGGCTGGGGCGATGGCGAATGGATGCGCAGCTGGGAGTCCCGCTGCAACGACGACGGCGCCAATCTGGCCTGTGACAGCGTGATCTGCAACGAGGCTCCGGACGATGACGCTCTGGCGGCTTGCCGCGAGCTGGGCGCGTCGCTGGCCTGACAAAAACACCGCAGAAGGCAGGAGGCGCTCGTCTCCTGCCTTCTGCCTGTATCCCCAGTCAGCATAGGCAAAACCATTTCCGAACCCAGAGAAACAGGTCGTGAGAAATCATGCTGAAAGAATATTTATCGAGCCAGGGCTCCGCCACAGGCCGTTGGAGCAGCAGTATGCCAGGGGTGCAGATCTGCCGGTTTTCCCTGCCGGAGCCGGAGCAGGAACCTCTGCGGTCTGTCCCGGTGTGCGGCGCACCGCTCCAGTTTGAGGTGCTGTTCTGCCTGACCGGCCGCCTTACTGTCCGAACGTTACAAGGTACCTCCTGCACGGTGGAGGCGCCGGGGATTTTCCTGCTCTCCGACAGCTCCGCTCTCCGCTCGTGTCGGTACAGCGGAAACCTGAGCGGTGTTTTGATTGCCGTAGACGCCAAAGCCGCAAAGGAAAGCCTTGTGACGGTCTGCTCCACTCTGGGTATGAAGCTGGACACCAGGATTGTCAAGAAAAAGATGACAGCAAGAAATGGCTGCACGGCCCTGTGCAGCACACCTTGGACGCAGGCATTTTTTGAAACGGTTCGCTGTCTGTCCGAGCAGGAGCAGGAACGCTACTGTGTTTTCAAGTCGGTGGAACTGCTGTATCTGCTCTGCACCGAGGTATCTGAATCGGATAATTCTCTCTCCAGATCAGGCTGTCCAGTATCCCACAGTCTGTTGGAAGTCAAGGCATACATACAGACGCATCTGTCTGATAAGCTCACCATCGCGCTCCTCTGCAAACAGTTTTCCGTTTCCCCGACATTCTTGAAAGAAGGGTTTCGCCGCGCCTATGGCATGCCGATTCACAGCTTTTTGGTCCAACTGCGCCTCCGGCGGGCACAGGAGCTGATCTGCACCACCCGGATGTCCATTCAGCAAATTGCGCAGTCTGTGGGGTATGAGGGTATGAGCCAGTTCAACGCAGCGTTCAAGCGGGAGTATGGAATGACTCCCGGCCAGTACAGAAAAATGTCGGAAACCGCAACTCTGCGTCCGTTTTGACAGCGACAAACTCCCACAATTCCTGTTATAATAACCAGACATTCCAAAGTGATCAAAGGAGTGAGAGCGATGAAACAACATCGTTTTTGGGCCTGGGGCGCTGTGATTTGCATGATTATGGTCATGGTCACCGGCTACAAGCGGAAATAAGGGAAAGGAAGTATTGCGATGAGTGTTTATACGAAACTGGCCTGCTTTGCGGGCGGTGCTTTGTTTGGCTCTTTTGGCGTTAAGCTGCTGTCCAGCAAGGATGCCAAGAAGGCCTATGTCCATGTCACGGCCGCCGGTCTGCGGATGAAGGACTCGGTCATGGGAACCGTGACTACAGTGCAGGAGAACGCTGCGGACATTCTGGCATCCGCCAAGGAGCTGAACGACGACCGGACTGCAAAGGAAGCGGAGGAAGCCGCCGCTGCCAATCTGGAGAGCGAAGAAGCCTGATTGACCCAGAGGGAGCCGCCAGCGGCTCCCTCTTTTCGTGAAGGAGGAACCTATGAACGCAACCATATTGCACGAGAGCCGGGGGCGCATCCGGTTCCGGCTGCGGCAAAAACAGATGACGCTCGCTCAGGCGGATCTGCTGGAGGCATGGATTCAGGGAAAGTCCTGGTGCCGGCAGGTCACCGTCCATGAGCGCACCTGCTGCGTCATCCTGTACTACGATGGGACTCGCCAAGCCGTGCTGAATGAGATTCGGCATTTTTCCTGGCAGGAGGCGGAGCAGACCACCGCGCTTCCCGCCCACAGCAGCCGGGCGCTGAACCGGGAATTCGAGGAGAAACTGGTAACTAAGGTAGTGTGCAAAGCTGCCTGTACCCTGTTTCTCCCACCTCCATTGCGGATTGCCCACATACTCTGGCACATGATCCCCTTTGTACGGCGGGGACTGCGCTGCCTGCTGCGCCGCCGCATCAAGGTGGAACTGCTGGATGCCCTGTCTATTTCCATTTCCGCCTGCAGAAGGGACTTTGGAACCGCCGGAATGGTCATGTTCCTGCTGGAGGTGGGCGAACTGCTGGAGGAGTGGACAAGAAAGAAATCTGTGGCGGATCTGGCCCGGTGCATGTCGCTGAATGTGGACCGGGTCTGGCTGCGCACAGCCCAGGGCGAAGTGCTGGTTCCTGTGTCCCAGATCCAGCCGGGGGATGCGGTAGTCGTCCGCGCCGGCGGCATCGTCCCCGTGGACGGGCTGGTGCTGGAGGGGGAGGTCACCGTCAATCAGGCGTCCCTCACCGGCGAATCCATCCCGGTACCCAAGCGCCCCGGAGGCGCAGTCTATGCCGGCACCGTGGTGGAGGAGGGCGAGTGTGTGCTGGAGGTGAAGCAGGCCTCCGGTCAGAGCCGCTATGACCAAATCGTTCACATGATCGAGCAGTCGGAGCAGATGAAGTCGGAGGCTGAGAGCAAGGCTGCCAATCTGGCGGACAAGCTGGTGCCCTATACCTTTGTAGGGAGTCTGCTGAGCTTCGTCCTCACCCGGAATGTGGCACGGGCTTTGTCGGTGCTGATGGTGGACTTCTCCTGCGCACTGAAACTGGCTATGCCTCTGGCCGTCCTCTCCGCCATGCGGGAGGCGGGACGGGCCCATATCACCGTCAAGGGCGGCAAGTTCCTGGAAGCGGTGGCTGCCGCCGACACCATCGTTTTCGACAAGACCGGCACCCTGACCCACGCCTGCCCCCGGGTGGCTCAGGTGGTGTCCTTCGGCGGCAAAGAGGAAGCCGAAATGCTGCGGCTGGCCGCCTGTCTGGAGGAGCACTTCCCCCATTCCATGGCCAACGCCGTGGTGGAGGAGGCCAAACGCCGGGGCCTGCGCCACGAGGAGTACCACTCCAAGGTGGAGTATCTGGTGGCTCACGGCATCGCAAGCACCGTCGATGAGGAGCAGGTTCTCATCGGCAGCGCCCACTTTGTCTTTGAGGATGAGGGCTGCGTCATTCCAGAGGGCGAACAGGAACGCTTTGACGCGCTGCCGCCGGAGTATTCCCACCTGTATCTGGCAGTAGGGGGGCAGCTGGCCGCCGTGATCTGCATCTCCGACCCGCTGCGGGAGGAGGCGAAGGAAGTTCTGTCCACCCTCCGTGCTCTGGGGGTCACCAGTACCGTTATGCTCACCGGAGACAGCTACCGTACCGCCGCAGCCATTGCCGCCCAGGTGGGAGTGGACGATTTCCGCGCCGGAGTCCTTCCGTCGGACAAGGCGGAGTATGTGGCACGGCTGCGCCGGGAGGGGCATACTGTCCTGATGGTGGGCGACGGCATCAACGACTCGCCGGCCCTGTCCGAGGCGGACGCGGGCATCGCCATCAGCGACGGCGCCGCCATCGCCCGGGAGATTGCGGACATCACCATTGCCGCTGACAGCCTCTGGGAGCTTGTAGAGCTGCGTCGGATCGCCATGGCGCTGATGGCGCGCATCCACTCCAACTATCGCTTTGTCATTGGCTTCAACGGCGCCCTGATCGCTCTCGGTGTGGCAGGAGTCCTGCCACCAGCCACCTCCGCCACGCTGCACAATCTTTCCACCCTGGGCGTCAGCTTACGGAGTATGAGTGCATTACCACTTAGCAAAAAGAATACACCATGACGAATAAGGAGAGGCAATCTACAGAGATCGCCTCTCCTTATTTTACTTCTTTCTAAATAGGTAATTATTTGCCTGATACATGCCTCTATATACCCAACGCCTGTGCATGGAAAAAACCGTGCGGCTTGTCACGCATGATCCCACAGAGCTGGATATGCTGGGTGTGCCGAATTGCTGACAGGACTGGAATAAAAAACGGGCTTCACAGATGTCAAAATGCTTCTATGGAGTCCGTTCTTTTTCTGTCAGCAGGACGGGGTCTTCACGACCACCAGGTACATCTTGAACGCTGTCACCGCCTGTACTGCGTGAGGGATGCCGGCAGGCATGATAATGGCTTCTCCTGCGTTTAGGGTGTGGGGAACGCCGTCAATGGTAATTTGTGCCGTTCCTTCCAAAATAGTCGCCATAGCGTCTCCGGGAGCAGCGTGGGTGCTAATGGCCTCACCCGTATCAAAGGCAAACAGGGTGATCCCCGCACCGGGCTGTTGGGCCAGGGTCAGGCTGACAACCTTACCCCCTTCATATTCCACTTGCCCCTTCAAGGCAAAGGGCTGCGCATGAGGGACATTCTTAATCAGAGTTTCCATGAGTTATTCCTCCTAAATCATTATGAAAGCGTGATCTGCAGCAGCTTGCAGCCATCCGGAGCAACTACTGCGTGGGGGGTATGGGCGGGAACTGCCAGGCAATCGCCCGTTTGAAGACAGCGGCTGTCCTCCCCCGCAGAGACATAAAGCGCCCCCTCCAGAATGTAGTAGAGGGTATCGCCAAAATAGCATTCCTCACTGATACTCTCTCCGTCGCCGAAGGCCAAAAGAGTCATTTGGCAGTGTTCCTGCCGGCTCATAGCCATACTGACCACGCGGCCAGGTTGAATCTGAATCAGCTGGGTGAGCTGCTGGGGCTGCTGTGTGGGCAGGTTGCGTAAAAAGTCCATTGCTCATACCTCCATGGGTCGTTTTAATGTGACCTTCAAAGACTGTGAGGCAGCTACTTACGCACAGCAATTTGACCGGATGGTGGAAGATGGTGTCGTTTCCACCCGAGGATTAAAACCGGATGCCTACGTCTTTGATGAGCTGGTATTTGATGTGAACACCGACTATTTCGAGACCCACGGCGGCTATGAGTACGCCAAGCAATTCTACGCCGAGGTGTACGAGCTGGCCAAGGAAATCGCAGGCGGGGAACAGTACATCATCTCGGCAGTCATGCACGCCGACGAGCGCAACCGGGAAGCCAGTGACCGGCTGGGAAGGGATGTGTTCCACTATCACCTCCACGTTGTCTACCTGCCGGTGGTGGAAAAGCAGATCCGCTGGTCCAAGCGGTGCAAGGACCCGGCGCTGCGTGGCACCGTGCGGGAGACGATCATGCAGGTGAGCCACAGCAAAAAGTGGCCGATGGTTCCCATGACCGACGAACAGGGCCAGCCTGTGCTGAAAAAGAACGGCAAGCCCCGGCTGGTAAGTTCCTACAGCCTGCTGCAAACACAATTCTTCGAGCACATGCGGCAGGCGGGATTTACCGACTTTGAGCGCGGTGTACAGGGCAGCGATGCTGAACATTTGGAGGTCCTGGAGTATAAGGTCCAGAAGGACCGCCAGACAGTGGCAGAACTGTCTGACCAGACCAAACAACTGCAAGGCCAGCGAAAGGAGCTTATCTCCCAGGTAAAGAACATTTCCGGCTCGATCCGCGATGTGGCAGACATCGAGCAGCGGGCCAAAACCAAAGGTGTGCTGGAAAAGCGTGTGGAACTGGTGCCGCAGGACTTCCAGGCCCTATGCGAGATGGCAAAAGCCAGCGGCAAGCTGCAGGCGGAGAAGCGCAGCCTGCGGATGCAGCTGCAGCAAAGTATAGTGAGAGAACAGGAGCTGCGCCAGCGCCTCCACCGCTGTGAGGAACAGCTGGATGCAGTGCTCACCGAGACCCGTCCTTACCGGGAAGCTATGCGTGTGGCACCGGAGCAGGTGCAGGCGTTTGTGCTGGGCATCTGCCGCCGTCAGCAGGAGGAAAAGCGGCTGAACCGTCAGCAACGCCGCCAGCAGGCCAAGGGCCAGGAACGATGAAAGAACAAGCAGCAAGGCAGCAGGGGGCAGCCCTGCAGAAAGGAGCCGCTACGGAAGATCGGCAGGAGAAGAAAACAGCACAGGCAGCGGCGTCCGCCAAATACCGGGAGGACGGCGTGCCCCAGCAGGAGCTGGAGCGGTTCGCCCGGTTCCTGCTGCCCAAGATCCAGGCATTTTACCAGTCGGAAGAGGGGAAACGGCTGTTTGAGGGGTGGAAGAAAAATCGACGGTAAATAAGGATAATCCAAAAGCCGGAGGAGCGCTTTTTATAAAACTCAACCGGTGGTTTGGTGCTTTTTCGGGGGTGTATGGTATAATTTTAGACAAAGGAGGTGGGAAAACAGATGGATAACCTGAAAACCGGGGCTTTTATCAAAAGCTGCAGAAAAGAGAAGAAGATGACCCAAAAAGAGCTTGCGGACCGGCTTCATGTCACAGACCGGGCAGTCTCCAAGTGGGAGCGAGGAACCTCCTAGAGTTAAAGCAACCGACAACTTACGCTTACACAGCAGAACCCCATCTCCGATCAAGCAAATTACTCAGGGATGGGGTGTCTTTGTTTATTGCTCAGCAGAGGATTTCAACTTTTCTCACATAAAACATCCATTTTATTAACTAGCTCGATACATCGTGCAAAATAATGCGCGATTCCCTCACTATGGTCGGTAACAATAATTGTTTTCCCTTTGGATCTAAGGTGATCCAAATATTGCACAACCATAAAAATTTCAGAATTATTAAGCCCTTTAAAAGGTTCATCAATCCCCAATACTGCTGCGGTAGTCTGGGCTGTCTTTAATAGTCTGATTCGAATGTTTTCGCCTCCGGATAATGTAGAAACAGATTGCCCTAATTTTAGATGACCTAACATAAGCGCTTTAGCTTCATTTATGATAGGTATTGGAGAAAGGTCGCATAGGAAGTTACCTAGTTCATCAATTGTCATATTCCAAATATCATAGATGTTCTTCCCTGAAAGTTTGTATTTTTTTAATTTCTTGTTAAAACCCGTACCGCTACACTCGCCACATTCTAATCGTACAGTACCATCATATCTACTACCATATTCTAAGTAGCCTACCCCTTTACATTTGGCGCATATTCCAGTCCCACCGTATTGATTAGAAAAAAAGCTTCTGCTTTTTTTGAATTTAATCGCAAATAAATCCAAAATATGCGGAAAAACATTTAAGGTAGTTGCAACAGAATTGTTTTTGTTGCCCAGCAGTGGCTTTGCGCTTACATATTGATATTTTTCAAAAAATTGGGGGAAATACTCTCGAAGAAGAGTTGATTTACCAATACCAGAATGCCCTGTAATCAAATTCAAACTATTTATGCCGATGTGTAGGTTGACTCCATTATACTGATAAACACAATTACTAATTAATACATGTATAACTTCTGTGGGCTGGTTTATTGGAATTGTTCGCTTAATTCTTTCTCGATTTATATACTTCTCAGCATCTATTATATGCCCCCCATTTTTGCCCCCCTCCATTCCCAATGCTAGGATATTTTGTGCGATTTTGCAAAATGTATCACTATGATCAACAATAAGAAGAGTATGCCGCTTCGCTAACCGCACAATGGAGCGATAAACGGCACATTTTTCACTTCCTGAAAGTCCAGCTAACGGTTCATCCAAAACTAGTAGTAAATTGGATAGTTGTGTATTTAAAACTTGAATCAAACGAAGCCTTTGCAATTCACCACCGGAAAGCGTTGGAATTGCACGATTGAAAAAAAGATAACCTAGTCCAAGCTCAGTTGCTGTACGCACAAAGTGATAGATGCTGTTTATGGCAAATTGTAACTGAGGTTCCGAGTATTGTGAGCACATTTGCTCCATTGTAGATATCAATTGCTCAAACGGTGTTACCATAAATCTACCAATGGATAAATTGAATATTCTATATTGCTCGAGTTCCGGTGAGTATTTTTCTCCATGGCAAATCTCACATTCACAATTTGAAAAAAAATGTTCAGAAATGGTATATTTAGGTAGCATCGAAACTCCGGTCATAACGCCATAATATTTGGTTGTTCTTTGGGCCACTCGACCGGACGTTTGATAACGAATCGAGTATTTTTCTTTGCTTTCGCCATAAAGAAGCAGCTCTTTTTCATGTTCAGAAATTTGCCGGAATGTCTTATTTGAGTCAATTTTATAGTCAAGACAAAAGTGTTCTATAATTTGTTTGTAAAAACTTGTAAATCTATTCCAGCAACGAAAGGGGTTGTCTTTTAAGGGAATATCATAATTGATAATTCGGTTTTTATCCAAAACCTTTTTAAATCCCAACCCATGGCACTCACTGCAAAAATTTTCTTCCTTATTTAGTATAAATCGATCTTCGCTTACATTTAGGACTGCTGCATAAACAAGAATAATACTTCTGCTAACTCCAAAATAAGTACCGATTGTAGATCTGATATTATTGTTATAATTAGATTGCTTTATGGGAACTGCTGGATACATATTTTCATACCCTTTAATACGATATGTAGGCTCAGAAATATTATCAGCAAACATCGACATGAATTCGTGATAACCAATTTGGGCGATAGTATCGTAAGCTAAAGAAGATTTTCCACTACCAGATGGACCGATTAAAAGATTTATTGCATTTGGAACAAGTTGGACATCAATATTTTTCAGATTATTTGTTTCAACTCCCCAAACCCTTATTGGTGCATCCATAGTAAGGAACTCCCTTCATTAAAGGTAAAACAACAGGAGCCAACATATAGAATATGTCGGCTCCTGAGTAATTTTATAGAACTAAATGCCGACTGAACAAGATATCCTACACTAGGTATTTTTCAAATTCTGGCAAATATAGTGCACGAATTTTCTCTATTGCACTAATAGTATGATATCGCATTGAATCCTCGTATTGGTCCGGGTGCTTTACAATGCGTTTTGCAATTAAGTCAGCAGAAAACAGCGTAATAAGTTTTTGGATTTTACATTTTGATTTATCTCGTATTTTAAAGGTTTTCTGAGTTAAATAATTTGCTCCTGCACAATAGGGACATACAGGATATATATAACATTCATTGTAACAAGTGTCGTCTATAAAATCGTCAACACGAGAAAAATCACAATTACAAATAGCATCTAAGTCTTCTTTGCCGAAAGTCATCGGTGTGCAAAAAGGACATGGCCTCCGCTTACCGTCAATATCAAAGAAAATTGCGCCAGTTCCAATACCACACCACTTTTGTCGTTTGCGATTTTTTTCTTCACACATAGCAATGCGGCGATTTAGCATCTGATCAATTTGCAGGTGGTCATTTTCCACATAGAAGTCCACCAATTCAGCCAGCTGTGGAACTAAAATCTTAATATATTTTTCACTGCTCCAGTCAAAGGTACCCTCAAAAAGATTTACACCGCCAATCTCTTTGAAACCAAGGGAATGAATGTATTTGATATTCTCGGCTAAATGTTGCAGTGAATATTCTGTCAAGGTCATTTTTATTCCTTGCTCGGGCCAAGTTTCTCGGAAAAAGGCAATATCAATTGCATCAAAAGAGTTACACCGATTTTTGTTATGAGTATCGGGTGTTCCATCTAAACTTAAACCGAGAACAAAACAGTGCTTATGTTTAGTGAACCATTCTTTCATTTCTTGAGTAAGTACGGTTCCATTAGTAGTTGCATAAAAAATGTAATTGTCATGTATAGGCTTCGAGCACGTATACTCAACGATTCGCTTGATTAAATCAAACTCGAGAAGAGGTTCCCCGCCAATAAATCCGATTTCAACTCCTTCCATATCATCAGGGATGTTATCAAATATCCAGTCAATACATTTTCGGGCGGTAGTAAACTCCATTCGCATATTTGTGTCATGCTGTTGATAGCAATAGACACAATCCAAATTGCAGTTATGAGTTAAGCAGATTGTGGGTGAAAAACGTGGTTTCTTATCCATAGAAATTCCTCTTAATCAATAAATATAACACATAAAAAACAAGGCCTATAACCGCAACAATTGTTGCGATTATAGGCCTTGTTCACATTTTAACTACACGAACCGGAACAACTCCGACCACAGTTGCCTGTGCAACCTACTTCGCAACCACCAGAGCAACTTTGCCCGCAATTACCTGTACACCCACAACCACTTGCATAAACCATACCGTTTGCAAGAGCCAAAGCAGATTTAGGTTTGAGATCTTTAAGAGCATCCATTAATTTATCCGTCAGAATAGACATAACCGGCCCTCCCACTTTTTTAATACGTCCATTACGACATTCATTGGGTATATTGTATCATATCACATAATGTAATTCAACTATATTTTGGGTAAATGTTACTTATTTCAACTGGAAATTCAGCGATTGCTGG
This sequence comes from uncultured Subdoligranulum sp., assembly GCF_963931595.1. GTDB lineage: Bacteria > Bacillota > Clostridia > Oscillospirales > Ruminococcaceae > Gemmiger. The sequence goes on from NZ_OZ007030.1 coordinate 2,872,942, forward strand.
TGGATAATTGTATCCTATTTATAATGGGGCTGCTCAAATTGTAAATGTCGACTTTGCAATGACTGTGATTAGGAAGTGATGTGGAACTGCTCTCGGGGGAAAGAATGGCTCCGAAAGTGCAGACGGAGGAACTGGATGCGGCAACCAGAACGGTTCTGGATTATTCGGAGCGCCAACTGGAAAAGACGGAAAAGGCATTGGCGAAGAAAGCTGTTTTGTGGATTCTCTGCGCCTGTTTCTTGTTGGTGCTTGCCTTTCCCACCTTGAATGGGGTGATACGGGGAGACGGATTCACATGGCAGTGTATTCCGGCCTATCTGTGCGCACAGAAGGCAGCCCGGGCCATTGAAACAGGGGAAGAGGAAGCAATCTGTACCTACATAGGAAATTCGGAGGGAATGGCCTCGACATTGGCAGCATTGCGCGACGATGGTATGGAGATTCGCAATGCAAAAGCAATTCTGGAAGACTCGGCTGGATGACGGCTTTCTTTGGCTGGAGATGGACCTTCTGGTCCGGTATGACGGCCTTCAGTATCAGTTCGTTTGCAAGGGAACGTACCGGGAGGGAAAAGTGGAATTGATGAGTATCATCAGCCCAAATGTGGGGCAGACCTATCCCGACTGGATTCTGGAACTCAGCGATGCATTGGGTACCTACAATCCGGGATAAAAACAGGACATGAACCCTTAGAGGATAGAAAAACAGGACCGCTGATCAGCGGTCCTGTTGATGTATTTATATCAGGCTGTCATCCTTGAGCAGCCCGGTCAGGTCGGTTGAAAGGACCCGGCGGGCACCCAGGGCATAGGCCAACGCCACAAAGAAAAGGATGCCCAGCGCGAAAAGAGCAACGGGCAATACCGGCGCTTCGGCCAGAAACAGGGTCGGGTCCAGGTAACTGGCCCGGAGCATCAGGGCAACCATACCTGCGGTGAGGGGCAGGGTAATGACCAGCGGGCGCAAGGCCAGCACCGCCCCTTCCATCCAGAAGAGACTGCGCAGCTCCCGGGGTGTCATCCCCAAGGAGAGATACCGGGCAAAGGCCCGGCGGCGCTGTTCCACAAAGCCCAGGGTGTTGAGAAAAACGTTGGCCAGCCCGATGGCCGCCACCAGCAGGCAGAACGCCCCCAGGATGGCCTCGGCCCCCTGGATCATCCGGTCGTTGTCGGCGCGTTCGGTCAGCCGGTTTTCCACGGTGCAGGCATAGCCGGCTCCTTCCAGCAGGGTGGTGACTTCCTTCTGCAGCGTTTCGCATTCTGCCTGGGAGATGCCCTCCCGCCCCAGCAGGCGTACCATTACCTCCGGCTCCCGGGCCGGCGTGGGCAGGGAATGTTCCTGCGTCCAGCGCTCCCACAGGCTCTGGGGCCAAAACAGGACAAGGGTATACTGGTCATATTCTTCCCGCAGGTTGGGCGGGGTATCGGTCAGGCCCAGCAGGGGCAACGCCCCAAGAGCAGTACCATCCCCGTCCGCCAGGGTGAGAGCGGTGGTGTTGGGTTGCACAAAGGGCAGGTACTGTCGGTTGCGGAAATTGCTGTGCTGGCTGTCCCATATTCGGTTGAGCAGTACCGCTCCGTCCAGCGAAGGGGCAATGCCCGCCTCCTCACAGAAGCGGAGAAAACTGGTATCGTCCAGAATCACCAGGGGCGCCTCCACCAGCCAGCCGCCCTGGATGACGGTGGCCTCCTCCCCGGCCAGTGCGCCCAGACCGCCCAGCGCCTGCAAGGCAGTACTCTGGGCTTCGGCGGGCAGCAGGACGGCGGCCTGCTCCTTTTCGTAGACCAGGCAGTCCTCCACTCCGGAAATGTCGGCCAGCTCCCCGGTGAGGGAAAAGTCGGAAAGCCGGGTATCCGGCAGGGTGGCCATCACGTCCCAGGCGTCCTGGTACCGCGCAAAATAGGTCATGTCGGTGCTGATGCCTGACAGAGTGAAAAAGCAGAGGATGGCGGTGAAGCCGAGAAACGAGAGCAGCAGGGAGAGGTTGGCAATGCGCAGGGATTTTTTCTGGGTTTGCAGGGCGCTGCCTGCCAGTTCCCCCCGGATGCCAAAGCACCGTGCCAGCAGGCGGGTGGTGAGGGAGCGTTTGCCCTTTCCCCTCGCCTGGGGTGGAAGGGGGCCCCGCATCGCTTCCAGCGGCGGGATCCGGCAGAGCCGGCGGGCGGGCAGCCAGGCCGAAAGCAGGACGGTGACCAGCGCTGCCAGCAGCGCCGCAGCCGCCACCGCCGGATGCAGGGTAAATTCCGCCGGTTGCCGGTCGGGCAGACCGGCGGCCACCTGATTGACCGCCGCCAATACTCCCCGGCAGGCGGCAAAGCCCAGCAAAGTGCCTACCGCCAGCGGCAGCAGCGAGACGGCAGCGGCCTCCTGCAACAGGCAAAGGCGCAGCTGACGGGGCGTGGCCCCCACGCTGGCCAGAATGCCCAGCCGGTGGAGCCGGGCCTGCATGGTGATCTCAAAGGCGTTGCGCAGCAAAAGCACCAGCGCCGCCACCAGCAGCGCCAGCACCCCGGCCAGGAAGGGAAGCAACAGGGCCGGGTGGTCGGGATCGGTGACTCCATAGAGAGACAAAAGGGTATCGTGGGTCTGGATCTGGTCGTCGTCCAGCCCCAGCCGGTCCCGGATGAGACCCAGCGTGTCATACACAGCGGTTTTGTCCCGGAAGGTCAGCTCCACCACTAGGGCATCCGGCCCGGACAGCCCCTCGTCGGGGGTGACGGTATCCACCTGGGCAAACTGTTCCAGCGTTTCCGCCTGCGCCCCGTCGGTCAGGGTCAGTCGGGCCTGCCAGCTGCCTTCCTCCCGCAGGACACGGTCCACCTCGTAGGCCCAGGCGTTGTAAAACAGGCCGCAGAGCAGCGCCAGAAAAAAGGAAGCCGCCAAAGCCGACAAGGCCATCGTCCGGACAGCGGTAGGTGTATGGGCCAGATCGTCCCGAGAAAAGTTTTTCCACATGGTCCTCACCCCCGTGAGCGGTCACTGACGATCCGCCCGTCGCTGAGAGTGATGACCCGGTCCGCCTGGGCTGCCAGGGCTTCGTCGTGGGTCACCAGCAGGATGGTCTGGCCGAGATTCTTGTGAAAGAGCCGGAGCAGGTCCAGGATCTCGGTGCTGTTTTTCCGGTCCAGATTGCCGGTGGGCTCGTCGGCCAGCAGCAGGGCCGGTCGGCAGCAGAGCGCCCGGGCGATGGCCACCCGCTGCTGCTGCCCGCCGGAAAGCTGCCCCGGCAGGGCACGGCGCTTCTCCTCCAGCCCCAGCGTCCGGAGCAGTGAATCCAGGAAAACCGGGTCGGGCTTCCGCTTGTCCAGCAGCAGGGGCAGGGCAATGTTTTTCTCCACCGAGAGGGTGGGGATGAGGTTGAAAAACTGATAGATCAGCCCCACCTTGCGGCGGCGGAAGAGGGCGGCTTGGGTGGGGTCCAGCGAACCCACCTCCACCCCGTCGATGAGGACCTGCCCGGCAGTGGGCCTGTCCACCCCGGCCAGCAGATGCAGCAGGGTGGATTTGCCCGAACCGGAAGCCCCTACCACGGCCACGAAGGTTCCCCGTTCCACCGTCAGGTCGATGCCGTTCAGGGCACAGACGGCGGTGTCCCCCTTGCCGTAGACTTTTTTCAGATCGGTACAACGCAGCAGTTCCATGAAATGTCCTCCTTTGGCGTCCATTCTACCACCGTAAGGTGACATTCCGGTGACAGTCACCCGTAAAACCGCACCACAAACCGTCCGCCGCCGTCGGGGGCGTTTTCGGCATGGACCAGGGCGTTCTGCCGTTCCAGCAATTCTTTGGCGATGGCCAGCCCCAACCCGGTGCTGTGGGGGCTGGGGTGCTCTCCTCGGTAAAACCGCTCAAACAGATGGTCCAGATCAGCCGGGGAAAAACCGGCCCCCGCATCCTGCAACACCACCTCGGTGTAAAGGGCGTTGCGGCGGCAGGAACAGCGGACCGCGCTGCCCGCAGGGGCGTGCTCCACACAGTTTTTCATCAGGTTCAGAAGGGCTTCCATCGTCCAGTCGGGGTCGCAGGTGACCGGGATGGGCTCCAGTTCCGGGATGTCCATCGTTACCCCGGCGGATTCGGCCAGGGATTCCAGATTGTCCGCCGCCATCATCAGCAGGGTGTAGAGATCGCAGGGTTCGGGGTGCAAAGGCAGGGCCCCCGTGTCCAGCCGGGCCAGCAACAGCAGGGATTCCTCCAGCCCGGTGAGTCGTGCCAGCGGGGCAGCCATAGATTCAACCCCGGCGCTCTGGGCTGCCAGAGAGAGGGCGGTAAGGGGTGTTTTCAGCTGGTGGGCGATGTTGGCAAGGTTCTGGGCAAACCGGTCCCGGGCCCTCACCGCCTCCTGCCGGGTGAGGGAAAGTTCGGTGACGGTTTTCTGGATCTCATCGGCCAGACGGGCATAGCTGCCCTCGGCCATGCCGTTCCCGGTGAGCAGCGGCAGGGGCTGGCCGGTGCGGGCGGCTTCCAGCAGGCGGATCAGCTGCTGCCGCTGCCGGTATGCGGCCCGGAGGGAAAGGAAAAATCCCCCGCCCAGCAGGGCAAACCCCAAAGCCAGCGCCGCCCCGGCCACGGCGAACAGCCACCCGGTCCCGGCGGCAAAATCCCGGGGCTGGTACCCCAGTTCCGCCAGTACGCCAGAGGCCGTCTGCCCCGCAAAGGTTCCGTCCTTCATCAGCGCGTAGACGGCATCGGCGGTTTCGGGGGCGCGGGCGACCAGAGCGGTGCAGAAGCCGTCCAGCAAAGCCAGTTGACGGGCGGCGGACCAGAATGCCAGCAGGCCTGTTGCCACCGCCACCGCCAGCAGACAGACTGCCGGAACCGCCATCCGGCGCACAAAAGAAGGTTTCATCGTTGGGATTCCTCCAATCGGTAGCCAAAGCTGCGCACCGTTTTCAGGCAGGCGGGACGGCCCAGTTTTTCCCGCAGCCGCTTCATCGTCACGGTGAGGGTGTTGTCATTGACAAAGTGGCCGTTCTGGTCCCACAGGGCGTCCAGCAGCTGCTGTCGGGTCACGGTGCGGCCCTTGTTTTGCATCAGCAGGTGGAGAAGCTGATATTCCAGCGGTGCCAGCGCCGCCGGTTCCCCCTGGCAGGTGACGGTCTGCCGGGCCGGGTCCAGCCGGATGCCGCAGCAGCAAAGCCCCGCTTCCTCGTCGGGACGGCTGCGCCGCCCCAGGGCCAGCAGCCGGGCATAAAGCACCTCCCGGTCAAAGGGTTTGGTCACATAATCGTCGGCGCCGCAGGCAAACCCCGCAAGGATATCCCGGGTGTCGCCCCGCACCGTCAGCAGCAGAAGGGGCAGCCCGGGGCGGCGCTGCCGCAGTTCCCGGCAAAGGTCCGCGCCGGCTCCATCGGGCAGGTTCCAGTCCAGCACGGCCACATCGGGCAGGGCGGCTGCCAGCAGCTCCCGCGCCTCCGAAAGGGTAGGGCAGACGGTGACCCGGCAGCCCTTTCCGGTCAGAAAGGTCGTAAGCGCCCCGGCAATGGCGGTGTCATCTTCCACAAGCAGAATCTTCACGAGAACCCCTCCTGGGATGGATTTTGGTTCCAGTATAGCGGGTTTTGCCATGGGGAGCAAACAAAATTTCCACGCACTACTTGAAAATATTCTTGAATAGTTTATACTTGAATTTAGAATATACAAGGAAGGAGAAAACGGAATGGATGTATCTGTAGGCACCCGACTGCGCGTGCTGCGCAAGGATGCGGGGCTGACCCAGGCCCAGCTGGCGGCGCTGGCCGGAACCAACCAGGCTGCCATCAACCGGTACGAAACCGACCGGGCGGCGGCACCTTACCGCATTCTGGTCTGGTACGCCACCTATTTTAATGTATCGCTGGACTATATCTTCGGTCTGTGCGAGGACCCCCGCGGACGGTATGTCTGCGTCACGCCGGAGGGGGTGCAGGAGGTGGTACAGCGCAAACCGGATTGGAGCGAGTTTGTGGAAGCCTGCTTCACGCCGGGCAGCGAGCTGAACCGCCGCTTGAAGCAGATGATCCTCAATATGGGAGAAGAGGAAAAGCACAGGTAAGGAGGTGCATGCCATGAATGCCGTGATCTATGCCCGCTACAGCAGCGACAACCAGCGGGAGGAATCCATCGAAGGCCAGCTGCGGGAATGCAAGGAATATGCCGACCAGAACGGCATCAACCTGATTGGCACGTACATTGACCGGGCGTTTTCTGCCAAGACCGACAGCCGCCCGCAGTTCCAGCAGGTGATCCACGACAGCGCCACCCACACCTTTGAGGCAGTTCTGGTTTGGAAGCTGGACCGCTTTTCCCGCAACCGGTACGACTCGGCCCACTATAAGCGCATCCTTAAAAACAACCGGGTCCATGTGGTGTCGGTGACCGAGCCCATCTCCAACACGCCGGAGGGCATCATGCTGGAAAGCCTGCTGGAAGGCATGGCCGAGTATTATTCGGCCGACCTGGCCGAGAAGGTCAGCCGCGGCCACAAGGAAAATGCACTCAAGGCCAAGTTCAACGGCGGCCCGGTGCCGCTGGGCTACCGCATCGACAGGGAGCATCACTACCAGCTCGACCCGGCCACCGCACCGGTGGTGCAGGAAGCGTTCCAGCGGTATGCGGCGGGGGAGAGCATCCGCAGTATCATCGAATCGCTGAACGCCCGGGGCATCCGCAACAGCCGTGGCAACCCGTTCACCAAGAACAGTTTCCAGACGCTGCTCAAGAACCGCCGGTATCTGGGCGAATACCGCTATAAGGATACCGTCATCCCGGACGCCATCCCAGCCATCATCGACCCGGATCGCTTCGATGCGGTGCAGCGGCGGTGCGAGATTCACCGCCAGGCACCAGCCCACAACAAGGCGGATGTTCGCTATCTGCTCACCACCAAGCTGTTCTGCGGCAAGTGCGGTACCATGATGGCAGGGGAGAGCGGCAGAAGCCACACGGGCACGGTCCACTGTTACTATAAATGCGGCACCCGCAAACGCAGCGGCAAGGAGGCTTGCAGCTTGAAGCCGGTGCGCAAGGAACCGCTGGAGCAGTTTGTGGTGCAGACGGCGCTGGAAAAGGTGCTGAACGACCGGGTCATCGACCTGCTGGCGGACAAGCTGCTGGAATACCAGAGCAAGGAAAACACCCGTCTGCCGGTCTTGCAGGCGGAACTGAAAGAGGTAAAGCGCCGGATCGACAATCTGGTGGCGGCCATCGAGCAGGGCATCCTGACGCCCTCCACCAAGTCGCGGATGGAGGAACTGGAGCAGCAGCGGGAAGCACTGGAAACCAGCATCCTGCAGGAGCAAATCGAAAAGACGCCCATCACTCGGGAACAGATTCTGTTCTGGTCCGATCAGTTCCGCCACGGCGACCCGGCGGATATCGCCTTTCAGGAAAAGGTCATCGACTGTTTTGTCAATTCCATCTATCTGTTCGATGACCGCATCGTGGTGAATTTCAACTATCAGGAGGGCGGACGCCCGGTATCTTTAGAAGAAGTACTTGGTTCGTTTTTGGATGGGAATGGCGCACCAAAGAAACGCCTTGCTGGAAAGCAGGGCGTTTTTCATATTGATCGATATTGGGAGGATTGGCACAGAGCGCCGGTCCTCCCTTTTTTCATGTAAACCAGACGAATACAGTATGTTAACGCTTCGAACGTGTCTACAAGGTGGAGGCAGAATTATATCATGAAAATTGGAACTAAAATTCGTCTAATCCGTCAACATCGTCACATGACGCAACTGGAGTTAGGTGAGCGGATTGGACTGGGAGCGAGTGTGGCAAATCGTATCGCTCAATATGAGATAGGGTATCGAACTCCAAAACGTAACCTGATTAAGAATATAGCTCACGCGTTGAACGTGCCGGAAACAATTCTCTCCATAGAAGAAAATGAATCGTTGCAGACGTTGCTTCGTCAGCTATTATGGTTGGATCAAGAGGATTGCGCCCTCATTGAATTCATTCCGGTAAACGAGGAAAAATGCCAACTCCCTTGCACTTGCAATCCATTAGCATTTGAGCACATTGCGATTGTAGTTCACAACCAGGCATTCCAGAATCTTCTCACAAGATGGAGCAATGAGAAAACATTCCTTTTAGGCGGCATTATTAATCAGAACGACTATTTCGGATGGAAGATTGGTAAGCTATTGTAAATTTTTGAGTAATGGCTGAAAGATTTACTCGATTTGCTTCCTGCTTGCTTGTTGCACCTATTACCGTATGCTATAATGATAAAAACGTGCATGTTATGTACTTTTTTGTGCGTGAAGTATTCCTACTAAATTACAAGATATCTTAACTCACCTGGAATGTTAATCGAAAGGATATGGCATGAAAAAAGCTGCTGCTCTACTTGTGGCTTCTATCGTTCTTCTGATAAGCTGTACCTCGTGCGTTTCAACAGCATCAAGTAGCTCAGAAAATCCAAAGAGTTCGAACACTCCCACCATGAGCTCATCACAGAAAAACGAAACTGTCACCCTGTCCGTGTATCTGGAAGCCGTTTACACTGATGAAGAAGCGCATTTTCCCATCTACGAAAAATTAAAGGACTTCGAGGATTCTCATCCGGAAATTCATCTGGAATTTGTATCTCCTGTAAGTGGTGCCAGCGATCAAGCTGCACGAGAATCGGAGATCAACCAGCTGAATACTGAGATCATAACAGGTGGCGGACCCGATATTTTTCTGATGCAGACTTTGCGATTCACGGATGAGAATTTGTTCCCGGACGTTCAAAAAGCAATGAAGAATCACTCCTTTTTGAATCTTTCCGACTATGCGGATGCCAATGCATTCGATCCCTCCAGCTGCTATTCCGGGGTTCTGGCTGCCGGGCAACTGGATGGCCAGCAATATATTTTGCCACTTTCTTTTTCGGTCCCTTTATTTGTTGGAGCAGAGAACGTTATCACAGAAAGTGGATTTCAACCGGATATAGCCTCAGCGAATCAAACAGCTTTTTTTGAGGAATTGTCCCGTGTCCTGAAGGAAAACGGCAAACAGGTCGAATATTCCTTGAGCTTGACAAACCTGCTTGATCAACCGTTGATTGACTACCAGGAAGGCGCTATTCAGTTAGATACTGATGCTGTCCGTCAGGCCTTGACCATTGAAAAGGACTACACCACCCATCAGCTCAATTTCTTCAACAACTATGACTCGCAGCAGATCGATGCGTTGGCTGCGGGGACCCCTTTTGGCCTTCTGGAAATGTCTAACATCGCGCTGGGGACCTTGCACCCCCTGGATACCAAAGGCATCGCCCCGTTCGTCCAGGGGATTCCCAACGAAAACAGCGGCATTACAGCAGAAATTTCCAGCTACGCAATGGCCAGTGCCAACACACAATATCCGAAGCAATGCGCAGAACTGCTCTATTATCTGATGAGCGCAGAATGCCAGGACGCCGCTGCCTATCCCTCGACCACCGAAGAGCTGCCTGTGCGGCGCGACAGTATAAAGGCTTCGCTGGAAAGCGCGCATCGGTTCCTTGTCTATGATGCTTCCAAAGAAAAGCTCTCCGAGGATGACATCGCCTTCCGTGAGGAAACCTATGGCGGCAATCTGCAAGACACCACGGTGCAGAGCCTTCAGGCGATCTGCGACCAAATCACATCCGCACATTTTCATACCATTTGGTACAGTGCGCTGGAACTGGGGCAGAGTGAAACGGGAGATGATGTACTGACCTCCTCCCTGAACGACTATCTCTACGGAGATACAACGCTGGATGAACTGATTGACACGCTGACGCCCAGATTGCAAATGTATCTGGATGAATGAAAGGAATTCCATGAATTTCTTTGTAAAAAGTGGATCACTGTCCCGACAACGCCATATCACAGGCTGGCTTTTACTGGTTCCTATGTTTCTGGCTCTTATGGTCAATTATCTGCTTCCGTTTGTTATAGCGTTTATCCGCAGCTTTTACCGCGGCATGGGAAATACCTTCGTGGGGATGGAAAACTATATAGAACTGTTGCAGAATCATACCTTCTTGCTGGCAATTCGTAATCTTCTGATTCTTTGGGCATTTGTCCTGCCTTTGAATCTTTGTATCGCCTTTCTTCTGGCATTACTGTGCCATCGTATCCACGGTGGTAGATCATCGGCTCTCTTCTTTTTACCCGCCGTTTTGCCAGCCGTCTGTGTGGTAGAAATTGTTTCCCAGTTGTTCGGAACTTCGCAGATCGATGGTCTGTTTTCCCTTTTACCTGCAGATTGGTCTACGGGACAAGTGTCTGGTATGGTTTTTGGCTGTCTCGTTCTTTGGAAAGGGCTTGGATATTCGCTTTTGATTCTAATAGTCGCGTTGGGCTCAATTCCGGAAGAATACTTGGAGGCAGCTGCACTGGAAGGGGCCTCTTATTGGCGAATTGTTTTTTCCATTCGCCTTCCTCTTACAGCCCCTTCTTTGGGAATTTGTGCCATCCTAGCTGTATACAATTCATTTCGCTGTTTCCGCGAAGCCTTGCTTTTGGGTGGGGCGCATCCTACAGAATCACTGTACAGTTTACAACATTTCCTGCAAAACAATTTCAGTAACATGAATTTTGCCAGACTGGAGGCGGCGTCGGTCTTTCTCATTGTTATCCCGTTGCTTCTACTCGTATTCTTTTCGGCCTTTTGGAAATTACCTGTCTGGAAAAGGAAAGAAGGTGGGCGGTCATGATTAAACATCCCCGCTGGCAACGCCCGCTCTTCAAGTCGCTTGTGTTCCTGTACATACTTCCTTGCGCAGCTTTGCTCCTCCCATTTGTAAAAGCTGGTGTTCTTTCCCTTTTGGAAAGTTCTCTGGAACTTGAAACGATATTTTGGGCTGCCTATCTAAATACGATTATACTTGCTGTAGGAAATCTACTGCTACAGTGGTTGGTCAACATACCCGCAGGCCTTGCACTTTCGAAAATGCTTCCGCAGCATATTGCCCGAAAAGTGCTCTATCTCTGCCTTTTGTTGATGTTTCTTCCGCAACAAGCACTCATACTTCCACAATATCTTTTATTGGATCGGATGCATCTTTTACACCACGCGGGCGGTGTCGTGCTCATGTCTGCCTTCCAGCCTTTTCTTGTTTTGATCTTCTGGTTTGGCAGTGAGCAAATTCATCCTAGCCTGTTCGAAGCAGCAATCTGTGAAGGAGCTTCTACTCGGCAATGCTTTTTCCGGATTTATATCCCAATGCTTTCCCCCTACATACTGGCAGGTAGCCTATTATCGGTGGCTGAGAGTTGGAACATGCTTGAACAACCCATGACCTTTTTGCAGACAGATAGCCAGTTGGTATTGTCAACTTACTTTCTGCAACAAATAGGTGCCGACCCAAGCATAACAGCTATACAAGCACTATTATCTGTGTTTCCGTTGCTACTGGTTTTTGCTTTTGCAGTTGCAAAGCTGCATAACCCAAATTCAATAGTATCTAGCGAAGAAAATTGTAGCAGACTTTGACGATGACGATTCGCCAGAGATTCCAACAGAAAGTAGAATAAGCAAGTAAAAAGCGACGCCAAGTGCGGTTGGCTCCGCTGACGCTGCGCCACTCCTGCTAAAACCGAATATTCCTGCACCCGGGGCTTTTTTGTACTGTCTGCACAATCTGGGGCGGTTCAGTTCATGTCCCGCCGTGGGGGCTCTTTTTTGGTTGCACGCTCGGAGGGCTCGAACAGGGCGACGGCGCCGCAGCGCCGGAACCAACAGTCCGGTGGACTGTTGGTTAGCCCGCCGGAGAGTCCCCGGAGGATGCAGAAGTAAGAAGAGCATGGTAAAGAAAAAAGGAGACGCGCAGGCGTCTCCTTTTTGTATTGCCGCCCCCCCGGAAAGGGGACAAACGGCCTTTCCCCGTCAGGCGTGGGGATAAAAATCACTCACGGTGTTGGTCACCAACCGGAAGGTAAGCTGGGCCATATGCTGGGGGCTTTCCTGGCAGCCGTTGGACAGCCAGTCCTTGATCAGACCCACGCCGCCGGCCACGCAGTAGGCGTAGGTGTATTTCAGGTTGTCCATCCGCTCGGGAAAGGCCTCCCGCAGGGCCGCCAGACTGTACTGGGACAGCATCTCCTCGATGCGGTGGAGAAACCCGATGTCCCCGTGGGGGCCCAGCAGTGCGGCACAGATCTCCCGGTTGTCAAACAGAATGGCGAAGATATCCTCGATGAAGGGAAAACTGTCCTTGTTGAAGGGGCTGACCGGATGGGTGCGGATGGTGTGCAGGATCTCCTCGAACAGCTCGTCCTCCACCTTTTCCAGCATGTTGTAGATGTCGGTGTAGTGCAGATAGAAGGTGGAACGGTTGATGTCCACCAGGTCCACCAGTTCCTTCACGGTCACTTCGTTGACGCTTTTCTCGGTCATCAGCTGGGCAAGGCCGTGCCGCAGCAGCGCCTTGGTGCGGCGGATCCGCCGGTCGGGCTTCTTTTCCATGGAACGCCATCCTTTCATTTGTAAATTATTTATGACAGTTCAACACAAACCGACATAATGTCGATTACTGGCCACGACGATGGAAAATTGTCGGTTGAGTCCCTTCCTCCCGTTTAGTATAATGCTCCATGCGGTAAAAAGCAATATGGCGACGAATAAACAACGCCGTGTCTTGCTTTTTGCCCGGATAGAGGAAAGGAAGCGAGTTTTTCGTTCTATGCTGAAAAATGAATGGAAAAAGCTGCTGAGCAACCGGCTGATGCTGGTGGTGGTGCTGGCCGTCATCGCCATCCCCACCATCTACACCACCCTGTTTCTCGGTTCCATGTGGGACCCCTACGGCAGCGTGGAAAATCTGCCGGTGGCGCTGGTCAATGAGGACCGGCCGGTGGAATACGAGGGCAAAACACTGGACGTGGGCGGCCAGCTGGTGGAAAACCTGCAGCGGGATGCCTCCCTGGACTTCCGCCTCACCGATGCCGGCGAGGCGGCCCGGGGCCTGGCGGAGGGCCGCTATTATATGGTGATCACCATTCCGCAGGATTTTTCCGCCAATGCGGCCACCCTCACCGACGCCCAGCCCCATAAGATGGAGCTGGCCTACGAAACCAACCCGGGCACCAACTACATCGCCTCCAAATTGAGCGAGACCGCCATGAAGGAGATCCAGGCGGGGGTCCGGGAAGAGGTGACCAGGACCTACGCCGAAACCATGTTCGACCAGATCACCCGGGTGGGGGACGGCATGGCGGAGGCCGCGGACGGCGCGGGGGAGCTCCGGGACGGCACCCGGCAGCTGGCCGACGGCAACGATACCATCCGGGAAAACCTGGAACTGCTGGCGGACAGCACGCTGACCTTCCGCAGCGGCAGCGAGACCCTCACCCAGGGGCTGGCCCAGTACACCCAGGGGGTGCAGCAGCTGTGGGACGGCGCCCAAAAGCTGGATGACGGTGCCGCCCAGCTGAAGGACGGCGTGGATCAGATGCAGAACTCGGCGCCGGAACTGACCCAGGGCGTCAGCGCCCTGAAGGACGGCGCGGACCGGCTGGCCCAGGGAGCCGCCGACGCCAGGACCGGCAGCGATACGCTGGCCGGCGGCGCGGCCCAGGTGGATGACCGGATGAAGACCCTGAACGAAGGGCTGGCCCAGCTGCAAAGCCAGACCGAGACGCTGCCGGAATCGGCCGCCGCGCTGGATGACGGCGCGGCCCGGGCGCTGGACGGCGCGGAACAGCTGCAGCAGGGGGCCGGCAGCCTGACGGCGGGGGCCCAGAAGGCCCAGGCGGGGGCGGATGCCCTGAATCAGGGGCTGCAGACGCTGAACGGACAGTCGGAGGCCCTGAACCAGGGCGCCGCCGGCCTGAAAAACGGGCTGGATTCCCTGGCCGCGGCGGTGGCAGGGTCCGGCGGCACAGGGGACGGCCTGCAGGCGCTGGCCGGGCAGCTGAATGAAACTGCCCAGGCAGTTCAGGCCGGGGCAGTCACGCCCCAGGACCCCGCCGCCCTGGCGCAGACCATCGCGGACAACACCGCAGCCGCCCAAAGCGGGGACCCGGATGCCCTGAACGCCCTGATCGCGGCAGCCGACGAGCTGGCGACGGCAGCGCAGCAGAATTATCAGGCGGCGCAGGCCGCCGACAACGCCCGCCAGCAGGCCGCAAATGCGCTGTCCGGTGCGGCGGAAGCCCTGGGCAGTGCATCCGGGGACACGGGAACCGGAGAGCTGAGTGCCGCGGTGACCCAGCTGCAGCAGGGGGCGGCCCAGCTGCAAACGGGGCTGACCGCCTACACCGCCGGTGTGGGCCAGGCCGCCGCGGGAAGTGCGGCGCTGGCCGATCCCGCCAGCGGTCTGCCCGCCCTGCAGGCGGGGGCCCAGCAGCTTTCGGCGGGGACGGATTCCCTGGTGACCGGCCTCACCCAGCTGGAAGACGGCACCGCCCGGCTGGCCCAGCAGGCCCCGCTGCTCACCGGCGGCATCGCCCAGGCGGCCAGCGGCGGCGCGGCTTTGCAGCAGCAGGGCACGGCGGTGCTGCGCCAGGGTGCCGACCAGCTCAACGGCGGTCTGGCGGCGCTGGTGACCGGCAGCGGCGACCTGCAGAACGGCATGAACAGCCTGAACGGCAAACTGCCCGCCCTGACCGACGGCATCAGCCGTCTGCAGCAGGGCACCGGCGACCTGAAGAACGGCACGGCCCGGCTGGCGGAGGGCGCCGCAGCGCTGACCCGGAACAGCCCGGCGCTGAACGAGGGTGCCGCGGCGCTGACCGGCGGCGCCGACCAGATCCAGGACGGTGCCCGGCAGCTGGCGGACGGCAGCGGCGAACTGGCGGAGGGCATCCAACAGCTGACCGACGGTGCCGGCACCCTGCAGGACAGCCTGGCGGACGGCGCGGCGGAGATCCGCGGCACCAACACCGGCGACGCGGCGGCCGAGATGTTCGCCGCCCCGGTGACCACCACCGAATCCCAGCTGACCCGGGTGCCCAACAACGGCCACGGCATGGCCCCCTACATGATGTCGGTGGCCCTGTGGGTGGGCTGCATCGCCTTCAGCCTGATGTATCCCCTGACCGAGTACGCGGGCAAACTGAAGAGCGGCTTCGCCTGGTGGCTGAGCAAGGCCTCGGTGCTGTATACCATCGCGGTGGCCCAGGCGCTGGTGATGGTGGGGGCGCTGCACGCCATCAACGGGTTCGACCCGGCCCGGATGGGCCAGACCCTGCTGGTGGCCTGCGTGGCCTCGGTGACCTTCATGTCGGTGATGTACTTCTTCACCAACCTGCTGGGCAAGGCGGGCAGCTTCCTGATGCTGGTCTTTATGGTGATCCAGCTGGCCGGGTCGGTGGGGACCTATCCGCTGGAACTGTCCGGCTCCTTCGTGAAGTATCTCCATGACTGGGTGCCCTTCACCTACACCGTCACCGCCTTCCGCCGTGCCATCTGCGGCGGCGAGAGCGTGCGGGGCTGCCTTGTCTACCTGGCCGTCTGGCTGGTGGTCTTTACCCTGCTGACCATTGTGGTGTTCACGGTGCGGGCACGGCGCATCCGGGCGGAAAAGCCCACCCTGATGGTCTGGCTGGAGGCACACCGGCTGGCCTGAACCCTTTGTTTTCCTTTGTCCCGTTCCATGGAGCCCCATGGAGCGGGACTTTTTTCGGCCCGGAAACTTGCATAAGAAATGCCCGGCAATATCGTGCAGACTGTTCCTTGACCCATGGGGGAAAAGCGTCTACACTGAAACCAGGAAAGAATGGCCGGGCGGGGAACTGCCGCCCGCAGACAAGGAGGAAACCCATGAAACAGGCCGTCCGACGCTATCTCTGGCTGATCCTCTGCGGGGCGGTGCTGGCTGTCTGTGCCGCGGTGCTGGTGGTGCTGCGGGGCGACCCCGACACGGGCGCCCTGCCCCGGGACCGGGACACCGAATTTGCCCATGGTTCGGGCATCGTGCTGGAGGACGCCACCGCCCTGCAGCGGGATTCCCTTTACAAGCTGGCCAAGGTGTGGGGGTATGTGAAATACCGCCACCCCTCGGTCATCGGCGGGCAGGTGAACTGGGACGCCGAGCTGTTCCGGGTGATGCCCCGGGTCTTGCAGGCGGCGGATGAGGAGGCCGTCAACGCCGTGCTGGCGGACTGGCTGAAGCAGTTCCCCTTCACCCCGGCCACCGCCGAGGAGGCCCTGCCCGAACTGGAGATGCTGGACACCGCCCCCGGCACCCAAAACCCAATGGACTGGATCTCCCACCGGGCATTTCTCGGCGAAGAACTGTGCGGGTATCTGGAAGACCTCTCCCGCACCCATGTGTCGGACTGGACCTGCGGCTATGCCTCCCGGGGGGAGGGCGTGGTGGACTTTTCCCACGAAGACCCCCGGCCGGATTTTGACGGCACCGACGCGGGGGTGCGGCTGCTGGGAGCCTTCCGGTTCTGGAATGCCTTCGCCTGGTTTTCCCCCAACGTGGACATCACCCGGACGGACTGGGACGACGCTTTGCGCGGCGCCATCGACGATATGGTGGCGGCCAAGGACCGTACCGGCTACGAGCGGGCGCTGGCGCGGCTCACCGCCCAAACCGGCGACGGCCATGTGATGCTGGAAACCCCCGACATGGGCCTTTTGCGGTATTACGGCCGCTACTGGCTGCCCTGCACCTTCCTGTCCATTGACGGGGAGGTGGTGGTGAAAGCGGTGCCGGACGACTGCACCGCCCTGCGCCCCGGCGACGTGCTGCTGGCGGTGGACGGCATGACGATGGCCGACCGCATCGCCGAGCTCAGCGAATACTTCCCGCTGCCCGAACCGGACAAGTTCGTCAACGTGCTGGCCTATCCCCTCATGAGCGCGGCGGGAAAGACTTCCCGGGTGACTTTGCGCCGGGACGGCACCGAACAGACGGTGGAGGTGGCCAACCGCACCGAGGTGTACGGCGGCCCCGCCCGCCCCGGCAGCGGCCTGATGGAGGACGGGCGCATCGGCTACATCGCCCCCGGCACCCTGAAGGAGGGGGAGCTGCAAGCGCTGATGACCGACTTCGCCGGCACCGACGGCCTGGTGGTGGATCTGCGGCAGTATCCCGCGGTGGACCTGCGGTTTTTGCTGCCCGAATATCTGAATCCCGCCCCCACCGAATTTACCATTCTGGAACTGCCCAGCCTGGCCGACCCGGGGCGGTTCTTCCAGATCCCCTACAGCAGCGGCGCCGGGACGATGGCCGCGCTGGGACTGGCCGACGGGACCGCCGCCTTCCCGCTGTACACCGGGCAGGTGGTGGTGCTCATGGACGAGACCAGCCAGAGCCAGGCGGAGTACACCATCATGTCGGTGCGGCAGGCCCCCGGCGCGGTGGTGGTGGGCAGCCCCTCGGTGGGGGCGGACGGCAACGCCGTCTATATCAAACTGCCCGGCGGATGCCGCACCCGGTTCACCGCCCTGGGGGTGCTGACCCCCGAGGGCGGGCAGACCCAGCGGGTGGGACTGCAGCCCGATGTGCTGTGCACCCCCACCGTGGCGGGCATCGCCGCGGGCCGGGACGAACTGCTGGAAAAGGCGGTGGAACTCATCGAAGCCGGCTGACCCCGGCTCCACAAATTTTCCTGGAAACGCCAGCAGGCGGAGGACTTTCAGTCTTCCGCCTGCTGTTTTTTCTCTTTGTCCGCGCTCTCGGGAATGGGCATGACGATGTCGATCTGGAACAGCTGCGCCTCGGTGGAAATTTCCAGGTTGCCGCCGTACTTCTCCACAATGCGCCGGATGCTCCGCATGCCGTAGCCGTGGTCCCCCCTGTTGTGCCGCTTGGTGGTCACCGGCAGGCCGTCCCGCATCTCCAGCGTGCCCTCAAAGTGGTTCTCCACATGGATGACCAGCATGCGGTTGGTGCTTTTCACCGACAGATGGATGAACCGCATGGCCGGGGGCAGCCCCATCTCGCACTCGATGGCGTTGTCCAGCATGTTGCCGAAGAGGGAATAGATGTCCATGATCTCCATGAACCGCATCTTCGCCCCGTCGGCGATGCAGGTGAACTGGATGTTGTGGGTGGCACAGTGCAGCCGCTTGTCGGTGAGCACCACGTCCAGCGTCTCGTTGCCGGTGCGCACCGCGCTGTTGTACAGGTTCACCGACTCCTCCAGGCTGTCCAGGTAGGCCGGGTCCACCTGGCCGGTCTCCCGCAGATGGCGGATCTGGTGCTTCAGGTCGTGACATTTGATGTTCAGCGCGTCGATGTTCTCCTTGGTCAGCCGGTACTGCCGCTGCTCCTCCGCCCACAGCGTCTGGATGGTGTTCAGCTCGGCCCGCTCCTTGGCCGCCGTCAGCGTCTGCACCTGCATCATCAGCATGAACAGATAGAAGACGATCTCCCCCAGGTTCAGCAGATTGTAGGAAAACAGGTTGTAGTGGGCGATCTCGGCGCTCTCGAAGTAGAAGATGGGGGTCAGGATGCAGACCAGCGTGAAGAGCAGCAGCGAGTTCTGCATGGGGATCTGCCCGCCGGAAAACCGGTGCATCTGCCGCTCCACCGTCAGGTGGATGAACAGGTAGACCAGCACAAAACTGCCCACGTAGAGCAGGATGTGGGGGATGGTGCCCTCCACAAAATAGGGGGCCAGCCGGGGATTCAGCCGGGCCAGCGACGCCGTCACCAGGAAGAGCCGGTCGGTGATGTACCAGGTCATGAACCCCGAGCCGAAATAGAACAGCATGTTCCAGATGCTCTCCTCATAGCAGAACATCAGCCCCGCCAGCATGACCACCAGCATGATGCCGGAAAACAGCGCCTCCAGCGGCAGGCTGCCGCCGTAGGTGTAGGCGAACACCAGGCAGAGCAGCCGCAGCACCACCAGCGACCCCGCCGCCCGCAGCCAGAAACGGGGCCGGGGCTTGCAGTGGCGGGCAAAGAGCAGGGTGCCCGCCAGAAACCCCAGCAGAATATCAAAAAATTTGAAGTGCACCAGCATGGCGTGCACAAAGGCCGGTGAAATCACGTCGAATGCCTCACTTCCGGCTGAAATAACTGGTGACGGCGCTGTAGAAGGCCTTGCGCCGCCGCTGGCTGATGGGCAGCCGGGTGCCCGCCACCAGCACGTCGCTGCCCTCCACCGAATCCACAAACCGCAGATTCACCAGGTGGGAGGTGCTGCACCGGGCAAAGTCGTAGGGGGCCAGCTGGGCCTCCACGTCGGACATCTTGCCCCAGGCGGTGAGATTCTCCCCCACGGTGTGGTAGATCAGCAGATGGTCCCGGATCTCCACATAGTACAGCTGGGTCACGTTGAGCCGGGTGATGCCCCCCGAGGTCTGGATGACCACCTCCCGGGGCTGGCGCGCCGCAATGCTGCGCAGCGCCCGCCGCAGCATGGAGGCAAAACGGTAGTAGTTGATGGGCTTGACCACAAAGTCAAAGGCGCCCACCGAGTACCCGCTCACCGCGTACTTTTCCAGGTTGGTCACAAAGATCAGCGTCACCAGGGAATCCTGGCGGCGGATCTGCCGGGCCAGCTCCATGCCGGTCATGGTGGGCAGGTCGATGTCCAGGAAGATCAGGTCGAATGCCGAGGGGCTGTTCTGCAGAAACACCGCCGGATCGGAAAAACTGCGGATGGAAAACAGCTCCTGCTGTTCCTGGGCGTACCGCTGCAGGCTCTGCTCCAGCGAGGCCTCGTCCCCGGCGTCATCCTCCAGGATCGCGATGTTGACCATGGCCTGTTCCTCCTTTCCCGCTGTGTACCTTTCTGTTATAAATTGTACCATGCGCCGCCCGCCCGGGCAAGGGGCACTTTTCGGACTGCATCGGTATATTGCCCTATAAACCAAAAACAAATTTGTGCACATTCACATAAAGTTCCGGACGCGGGACAAAACAATCTGTGGAAAATCATCACTTACGAAAAAAATACCCTCGTTTACGAAATGGACCCGCCGCGCCGGAAAGAGCATGCTATACTGGTATCAACAAAGGCCGCAGCTTCCCTCTGCTCCCGGAAAGCGGCGGCCGGAAGGTCCGGGGCAAGGCGCCGTCCCGGCCATCGGTCCCCAGGGCGGCAAGCCCGCCCCGCGGACCCCGAAAAGAAGGAGAATGACACAAGATGGAGGCAAAAGGATCATGAGAAAAAGCAACGTCCTGCGGGGCCTGACATCGGTGACGGCCGCTGTTCTGGCCTTCGCCGTGGTCATGACGAACACCGCCATGGGATATGCATCCATGCTGAACACCAGCCTGGGCACCGCCACCGGCAAGTTCGTGGACAAGAGCGGCGAGGAGCCCCCCGTATACTACGCCAGCGACTACGGCGATGTGAACAACCTCACCCAGGAGGACCTGGAAAAGCTGCAGGCCGATGAGGAAGCGTTCATCGAGGAAGAGATGGAAGAGGGCGCCGTGCTGCTGCGCAACCAGGAAAACACCCTGCCCCTGGCGGAAGACGAGCGCAACATCACGCTGTTCGGCTACACCTCGGCCCATCCGCTCTACAAGAACAGCTCGGGCGGCGGCAACAACGACCCCACCCGTCAGGTGAGCCTCTACGACGCCCTGAAGGAAAAGGGCTTCAACATCAACGATACCCTCTACAACGCCTATCTGCCCGAGGACCCCAGCTTCGCCAACGTGGGCAGCATCGGCGGCCCGTCTGTGGCCGAGAAGCCCATCGACTTCTACACCGATGATCTGAAGAGCAGCTTCGCCGACTACAGCGATGTGGCCGTGGTGGTGCTGGCCCGGTACGGCGGCGAGAACACCGACGTGAGCACCCAGGACGCCGAGGGCATCAGCGGCCTGGCCCTGCACAAGAACGAAGCGGATATGCTTAAGATGATCAAGGATTCCGGCCAGTTCGACAAGATCGTGCTGCTGCTCAACAGCGCCTATCCCATCGAGCTGAACTTCCTGGATGAGTACGGCATCGACGCCGTGCTGTGGATCGGCACCCCCGGCCTGGTGGGCTACCGCGGCGTGGCGGACCTGCTCACCGGCGCGGCCAACCCCTCCGGCCGTCTGGTGGACACCTTTGCCGCCAACTCCCTGTCCGCCGCCGCCACCCAGAACATGGGCAACTACGAGTACGCCAACCAGGACGAAGTCAAGGCGGGCGCCGTAGACAGCCAGATTTCCGCCGGCTTCCCCATCAACTACGTGGGCACCTACATGGTCTACCAGGAAGGCATCTACGTGGGCTACAAGTACTACGAGACCCGCTATGAGGACGCCGTCCTGGGCCAGGGCAACGCCACCGGCCAGGCAGGCACCTTCGCTTCCACCAACGGCTGGAACTACGCCGAGGAGGTGGCCTACCCCTTCGGCTACGGCATGAGCTACACCACCTTCTCCCAGAAGCTGGACAGCGTCACCGAGAGTGACGGCGTCATCACCGCCAACGTCACGGTGACCAACACCGGCTCGGTGCCCGGCAAGAGCGTGGTGGAGGTCTACGTCCAGACGCCCTACACCGACTACGACCGCCAGAACAAGGTGGAGAAATCCTCCATCCAGCTGGCCGGCTTCGACAAGACCGATCTGCTGGACCCCGGCGCTTCCCAGACGGTGACCGTCACCATCGACAAGTACCTGCTGGCCAGCTATGACTACACCAACGCCAAGGGCTACATCATGGACGCCGGCGACTACTACCTGGCCATCGGCGACAGCGCCCACGATGCGCTGAACAACGTCCTGGCCGCCAAGGGCGCCACCGGCATGTACGACCACGAGGGCAACCCCGCCGACGGCGATGCCACCAAGGTGTACCACTGGACCCAGGATGCCCTGGATACCGAGACCTACCGCAACTCCGCCCAGACCGGCGTGGAAGTCACCAACCAGTTTGACGACGCCGACCTGAACTACTGGATTCCCGATTCCGTCACCTACCTGACCCGGCAGGACTGGGAAGGCACCTTCCCCACCGCCCAGACCGGCGTGACCGCCACCGCCGATATGATCAAGCAGATCGACGGCCACCTCTATGAGACCCCGGCGGATGCCCCGTCGGTGAGCACCTTCACCCAGGGCGCCGACAACGGCCTGGCCCTGGCCGACATGCACGGCCTGGCCTACGACGACCCGAAGTGGAACGACTTCCTGGATCAGCTGACGCTGGACGACATGGCCACCATGATCGATGAGAACTGGGGCCAGCCCGCCAACGAGAACGCCATGAAGCCGGTCAACCGCAACCAGGACGGCCCCAACGGCGTGGCAGGCCCCTACTTCCCGGGCAGCTCCGCTGACGCGGGCGTGGCCGCCAACACCGGCATTGAGGGCAGCGGCACCGCCTATGTGGGCCAGATGGTCGCCGCCA
Organism: uncultured Subdoligranulum sp.; assembly: GCF_963931595.1. Classification (GTDB taxonomy): domain Bacteria; phylum Bacillota; class Clostridia; order Oscillospirales; family Ruminococcaceae; genus Gemmiger. Next base: position 2,895,150 of record NZ_OZ007030.1, read on the forward strand.
GCCAGTGGAACAAGGACATGATCGCCAAGCGCGGCTACTTCATCGGCGAGGACGCCCTGTTCTGCGGCGTGCAGCAGCTGTGGTGCCCCGGCGTGGATACCCACCGCACCCCCTTCAGCGGCCGTAACTACGAGTACTATTCCGAGGACGCCACCCTGTCCTATCTGCTGGCCACCGAGCAGGTCAAGGCCATGCAGGCCAAGGGTCTGTCCGCAGCCATGAAACACTTTGCCCTGAACGATCAGGAAACCAACCGCAACGGCGTCTGCATCTTCAGCAACGAGCAGGCCATCCGTGAGATCTACCTCAAGGCCTTCGAGGGCGGCTTCACCAAGGGCGGCGCCACCAGCACCATGACCTCCTACAGCCGCGTCGGCCTGACCTACGTGGGCCACAACGCCGAGCTGCTGCGCAACGTGCTCCGCGGCGAGTGGGGCTTCACCGGCGCCACCATCTCGGACTGCGCCATGCATCCCTACCAGCACACGCTGGACGGCCTGGTGGGCGGCACCGACTTCTGGTGCATCGTGGGTGAAAAACTCCGCGCCCCCGAGCTGGAAGAATACATCGAGACCAACGACGACGGCTATCTGTACGGCCTGCTGCGGGAATCCCAGCACGGCTTCTACTACATGCTGGCCAACAGCGCGGTGATCAACGGCATGTCCGGCGATATGGTCTACCAGACCGTCATCCCCTGGTGGCAGATCGCCCTGTTCACCCTGGACGGGGTCCTGGCCGTGGCCACCGTGGCCCTGGCTGTCGCCTACGGCATGACCGCCCGCGGCAACAAAAAGCGCAACGAGCAATAAGAGGTGTGAAGCATGGAAAATAAAAAGAAAGCCATCGGATTTTATGTGGGTTCTGCCTCCGCGGCCGTGGCGCTGATCACCGGCGTCTTCATGCTGGTCTACACCAACGTGGTCAAGGATATCAACCTGCTGCCCCCCGTGCTGCTGCTGGTGGGCGTGGTCATCGCCGCCATCGGCCTGGTGAAGGATATCCCCGCCCTGGCCATCCTGCCCGCCGCCTGCTATATGGCGTCGTTGGCATTCTACCTGAGCTCCCAGCTCAACAACATCTCGGGCCGCCTCAGCGGCAACGGCATCGGCGTCACCAACACCACCCTGGGCATGCTCATCCTGTTCTGCGTGCTCATGGGGGTGGGCGCCCTGCTGGCCCTGGTCGCCAGCTTCATGAAGCAGTACAGCCAGGCCGCCTGACAGGCATACACAGATAAATCTGAACAAGGGGGAAAGACGGCCCGGAGGCATGATGTTGCCGGGCCGCTTTTCCCGTATAAAGGAGTAACTCTATGAAAGCCACACAGTTCAACGACCGGTGGACCTGCCGCCACCTGGAGGAAGACGGCCCCGGCACCCCGGTGACCCTGCCCCACGACGCCATGCTGGCCGAACCCCGCACTGCCGAGAGCGCCGGCGGCATCAACACCGGCTGGGTCGCCGGCCGGGACTACCTGTACGAGAAGACCTTCGGCTTCGACCCCGCCTGGCAGGACCGGACGCTGCTTTTGGAGTTCGAGGGCGTCTACCACAACGCCGAGGTGCTGCTCAACGGGGAGAAGCTGGCCTTCCGCCCCTACGGCTACACCAACTTTTATGTGGACCTCACCGGCAAGGTGGCGAAGGACCGCCCCAACACGCTGCAGGTCATCGCCCGCAACGCCGACCAGCCCAACAGCCGGTGGTATTCCGGCGCCGGCATCTACCGCCCCGTGACCCTCTGGACCGCCCCCGCGGCCCACATCCCGGTGAACGGCCTCAAGGTGGCCACCGCGGGCATCCAGCCCCCCACGGCCAAGGTGACGGTGGAGACCACCGCCCCCGGCCCCGTGCGGGTGGAGATCCTGGACGGCGACACCCTGCTGGCCGCCGTGGAAGGGGAGAGCGACGGCAAGGCGTCCTTCACGGTCCCCCTGCCCGAAGCGGGGCTGTGGAGCCCCGAATCTCCCCGGCTCTACACCTGCAGGGCCACCTTCGGCGAGGATGCGGCAAAGACCACCTTCGGCCTGCGCACCATCGCCTGGGGGGACGACGGCCTGCTGCTCAACGGTGAGCGCATCATCCTGCGGGGCGCCTGCGTCCACCACGACAACGGCATCCTGGGCGCCTGCGCCTTCCCCGAGGCCGAGGAACGCAAGGTGCGGCTGCTGCAGCAGGCGGGCTACAACGCCATCCGTTCCGCCCACAACCCCTGCTCCAAGGCGATGCTGGAGGTCTGCGACCGGCTGGGCATGCTGGTCATGGACGAGTACGCCGACATGTGGTACATCCACAAGACCGAGCATGACTACGCGGGTTATCTCATGGACTGGTGGGAGCAGGACCTGAAGGACCTGGTGGACAAGGACTACAACCATCCCTCGGTGATCCTCTACTCCACCGGCAACGAGGTGGCCGAGACCGCCCAGCCCAAGGGCATCGCCTTCACCGGCCAGATGACCGACTACCTCCACAGCCTGGACGATTCCCGCCCGGTGAGCTGCGGCGTCAACATCTTCTTCAACTTCTTAAGCTCCATGGGCTTCGGCGTCTACAGCGACGAAAAGGCCAAAAAGGAGGCCCGGAAGGCCGAACAGCAGGGGAAGAACGCCAGGAAGAAGGCGGTGGGCAGCGAATTCTTCAATAACCTGGCCGGTCTTTTGGGCGACGAGTTCATGAAGCGGGGCGCCACCCTGCCTCCCTGCGACTGGAAGACCCGGGACGCCTACGCCAACATGGACGTGGCGGGCTACAACTACGGCATCTACCGCTACCCCCACGACCTGAAAAAGTACCCCCACCGGCTCATCCTGGGCAGCGAGACCTTCTGCAAGGACGCCGCCCGGTTCTACGACCTGGCCCTGCGGGAGCCCCGCGTCATCGGCGACTTCGTCTGGGCGGGCATGGACTACCTGGGCGAGGTGGGCATCGGCGCCTGGGAATACGCCGACTACGCCCCCGAATTCTCCCACGGGCCGGGCTGGGTGTCGGCGGGCAGCGGCCGTCTGGACCTCATCGGCGCCCCCTGGGGCGAGATGCTCTACACCCGGGTGGCCTTCCGGCTGGAACCCGGCCCCCGTCTGGCCGTCTGGCCGGTGAACCACACCGGCGAAAAGCATTCTCCCTCGGCCTGGCGCATGTCCAACGCCCTGGAAAGCTGGAGCTGGGCCGGCTGTGAGGGCCGCCCGGCGGATGTGGAAGTCTACGGCCGGGGCGCCGAGGCGGAACTGCTGCTCAACGGCAAACCGGCAGGGCGGGCCAGGCTCAAAAACTGCGTGGCCCGGTTCCGGGTGACCTACCAGCCCGGCACGCTGGAGGCGGTGCTCTACGACGAGGCCGGCAAGGAGACCGGCCGCAGCGCCCTGCACACCGCCGGGGAGACCCAGCTCCAGGCCCTGCCCGAGGCGACCGCCGCCGAAGCCGGAAACCTCGTCTTCGTGCGGCTGCAGTACGCCGACAACGCCGGCACCGTCAAGCCGCTGGAGCGGGGCAAGCTGCAGGCGCAGGTCACCGGCGGCACGCTGGTGGGCCTGGGCAGCGGTTGCCCCTACAACACCACCGGCTTCCTCACCGATACCACCGATACCTACTACGGTCGCGCCCTGGCCGCCGTCCGGGCGGACGGTTCCGGCCCGGTGACCCTCACCGTCACCGACGGCCGCCTCACCGCCACCGCCCGGGTGGAACTGGCCTGACCGCCCCCACCAACCCCCCAGGAAAGGAAGGATTTTCCGTGTCCAAATCCCGGAACAGCTTCTGGAACAGTCCGCTGGCCGCCTCCCTCGTGAAAAGCCAGGAGGTCCGCCTGCCCGAGATGCTCTTCGGCTACTTCATCGGCCCCTTCGGCGCCCTGCTGGCCTCCGGCATCTACACCAGCATCCTGCAGAACTACTTCACCGATGTGCTCAGGCTGGACCTGAGCTTCCTCACCGGCCTGCAGCTGTTTTCCACCATCCTCATCGTGGCGGCCAACCTCATCGTGGGCCAGCTCATCGAGCGCACCCGGTGCCTCGCCGGCAAGGCCCGCCCCTGGGTGCTGCTGTCGGCGCTGACTTTGTCGGTGGCGTCGGTGCTCATGTTCATCGTCCCCTTTGAGGGCGCTGCCAAGATGGTCTGGATCGCCGTGGCCTATAACCTCTTCTACGCCGTGGCCTACCCCATCTACAATACCGCCAACTCCACCCTCATCCCGGTGTCCACCCGCAATTCCCAGCAGCGCAGCGCCCTGGCCTCCTTCACCAATGTGGCGGGTCTTGGCGTCATGGGCGTGGGCTCCATGATCTTCCCGCTGCTGGTCTCCTTCGCCCTCAAAGAGGACCAGGGCCGGTGGTTCCTGGCCATGCTGGTGGTGGCCATCTTCACGGCCCTCACGGTGCTGCTCCAGTACAAGTTCACCCGGGAGCGCGTCACCGAGGAACAACTGCGCACCGGCGCCTCCGATGACCAGCGCCCCGCCGCCCCGCCCCTGGGCGAGCAGCTCAAGGCCGTCACCAGCGAACCCTGGTGGTGGCTGGTGCTGCTGTTCTACCTGGCCTTCCAGTGGGCCGGCGCCATGAAGAACGGCTCCATGGCCTACTTCTGCAAATGGGTCATGGACAACACCTTCTTCGGCTCCGCCGACGCCTGGGGCGCCTCCCAGTCGCTGCTGGCCGTGCTGGGTGCCATCCCCATGGCGGTGGCCGCCCTCTTCGTGGTGCCGCTGGCCAACCGGTTCTCCAAGCGCACCGTCTGCCTGGTGGGCATGCTGGTGGGCGCCGCGGGCGGCGTCATCGCGGGCTTCGGCAACGGCGAGATCGTGCCGGTGGCCGTGGGCGTGGCCCTCAAGTGCTTCGGCTCCGCCCCCGCCTGCTACCTCATCCTGGCCATGCTGGCTGATGTCATCGACCACATCGAGTTCCGCCGCGGCATCCGCACCGACGGCCTGACCATGTCCATCTACAGCTCCATCATGGTGGCCGGAACGCCCATCTGCAACGCCATCTTCTCCGGCGTGCTGGGCGCCGTGGGCTACGACCAGGCCGCCGACGTGGCCCTGGGCACCGCGGCCCAGTCCGCCGCCGTCCAGAGCGCCATCACGGTGAACTACATCTGGGTGGAGACCATCGCCTACCTGGTCTGCGCCGTGCTGGTGCTGTTCTGGACCGTGGAAAAGAACCTGCCCGCCGAACAGGCGGAGATCGCCAAACGCAAAGAAGCCAACGGCTGAACCTTTCCGGCCCCGCACCCCCGGTGCGGGGCCTTTTTGCGCCCCCGGCTGCTTGCGGCGGGGGTTTTGTTGCAGTATAATAGCGGAGAATTCAACGGAAAAGAGGAAATCCCCATGCCCAAAACCCTGCCGGCGCTCTGGCGGTGCTCTGCATGGCCTGCTCCCTGGGGGGCTACCAGGCCTATGTGGGCATCGCCGCCGGGCTTACGCTGCTCACCCTCATGCTGGCCTGCCTGCGCACCGAACCCCTGCGCCCCGTGCTGGCCCGGGTGGGCGCCATGCTGGGAGTGGGGGTGCTGGGCGGCATCCTCTACTTCGGGGTGGTCAAGCTGGAACAGCTCCACTACGGCACCACCATGGCGGACTACTGCGGCGCCGACCAGATCAGCGCCGGCAAGAGTCTTTCGCTGCTGGTGCCCTCCCTGCAGCACGCCTACAGCGACTTTTTCCTCTACTGCCGCATGGAGACCGGCCACATCGGCGAGGCCCTCTGGATGCTGCTGGTGGCCAGCGCCCTCTTTGTGGTGCTGTGGCGGCTGCGGGCGCTGCTGCGCCATCCCGTCCACCTGGCGCTGCTGGTAGCGTCGGCGGTGCTGCTGCCCCTGGCCTTCAACGTCATCGATGTCATCGCCACCGACGTGCGGGTGGACCGCCTCATGTCCTACCCCATGCAGCTGCTGCTGCCCTTCTGCTTTGCGCTGTGGACGCTGCCCGAAACCAAAACCTTGCGCCGCACCCGCCGCGCCGCCGCCACCCTGCTGATGACCGCCGTCTGCTGGCTGTTCGCCCTGTCGGCCAACGCCACCTACCGCACGGTGGAGCTCTCCTACCACTATGTGGGCAGCCTCACCGACGCCATCCTCGACCAGGTGCTGGCCGACCCCGCCTACACCGCCGACACCAAACTGCTCATGGCCGGCTTCCCCGACGAAAGCCGGGTCCAGGCGTCCAACGGGCTGTACTGGTACAGCCAGTACCAGCGGTCGCCGCTGTTCTGGGGCGGCACCCACGGCATCCTGGACTGCTGGCCCACCTACCTCTACGACTACCACGGCATCGATACCCACGGCGTCACGCTGGAGGAGTACGAGAACATCGTGGGCAGCCAGGAATTCGCCGCCATGCCGGTCTGGCCTGCCCAGGGCAGCATCGCCCCCTTCGGCGATACCCTGGTGGTAAAACTCCAGGAGAACCCGCCCCAATAAACGCAAAACGCACAGCCTTTGCAAAAGGCTGTGCGTTTTTTGCTGTGTTACGGTACCTTGTGCTCCTTGGCGGTCCAGCTGCTCACCCGCAGCCGGTAGACCGCCGTGCGGTCCAGCATGGCGTCTTCCACCGTCCAGTCTCCCCGGCCGGAGTAGTGCTCCATGATGCGGTTGAGCCCCCCGAGCCGGGCGTCCCGGCCCTCCAGGAGCTCCACGCTGCCCCGGCCCAGCACGCTGCGGTAGGCGTAGGTGTAGTCGTCCGCCTTTTCCCCCGGCACCAGCTTATGGCCGGTGTCCATCTCAAAGCTGGCGGCGGGGTTTTGCCGCAATAGCGCCAGCTTTTTGCCGGCGTCCGCTCCGTGGAAATAGAGCACCAGCTGCCCCTGTTCCACCGCATAGCCGAAGTTCAGCGGCACCATATAGACGCCCTCGCCGTCCTGCATTCCCAGCCGGCAGACGCCGCAGGCCTTCACAATCTCCACCATGGCCGCAAAATCCGTGACCTCCCGGTCCTTTCTGCGCATGATCCTTCCCGTCCTTTCCCGAAAACCATTTTTTTAACTATAGCACAACGGACACGGCCGCACAAGGGCAGGCAAAACGCTTTTCCTATGCCCCCAAAAGGGGTATACTGAAAAAATTGGCAGAGGATGCTTCTTTTTGGGGGTGTCCTTCGTTATACCTAGTGAACGGTGGTGAAAGGATGGACCAGGCGGAACTGGAAGCGCTGGTACTGGCGCAGTATGATACAATCTACGCCTATTGCTGGCGGCATGTGGGGCAGCAGGAGCTGGCCCGGGACCTGACCCAGACCACCTTTCTGCGGTTCTGGCAGCACCGGGACCGCTACCGCCACGACGGGCGGGAGCTGAACTACCTGTACACCATTGCGGGCAACCTCTGCAAGGACTGGTGCAAGCGGAAAAAGCCGGTGGCTCTGGAAGACCTGCCGGAGAGCCAGCGGGACCCCGGGGCGCCCGCCCCCGACCGGGACACCGCCCTGACGGTGCGGGCCGCCCTGGCCGCGCTGCCCTTTGAGCAGCGCAACGCCCTGCTGCTCTGCTACGAGCAGGGCTTCACCGCCGCCGAGATCGCCGCCATCACCCACACCACGGTGCCCGCCGTGCGTTACCGGCTGCACCGGGCGAAACGCCGTTTGGAGCAACTGCTGAAGGAGGAACTGCCATGACCCGCCAACCTGACTGGGCGGCCCTGCTGCGCCGGGACCCGCCGCCCGCCCCCGACCCGGCGGACAAACGCCGCACGGCCGAACTGCTGCGCACCCTGCCGCCGCCCCGGCCCACCGGCCTCGGTTTTGTGTGGTGCCAGGCGGGGTTCATCCGCAAACGGATGTGGGCCTTGCAGTTCGCCCTGCTGGCCGGAGTGCTGCTGCTGGTCTGGGCCAACGGCCGCGCCGGGGTCTACGCCCTGCGGCAGTACGCCCTCTGTGCCGCGGCGGCGCCGCTGCTGCTGGTGGCCAATGTGCAGGACCTGGCCCGGGTCTACCACCAGGGCATGTTGGAACTGGAACTGGCCACCCGCTACAGCCTGCCCCGGGTCACCGCCGCCCGGCTGCTGGTCTTCGGCGTCTGTGACGCCGTGCTGCTGGGCATCTTTGCGGCGGCGGGGTCGGCGGTCTGCCGCAGCGACGGCATCATTGTGCTGCTCTACTGCCTGACGCCCTTCTGCTGTGTCAGCGCGGTCTGCATGGCCCTTTTGCGCCGTCTGCGCCCCGCCGCCTTCACCCCGGCCGCCCTGGCCGTGACGGGCATCGCCCTGCTGGTGCTGGTGCTGCCCGCCCCCCGGCTGCAGGGCCGCCTCTACGCCCCCAATGCCCGGCCCCTCTGGGCGGCGGTGCTGGTTCTCTCGGTGCTGGCGCTGGCCTGCCAGACCCGCCGCCTTGCCCGGGAGGGCGGCCGCACCCTGCTCTCTTTATAAGGAAAGGAAACTGCCATGCGCACCTTACAGACCCAACATCTGACCAAACGCTACGGCCATTTTACCGCCGTCCGGGACCTGTCGCTGACGCTGGACAGCGGCGTCTACGGCCTGCTGGGCGCCAACGGCGCCGGCAAAACCACCCTGATGCGGATGCTCTGCGGCATCCTGGACCCCACCGAGGGCACCGTCCGCTGCGACGGGGCGGATATCCGCCGCCTGGGGGAGGACTACCGGGCCCTTTTGGGCTACCTGCCCCAGGACTTCGGCTGCTACCCCGACTTCACGGGGGCGGAGTTTTTGCGCTACATCGCGGCCCTGAAGGGGCTGACCCGGGCCGAGACCGCCCGCCGCACCCAACAGCTCCTTGAGCAGGTGGGGCTGGCCGACGCCGGGCGCAAAAAGCTGCGGGCCTACTCGGGGGGCATGCGGCAGCGGCTGGGCATCGCCCAGGCTATGCTCAACGACCCCGAGATCCTCATCCTGGACGAACCCACCGCGGGACTGGACCCCCGGGAACGGGTGCGGTTCCGCAACCTCATCGCCGACTACGCCAAGGGCCGCATTGTGCTGCTCTCCACCCACATCGTCTCCGACGTGGAGGCCATCGCCGACCGCATTTTGCTGATGAAAAACGGTGCCATCGCCGACGAGGGCACCGTGGCGGAACTTTCCGAAAACGCCCGGGGCAAGGTGTGGACGGTGCACACCGACGGGGAGACCGCCGCCAAACTGGAAGCGGTCTACAATGTGGCGAACCTGCGCCACGAGGGGCAGGGGGTGGAGCTGCGGCTCATCACGGCGGACCCGCCGGCGGGGGCCGCCCCCGCCGACCCCACGCTGGAGGATGTCTATCTGTGGCATTTTGCCGGGGAGGAAAGACCATGACGCTCTTCTGGTGGGAACTGAAAAAGATTTTACGCCGCCGGATGACCCGTCTTTTGCTGGTGCTCTGTCTCGCCTTTGCGGCGGTGGGACCGCTGACGCTGGGCTTTGCCAACCTGGGCTTCGGCACCGACGTGGAGGCACCCACCTGGGAGGCCCGGGCCTGCATTGTGCAGGCCACCGCCGATGCCGGGGCCTGGCAGGGACCGCTGACCCCGGCGGTGCTCAAAGCCGCCCGGGCGGACTGCCGCGCCGTGGTGGAAAGCCAGGGGACGGTGGACGGCCAGGCCGCCTTTGTGCAGGGGAACATCCTTTACACGGCGGCGGAGGTGTTCACCGACAGCGGCTGCATTTCCTGGGAAAACTGGCCCGCCAAAATGACCGCCCTGGAGGACGGCGCCCTGGACCGGTTCTATGATCTCTGGCAGGAAAACACCCGGCGGCAGATCGAGGCCGCCCCCGACGACAAGCAGGCCCTGCTGACGGCGCTGCGGGACCGGGTGGCGCTGCCCTTCACCTACGACTGGGTGGCGGGGCACAAGGCGGTCCTCTCGGCGCTGGGCAACGTGATCTACCTGGTGGGGCTGCTGCTCTGCGTCGGGGTGGTGCCCCTTTTCTGCAGTGAGCTGCGCACCGGGGTCTTCCCGGTGAGCCACTGCGCCCGCTGCGGCCGGGGAAAACTGACCGCCGCCAAGCTGGCCGCCGCCCTGGCCTTTGCCGGGGGCGGGTTCGCCCTCTGCATGGCTGTGTTCATGGGGGTGCAGCTGGCCATGTTCGGCGCCCGGGGCCTCTCCGCCTCGCTGCAGATCGCCGACAGCCGAAGCCTTTTCCCCCTGACCCTGGGCCAGACCGAAGCCCTGCTGCTGGCCGCCGGGCTGCTCTCCTGTATGGCGGGAGCCGCCCTGGCTGCCGCCCTCTCCGCTGCCTTTGCGGGGGAATTTCCCGCCCTGGCCGCCCTGGTGGGGGTGCTGGTGCTGCTGCGGGCGCTGTCCGGCCTGCTGTCCGCCGGCGGGTCGCTGGCCTTTCTGGCCCGGGCCGTGCCCTTCCAGACCACGCTGGCGGATTTCACCGGCAACGCCCTGGTCACCCTGCCCGGCGGAACCGTGCTGCCCGCGGGGCTCTACCCCCTGGCCGTCCTGCCTCTCTGGCTGGTGGCGCTGCTGCCCCTGGCCGCCCGCGGCTATCTCCGCCGCCGGATGTGATGAAAGGAGCCCCTTATGAGCCTTTACCGCTGGGAACTGAAAAAGATCCTGGGCCGCCGCGCCGCCCGGCTGGCCCTCGCCCTCATCCTCCTCTGGACCGTGGCGGGCACCCTGGTGAACGTCTATGTGAACAACGGCTACACCATCTCCAACGACCTGCCCCGGGTCTCCGGCCCCGAAGAGATCGCCAACCAGCTGGCCTGGGCGGAGCGGTGGCGGGGACCCCTCACGGGGGAGAAGCTGGCCCAGGCCCAGGGCGTCATCTACGACTTCTACCACGACCCCGCCAACCGCACCCCCGACGGCAACGTGGATTTTGACGGCTGGGTGCAGACCATCCGGCCCATGGGCGGCATGGGGTATACCCTCTCGGACATAGCCGCCGCGGTGTACGACTATCCTTATGCCGAGGCCACCGAGCTGGAACCCCACAGGCTGCTGAACTACTACGACGACTGGGCCGCCGCCGTGACCCGCTGGCTGGACAGCCAGTTCGACGACCCCGCCGACCGGGCCGTTTTTGAGGCCCAGGAGGCCGGGGTGCGGACCCCCTTCCAGTTTGACTGGTACGGCGGACAGTTCACCGTGCTGGAGACTTTCCGGGATATCCTCATCGGGGTGTGTCTTTTGCTGGGCATTGCCCTGGCGCCGGTCTTTTCCGACGAGGTGCAGTCCGGCGTGCTGGCAGTGAGCCACTGCACCCGCCGCGGACGCCGCCGTCTGGCCCTGGCCAAGCTGGCCGCCGCCCTCACGGTAGCCGCCCTGGTGTGGTGCGTGGTGGCCGCCCTGCTGGTGGCGGGGCAGCTCTTCTTCTTCGGCACCCGGGGACTGGACTGTCCCATCCAGCTGTTCAAACCCCTGGCCACCGCGCCCCTCACCTTCGGCGACTGCGAACGGTTCGCCCTGGTCCTGGGGCTGGCCTGCTGTCTCGGCACCGCGGGCATCACGGCGGGGGTGTCGGGGCTGCTGGGGTCCAACTTCGCCGCCATGGCGGTGGTCTTCGGGCTGCTGGTGCTCCAGCCCATGTTCGCCGGGATGCTGCCGGATTTCTGGCGGCAGCTGGTGGGGCTGATGCCCACGGCGGTGGATTTCTACGATCTGTTCTGCCAGAATCTTTACCACTTCGGCCCGCTGCGCCTCTGGTCGCCCCTGGCCCAGCTGGCCGCCCAGCCGCTGTGGGTGGCGGTGATGATGCCGGCGGCAGGGGTGTTTTATGTGCGCAGACAGGTGCGCTGATACCTCAAAGAGGAGGTTCGGATTCAGCGGCTGCGCCGCGTCTCCTGCACCTCCCCTTTGGATTCCCACCGTCGCGCCCGAACCCGTTCTCATGCCGCAGGCGGCGACTCGAACGGGCCCGGACGCTCTCAAAGTATCGCCCTCGTCGGCACATGTCCGCCGAGGGCGATGGTTTTGAAATTCCGCGACCAAAAGGTTGGAGTAGGGGCGGGCTACAGGCGATTACTCCCATAGCCCATTTCCGATTATCCGTAGGGCGGGGATTTATCCCCGCCGCGGGGTGTTGCCGTTACCGCCAGATTGTCCGGCGGGGTCAAGACCCCGCCCTACAGCCATCGGGAACAGACAAATTCCCGGGTTACAATGTTGGAATTTCTTTGCCTACTTTCTTTGCAAAGAAAGTAGGTGTAAAGAAAGTAGGGGGACTTGTCATTTCAGAGGGTGGCATGGTATCATAAAGGCAACAGAAGACCGGCGCCGGGCTGTGCGGCTGCGGCGCCCTGCACCCAAGGAGGTTGCCTCATGAAACGAATCATCACCATCGGCCGGGAATTCGGCGCCGGCGGCGGCCAGCTGGGCCGCGAGCTGGCCCGGGAACTGGGCATCGCCTACTATGACCGCGACATCATCCTGCGCACCGCCAAGGCCAGCGCCCACTTAAGCCCCGAACAGGTGCGCCGCTGGGACGAGCGGGTGCCCCACGAGTTCGGCTTCACCCAGAGCCTGTTCAACTTCTACGACCGCCCCTTAAGCGAAGAACTGTGGAACGCCCAGGTGAAGGCCATCCGGGAACTGGCCGACAAGGAAAGCTGCGTACTGGTGGGCCGCAACGCCGACTACATCCTGCGGGAATTCGACCACTGCCTGCGGGTCTTCATCCACGCCGACCGCAACTGGCGGCTGGCCCACATGCAGACCCTCATGCCCGACACCCCGCTGGAACAGCTGGAAGCGGACATGGATTCCGCCGACCGCGCCCGGCGCAACTACTGCACCAAGCACACCGGCCAGGTCTACGGCGACAGCCGCAACTACGACCTGACCCTCTGCACCAGCAAACTGGGTCTGGACAAGGCGCTGGAGATTCTTTTGTGCGCAGCACGGAATCTGTAAGAAAAATCGACTCAAAACTTAAAAAAAGAAACCCAAAACGCCGTTACAGCTTGACTTTCCTTAGAAAACTGGTATAATAGGAAAGTACGATGTATGGGAACTATCAAGGGCGATAGCATCCGTATTGGATTGCTATTGCTCTTTTTGTTTACGTCCCCGCATCGGATGCGGCCGCGGGCCGCAGATATTATAGAGAGAGGACGAGAACACTATGAAAAAATTGCTTGCTTTTGGTATGGCTGCCATGATGGCTTTGTCTCTGGCTGCCTGCGGCGGCGCCGCTTCTTCCAGCGAGGCTGCTTCCAGTGAGGCCGCCTCCTCCAGCGAGGCCGCTTCCACCGCCGAGACCGCCGGTTCCGACAAGACCTGGGTCATCGCCACCGATACCGTTTTCAAACCCTTTGAATACACCGACGCCAACGGCGACTTCGTGGGCATCGACGTGGATATCCTGGCGGCCATCGCCGAGGACCAGGGCTTCCAGTATGAGCTGAAGAGCCTGGGCTGGGACAGCGCCATCGCTGCCTGCCAGGCCGGCCAGGCGGACGGCATGATCGCCGGCGCCTCCATCACCCAGGAGCGCAAGGACTCCGGCTGGCTGTTCTCTGACGGCTACTACACCGCCACCCAGACCATGACCGTGCCTGCCAACTCCGACATCACCGGCTTCGACGGCCTGCAGGGCAAGACCGTTGCCGTCAAGACCGGCACCCAGGGCGCTGCCTACGCCGAGAGCCTGAAGGATCAGTACGGCTTCACCATCCAGTCCTTTGAGGATTCTCCCACGATGTACCAGGCTGTGCTGGGCGGCCAGTGCGCAGCCTGCTTCGAGGATACCCCCATCATGCAGGCTTCCATCAAGGACGGCGGCCTGGCCCTGAAGGTCCTGGAAGATACCGCCAATGAGGGCGGCGACTACGGCTTCGCCATCTTCAACGCCGACAACCAGGAACTGCTGGATATGTTCAACGCCGGTCTTGCCGACATCAAGGAAAACGGTAAGTACGACGAGATCCTGGCCAAGTATCTGGGCTAAGCTTCAATCAAAGAAGGAAACAGTCGTGCACGGCGGTGCCTGACACTCCTGTTTCCCCCTTTGGAAGTACGGGTTGCGGTTCCCGCATCCTGCGGCGCGCCTTGTGGCGGCGCTTGCACTCTGCGACCGCTGCCCCTGCTCCGCCGCGCTGATTCTGCCGCAGGCAGCGCGCGGCTCTGCAGCTCTTCGACAAAATTTGACCCAAAACCGCGCACTCGGCGCGGACGCCTCGCACACAATTTTGGGCCAAATTTCCCTGGAGGTGTCGCCGGTGTCGGCACATGTCCGCCCCCGGCGACGGATTTAAAAAGATCCCTTACAAATTCAATCGCCCGCGGGGACGCCTGTTGTCGCAGGCGCCCCCGCTTTTTCGTGTTCCCCCATTCATTTCGGAAAGGAGAGTTCCGCCCTTGATCCAGATCATCACCACCTACGGCGGCCTGCTGCTGACGGCCATGGGCCAGACGCTGCTGCTGGCACTCTGCGGGCTGTTCTTCGCCTGCATCCTGGGCCTGATCTTCGGCCTGCTCAGCGTGGTCAAAAACCGGGCCTGCAACATCATCTCCATCATCTTCGTGGACGCCATCCGCGGCGTGCCCATGATCGTGCTGGCCTACTTCATCTATTTCGGCATTCCCTATCTGCTCAACACCATTCTGGGCTTCGGCGGCGTCACCCTCACCGCCCTGCAGGCCGGTACCATCTGCCTGGCGCTGAACTGCGGCGCCTATATGGCCGAGATCATCCGCGCCGGCATCGAGAGCGTGGACAAGGGCCAGATGGAAGCCGCCCGCAGCCTGGGCCTGCCCTACTGGCGCGCCATGTTCCGGGTGGTGCTGCCCCAGGCCATCCGCACCATGATCCCCAGCATCATCAACCAGTTCATCATCACCCTCAAGGATACCTCCATCCTGTCGGTCATCGGTTTCCCCGAGCTGGTCAACACCGCCAAGAACGTGGTGGCCAACTCCTTCATGTCCTTCCAGGTCTGGGCCATCGTGGCTGTCATGTACCTGATCGTCATCACCATCCTGTCGGTGCTGGCCAAGCAGATGGAAAGGAGGCTCAACCGTGGCCGTGAATAAAAATAACGTCAAGATCCATGTCTCCCACCTGAAGAAGAACTTCGGCAACCTGGAAGTGCTCAAGGATGTCTCCACCGATATCTGCGAGGGCGAAGTGGTGGTCATCCTGGGCCCCTCCGGCTCCGGCAAATCCACCTTCCTGCGCTGCCTCAACCGCCTGGAGGAGATCACCGGCGGCGAAGTCGTGGTGGACGGCCACGATCTCACCGACAAGAAAACCAACATCAACAAGGTCCGCGAAAACGTGGGCATGGTGTTCCAGCATTTCAACCTGTTCAACAACCTCAACGTCATGGGCAACATGATGCTGGCCCCCACCGAGCTGAAAAAGGCCACCAAGGCCGAGGCCCGGGCAAATGCCCTCAAGCTGCTCAACCGGGTGGGCCTGGCCGACAAGGCCGAAGCCTATCCGGCCCAGCTGTCGGGCGGCCAGAAACAGCGCGTGGCCATCGCCCGCGCCCTGGCCATGAACCCCGATATCATGCTCTTCGACGAACCCACCTCGGCCCTTGACCCTGAAATGGTGGGCGAGGTGCTCCAGGTCATGAAGCAGCTGGCCAGCGAGGGCATGACCATGGTGGTGGTCACCCATGAGATCGGCTTCGCCCGTGAAGTGGCCAGCCGGGTCATCTTCATGGAGGGCGGCTACATCGTGGAGGAGGGGACCCCCGACGAGGTCATCAACCATCCCAAGCAGCCCCGTACCATCGATTTCCTCAGCAAGGTGCTGTGATTTTCCGGCAGGAGGGGCGGTTTTTGTCACCCTCCTGCCGCTTTTTTGCCGTTTTCCCTTGCGCAAACGGTGTTTTTGCGGTACTATTAAAAAATACCGTTGCTTTACTGCTTTAGGACAGTAAAGATAGAGTGCGGAAAAACGGGATTCATCAGGGAGGAGTACTACTCATGAAAAAACTCATCAGTCTTTTGCTGGCCGCCGGTATGACCGCCAGCCTGGCCGCCTGCGGCTCCACCGCCGCTTCCACTTCCTCGGAGGCCGCTTCCAGCGAGGCGTCCTCCGCCGCCAGCGAGGCCGCGTCCACTTCGGAAGCCGCCGAGGCCGAATCCACCGGCGAGAGCGACCTGCAGTACATCAAGGACAAGGGCAAGATGACCATTGGCTACACCGTCTACGCCCCCATGAACTACACCGACGAGAACGGCGAGTTCGTGGGCTTTGACACCGAGCTGGCCACCGCCGTCTGCGAGCAGCTGGGCGTGGAGCCGGAGTTCGTGGAGATCAACTGGGATACCAAGGTGGTGGAGTTGGACGCCAAGAGCATCGACTGCATCTGGAACGGTATGACCCTGACCGATGACATCATGGCCAACACCGCCTGCACCAAGCCCTACGCCAAGAACGCCCAGGTGGTGGTCATGAAGACGGGCAGCGGCTACACCTCCACCGCCGACCTGGTGGGCAAGACCGTGGTGGCCGAGGCCGGTTCCGCCGGTGAGACCACCATCCAGGAGGACGAGAACCTGTCCCAGGCTGACTACGTGAGCAAGAGCGTTCAGACCGACTGCCTGATGGAAGTGGCCGCCGGCACCGCCGATGCCGCCGTCCTGGACCTGACGCTGGCCTCCGCCATGATCGGCGAGGGCACCGACTACGCCGACCTGGAGATCGTGGATGAGCTCAACGCCGAGGAGTACGGCGTGGCCTTCCGCAAGGGCAGCGACGCGGCCGCCGCTGTGGATGAGGCCTTCGACGCCCTGAAAGCCGACGGCACCATGCAGGCCCTGGCCGACAAGTACGGCCTGACCCTGGCAGACTGATGGACGAGGCGCTGGTAATCTGGGGCCGCCTGACCGAATCCTTCTGGCTGAACTGCCAGCTCTTCGGCCTGACGCTGCTCTTTGCGGTGCCGCTGGGGCTCATCGTGGCCTTCGGGTCGATGAACCGGTTCGCACCCCTGCGCGGGGCGGTCAAAACCTTTGTGTGGATCATCCGCGGCACCCCGCTGATGCTCCAGATCCTTGTGATCTACCTGGGCCCCGGCCTGATGGGCTTTACCAGTCCCTGGCCGTCCGGGTCCAGCGGCCGTCTGGTGGCGGCCGTGGTGGCCTTTGCCATCAACTACGCCTGCTATTTTTCCGAGATCTACCGCGGCGGCATCCAGGCCGTCCCCAAGGGACAGACCGAGGCCGGCCAGGTGCTGGGCATGACCCGCAGCCAGATCTTCTTTAAAGTCACGCTGCTCCAGGTCATCAAGCGCATCCTGCCCCCCATGGGCAACGAGATCATCACGCTGGTCAAGGATACCTCCCTGGCCAACGTCATCGCCAACAAGGACATCATCATGATGGCCAAGGAGTACAGCGCCAAGGGTCTGATCTGGCCGCTCTTCTCCACGGCGATCTTCTTCCTGGTCTTTGTGGGCGCGCTGACGCTGCTCTTCGGCTGGCTGGAAAAGCGGCTGGCCTATTTCCGCTGAGGAGGGGACTGCTATGGCATTATTGGAAGTGGCCGGCATCGGCAAAAGCTTCGGCAGTACCGCCGTGCTGCGGGATATCTCCTTTACGCTGGAGGAAGGCGAGGCTATCGCCATTATCGGGTCGTCGGGTTCCGGCAAGACAACCCTTTTGCGCTGCCTGAATTTTCTGGAAACCGCCGACACCGGGTCCATCACGGTGGGGGGCGAGACCCTCTGGAGCGCCGCCGACGCCCACACCCGGAGCGAGGCGGATATCCGCAAAAAGCGGCTGCATTTCGGGCTGGTGTTCCAGAACTTCAACCTCTTCCCCCAGTATACGGCATTGCAGAACGTCATGCTGGCGGAACAGCTGCTGGCCAAGGAACGCCCCGACTACAAGCAGCACAAAAAGGAAATCTTTGCGGAAATTGAGGAACATGCCCGGCAATTGCTGGCCGACATGGGCCTGTCCGACCGGGCGGGGCATTATCCCCACCAGCTTTCGGGCGGACAGCAGCAGCGTGTGGCCATCGCCCGCGCCCTGGCCCTGAAGCCGGATATCCTCTGTTTCGATGAGCCCACCTCGGCCCTTGACCCGGAACTCACCGGCGAGGTGCTGCGGGTGCTGCGGGACCTGGCGGCCAACAAGACCACCATGATCATCGTCACCCATGAGATGAAGTTCGCCCGGGATGTGGCGGACCGCATCCTCTTCATGGACGGCGGCGTGGTGGTGGAACAGGGCCCCGCCAAGGAGGTCATCGACCATCCCAAGGAGGAACGCACCCGGCAGTTCCTGGCAAGCTACGGGAAGTAGGAACGGTTTGTTCCTTCTTTGCAAAGAAGGAACCGAAGAAACTCCAAACAAAAATATCCCGCAGGGTAACCCCTGCGGGATATTTTTATGGAAATTCCGGTTCCCCCCTGCAAGCAGGGAACACACAGCCCTGCCGCCGTACCCTGCCGGGACATACCGGGTGCATACAATGGGATGCGCCGGGATACGGTGGAAAATCGCCCCTGGCCGGTAGGGGAAAGGCGGTTGCCCATTGCATCGTGGCATATTCCATGTTTGTTTACCTGTAGGGCGGGGATTCTTCCCCGCCGCGGAGTGTGGCCGTTACCGCCAGATTCCCCGGCGGGGTCAAGACCCCGCCCTACAACCGTCGGAAACAGGCAAATTTACGGGTGGTTTGGTTGGAGTTTCTTTGACTGATTTCCCTGCAAAGGCTGGCTGCGGAGTTTTCCGCAGTTATAGTCTTACGGGTTAAAAGGTTGGAGTTTCTTTGCCTACTTTCTTTGCAAAGAAAGTAGGTTACAGCACCGTGCCCAGCCAATGCATGAGGGTCACTTTGGGCATAAATCCCACCTGGCGGGCGACGGGCTGGCCGTTCTTGAGGACCACCAGCGCCGGAATGCTGGAAATGCCGAACTGCTGGGCCAGGGCCGGGTTCTCGTCCACGTCGATGCCGTAGAACAGCGCCTTGCCCTCCAGCTCCTCGCTGGCCGCCTCCAGCACCGGGGCCAGCATCCTGCAGGGATTGCACCAGGTGGCGTTGAAATCCAGCACCGCCACGTCGGCGGCCTGGGCCTGGGTCAGATCATTCTTGTGTACTTCGTGTACCATTGTGCATTACTCCTTTGCGCTCTGCTTGCGGGCCGCCAGGTACGCCACCGCCGATAAGGCCGCCACGTTGCCTTCGCCCGCCGCTTTCACATACTGATAGGGCAGCCCCACCGCGTCGCCGCAGGCAAAACAGCCCGGAATGTTGGTCTCCATCTTCGCGTTCACCGCCACGTGCCCGCCGGAACCCTCCAGCCCCGGTACCAGCTGGGTGGGCGCCATGGCGTCCCGCAGCAAAAACACTCCGTCCACCGGGTACGCCCCGCCGTCGGTGTGCAGCGCCGTCACCAGCGTTTCGCCGACCACCGCTGTGGGCTTCTCCCGGATGACCTGCACCGTGGCGGGCAGGTCGGGCGTCCCTTCATACAAGGGCAGGTAGAGCACCGTCGCCGCCACCTCGGCAAGATAGGCGGCCTCCGGCTCGGCGGCCGGACTGGACCCGATCACCGCCACCCGCTTGCCCCGGTAAAGGGGCGCGTCACAGGTGGCGCAGTAACTCACCCCGCGGCCGAGATACTCCTCCTCGCCGGGCAGCGGCTTGCCCTGCACCACACCCGTGGCCAGGATCACCGCTGTGGCCTCGTAGGTTTCGCTGGCCGTCTGGATGGCAAAATAGTCCCCCATGGCGTACACCGCGTTCACCCGGGCCTCGGTCACCGTCACGCCCATGGCGTCCAGATGCCGCTGGAACGCCGCCCGCAGCGCCTCGCCGCTGATGTCGGGCAATCCCGGATAATTGCGGATCGTATGGGCTTTGCCGATCTTGTCGCTTAAGTTCTTGCTGCCAAACAGCAGCACCGGCTTGCCCCGCAGACTGGCGGTGATGGCCGCCGACACCCCCGCGGGCCCGCTGCCGATGATGGCAATCTCTGTACGTGCCATAGGATACCTCCTGTTTTCCAAATTCCTACTATAATAGTATATAATGCTTTGCCCGATTGCAAGTCCTCCGCTGTGAACAAACTGTAAATTTACAGCTTGTACAGGTCGGTGTACTTGGCCTTCAGGTAGTCGGTGAAGTAGCGGGGGTCAAAGTCGCCGCCGCACAGGCTCTTCACCAGCCAGGCCGGTTCCTTGGAGCAGCCGTACTTCCACAGCCGGTCGCAGAGGGCGTTTTTCAGCGGCTCCAGGTCGCCCGCCGCCCACTGGGCGTCCAGGTCCATGGTCTTGCGCAGGTCGGCGATGGCCTGGGCCCCGTAGGCGCTGCCCAGGGCGTAGCTGGGGAAGTAGCCGATGTCGCCCATGGCCCAGTGGATGTCCTGCAGGCAGCCGTGGCCGTCGTCCGGCACATCCAGGCCCAGGTACTCCTTGTACCTGGCGTTCCAGGCCGCCGGCAGGTCCCTGACCGCCAGCGTGCCCTGGATCATCGCCTTCTCCAGCTCGTAGCGCACCATGATGTGCAGCGCGTAGGTCAGCTCGTCCGCCTCGGTGCGGATCAGCCCCGGCTCCGCTCGGTTCACCGCCCGCCAGATCTCCTCCTCGGAAACGTCGGCCAGCTGGGTGGGGAAGAGCTCCCGCAGGGTGGGGTAGAGGCAGTGCACAAAGGCCCGGCTCCGGCCCACATAGTTCTCAAACAGCCGGCTCTGGCTCTCGTGCAGGCCCATGGTGGAACCGCCCGTCACCGCCGTGTAGTCCAGCTCCGGCGCGATGTGCCGCTCGTAGAGGGCATGGCCGCCCTCGTGGGCCACGCTGTAGAGGTTGGAGAACATATCCCGGGGCATATAGTGGGTGGTGATGCGCACATCCCCCCGCCAGAATTCCGTGGTGAAGGGGTGCTCGCTCTCGGCCAGCAGACAGTGCTCCGGCTCGAGGCCCCACAGCTCCATGATTTTTTCGGAGACCTTCTTCTGGGCGTCCAGCGGCCAGTCCTGGTCGAGGAAGTCGGTGCGGATGGGGGCGCCGTGGTCCCGGATGGCCGCCAGCAGCGGCACAATGGTGGCCCGCAGCGTGGCGAAGAACTCGTCGCACTGGGCGATGGTCAGGCCACGCTCGTACCGGTCCAGCCAGACCTCGTAGGGGTCGCGGTCGGGGGCAAAGTACCGGGCCTGGGCCCGGCGGGCCGCCACGATCTTTTCAAGAAACGGCGCAAACAGCGCAAAATCGTTGGTGCGCTTTGCTTTCGTCCACACCGGGATGCTCTGCTGCACCAGCTTGGTGAAGGCCGCGTACTCGGCGGCGGGAATTTTTGCAATCTCGTCGTACTGCCGCTGCAGCTCCCGTACCTCGGCGGTCTGCTGGTCGTCCTCGGCGTCCGTCGCCGCCTGCCGCAGCAGCGCGGCGGTGTCCTCGTTCACCAGCAAATCAAAACTGGCCCGGCTCAGCACCTCGCAGGCCTCCGCCCGGCCGTCGGCGCCCCCCTCCGGGGCCACCGTCTCGGCGTCAAAATCCACCACGTTCAGCGCATACCGGTAGGCATACAGCTGCTTTTCCAGCGCCCGCAGGCGCACAATCGAGTCTTTCATGGGATGTACCTCGTCCTTTGTAAAATTGTGTTGCTGTCTGCTATTCTACCACAGTGCGGCAGAATTTTCCATTGTCACGGCGGCGAATTTATGGTATTGTGATAGTAACAAAAAGGAGGCGTGCCGTTATGCCGCAGGATTCGCCGCTGGTCAGTATCATTGTACCCATTTACAACGCCCAGGATCACATTGCCCGGTGTCTGGAGAGCATCCGCCGCCAGACCTACCGCAACCTGGAGATCCTGCTGCTCAACGACGGCAGCCAGGACGTGAGCCTGCAGGTCTGCCAGATGTATGCCGGGGTGGACAAGCGCATCCTGCTCATTGACAAGGCCAACAGCGGGGTGGCGGCCACCCGCAACCTGGGGCTGCAGTTCGCCACCGGGGACTATCTCCAGTTCGTGGACGCCGACGACACCCTGATGCCCAATGCCACCGAACTGCTGGTGGACCGGGCCACCCGGTCGGACGCCGACCTGGTCATCGCCCACTACAACCGCATCACGCCGCCCCGCCCCCGCAGCGAGGAGGCGGAAGCCCGCCGTCCCCGGCCACCCCGCCCCGACAAGGTGCAGACCTTCGGCTTCCTGCTGGAAGGCCCCATGACCAAGGAACAGTTCGCCGCGGGACTCATGCAGGAACCGGCCAGCTTCTACTACGGCGTCATGTGGAACAAGCTCTACCGGGCCGACATCGTCCGTGCCCATGAGGACGTTGTCTGCGCCGAGGAACTGGACTGGTCGGAGGACCTCTACTTCAACCTCAGCTACATCCGCTATGCCCAGAAGTTCTACGCCCTGTCCACCCCCGTCTACAACTACTACAACACCCCCGGCAGCGCCGTGCACACCGTGCTGAACCCGGTGAACGTGGTGGCCACCCGGGCCACCCTCTTCAACTACTACAAGGAACTGTACGAACATCTGGGCCTGTACGAGGAGTACAAGCCCCAGATCTACAAATACCTGGTGGCGATGGCGGAAAGCTGACGCCGCCCCACCCCGAAAGGAGTGTCTGCCATGAAACGCTGTCCCAAGTGCGGGGCCGTCAGCCGCCGGCCCGGCGAAAAATTCTGCTCAAAGTGCGGTGCGCCTCTCTCGGAGGTGCCGCCCCAGGCCCCCGGCTGGCCGCCGGAATCCTTTGTGCGCCGCAAGCGCGGGGTGGTCGTGCTGACGGTGGCCGCCGTGGTGGTGCTCATCCTGGTGCTGTGGGTGGGGGCCTTCCAGCTGTTCGGCCGCTCCGCCCAGCCCGCCGACGCCCCGGCGACCGTCACGGCGGAGAGCGCCGCCGCCACCGCCGTTCCCGGCGAGGCCGACCGCCTCTACCTGGAAAACCTCACCGAGGTGCCGGGGCTGCGGATCACCGTCAACGGGGTGGAGACCACCTTCGCCGCCGCCGAGGACGGCCGCCTCTACCTGGACCGGAGCGTCCTGACCCAGACCGACACCCTGCTGCGGGCCATCCAGCCCCAGGGCGACAGCTACGAGACCTCCCTGGCCCTGGTGTCCAAGCCCAGCAACCCCACGGCCTCCTTCGGCACCATGACCCCCTGCGACGCGGAAGGCTACAACGACCCCGATGAAGCCTACCTGGACGCCATGCTGTCGGTGTACTACCGCTCCCAGCTGCAGGCCTTCAACTCCCGCAAGGTGGAGGACCTGCGGTTCTCCAGCGACCTCAACGGCCAGAGCTGGGAGGGGGATATCACCCAGGGCGCCTACGACGCCGTCCAGTACAACCTGGATACCTCCGACATGACCTTCTCCACGGCCGGGCTGGCCTACGGCGACCACAAGGTCACGCTGAACGCCGCCGGACAGTGGACCGGCGTCAACCGCAACACCGGCGAAACGGAATCCGGCACCGACTATATGACCATCCAGGCCATCTGGCGGGATGGCATCTGGCAGGTGGACCGCTGCGTGCCCTGCAGCCAGGAGGATTACGAAGCGGGTGTACTGCAAATTTCTTCCCATTGAAACGACCGCCAGGGGGCGGGGCTTCGGCCCCGCCTCTTTTTTGTTCACAGAAAGTTTTGAATTTTACTACTTGACTTAGTCAACCGATGGGACTATACTTGACATTGTCAAGCGGGAACACCGCGGGACACAGAGAATGCATTCCGCCCGCTGCGGCGGGCCAACCTCAGAAAGGGGCATACATGATGAGCAAGCTGAATGATTTTATGAAGATTCTGACCGGGCATTTCAACAACAAGGCCCAGTATGACGCCAAGGCGGGGGAGAACTTCCCCTATGCGGAGCATGTGAACACGGCCTGCAACGACAAGATCACCGGGCTGCCGGCGGATTTTGCGGGGGTGTTCATGGTGGAGGAGAGCTATTTTACGTCGAACGGCAACACCCATGCGGCGCCCCATCTGTTCCTCTTCACGGAAGAAGAGGACGGCGTGCGGCTGACCAGCTATGATCTGCCGGCGGGCTATGACAAGGACAGCTTCACCTATGCCAACATGAAGCCGGTGGCCTACGCGGACCTGAAGCCGTCGGCGAAGTTCACCCCGGCCTTGTACAGGGAGAAGGACGGCGTCTGGGAGGGCGGCAGCGTGTCGATGTTCAGCCCGGTGCTGAAGTTCACGCTGTTCGAGCGGTTCAGCGCCGATGTGCTGGAAGTGTCCGAGAGTATGGAAGTCAACGGCAAACGCACCTTCGGTTTTGATGAGCCCATCCTGTACAAGCGGGTGTGAGTGTGTTGTGTGTTCCTTCTTTGCAAAGAAGGAACCGAAGAAATTCCAAACAAAAATATCCCGAGGGGGTACCCCCTCGGGATATTTTTAATTAGAGTTCTTTTGGTTCTTTTCTTGCAAGAAAAGAACGCACAAAGCGCATCACCGCCCGATGGGCGCGCACTTGTTGGCCAGCCAGGTCTTTTCCTCATCGGTCAGGCGGGGGGCCAGCGTCTCGTACACATGCTTGTGGAAGGCGTTCAGCCAGTCGATCTGCACCCGGGACAGCTCATCCACGATCACCGGCGTGGTGTCGATGGGCACCACCGTCAGCGGCGTGAAGCCCAGCCAATGGCCGTACTGGTTGTCGCCCAGGTCGATGCACTCCAGCTCATTCTCGATGCGGATACCCACCTCGTCGGTCTCATAGATGCCCGGCTCGTCGGTGATGGTCATGCCCGGCTTGAAGATGACGGGATTGTTGGGCCGCAGACTCTGGGGGCCCTCATGCACACCGGAAATGAATCCCACACCGTGGCCGGTGCCGCAGCGGTAATTCACCTTGTGTGCCCACACGGGACCCCGGGCAAAGGTGTCCAGCGCAAACCCCGTGCAGTAATCCAGGAAAACCGCCCGGGCCATGTCGATGTGGCTCTGCAGCACCCAGGTGTAATACTTGCGCTCGTCGTCGGTCAGGGACCCCACCGGATAGGTCCGGGTGATGTCGGTGGTGCCGCAGTCGTACTGGCCGCCGTTATCCACCAGCAGGAACCCGCGCCGCTCGATCTTGCTGTTGACCTCGCCTTCGGCATGGTAATGCATCATCGCCGCGTTGGGACCCCAGGCCGCAATGGTGGAGAAACTGTCCTCAAAATAACCCGGCTGCTCGGCACGGCGCTTCTGCAGCATCTTTTCAATGTCGGTCTCGTAGAGCTCCTTGCCCTCGGCCAGCGCCTTCTCCAGGTCCATCTCGAACCGGACCACCGCCACGCCGTCCCGGATATGGCATTCCCGGATGTTCTTCAGCTCCACCTCGTTCTTCACGCCCTTCAGCGCAAAGATGGGATCGGTGCCCGCTACCGTCTTGTAGGCCGACAGCGCCGTGTACAGGTCAAAGTTGGTGGCCTTCTCGTCCACCAGGAACACCTCGCCGGCATCCACCTTGCTCACCGCGTCCAGCAGATCGCCGTAGCCGCGGATGGCCACGCCGTTTTCCGCCAGCGTGGCGGCGTCGGCGTCAGTCAGCCGTCCCGGCGCCACAAACAGCGTGCAATCCCTGGAAGTCACCAGCGCATAGGCCACCGCCAGCGGCGTGCAGGGCAGATCCCGCGCCCGCAGGTTCAGCAGCCAGCCCACGCAGTCAAGACCCGTCACGGCCAGCGCCGTGGCACCGGCTTTCGCCAGCTCTTCCCGCACCCGGGCTACCTTCTCCGCCGCCGTGGCGCCGGTCTGGGCCACCGTCAGCAGCTGGCAGGGGGTGTCGGGCAGCGCCGGACGCTCGCCGGTGGCATCCCAGATGGGGCTGGCCACGTCCTGGCTCTTCAGCGAAGCACCGTTCTTGGCAAGAACATCGGCATACTCGTGGGCCAGGTCCGCCGGCACACAGCTGCCGTTCAAAAGCAGCGTCTCCCCGGCTTTTACATGGGCCGCCAGGTACTCCGCCACCGTGGGCACCCCCGCCGAACCGGCATGCATGCACTCGATCTCGGTGCCCGCCAGCTGCTTGTCCGCCTGGACATAGAACCGGCCGTCACACCACAGCGCAGAACCCTCCTGGGTCACCACCAGGGTGGAATTCTCGCCGGTGAAGCCGGAGAACCACGGCAGGGCATTGTAGTAGGCCGGCAGATACTCGCTGCAATGCGGGTCGCTGGTCATCAGCAAAACGGCGTCTGCGCCCGCGGCTTTCGCGGCGGCACGCAGCGCGGCAATCTTTTCATTGGTTGTCAACGTTCAACACTCCCTTGTATCTTAACTTGTTTTCATCATACCACGTTTTACTGAAAGGTCAAGCAGCCCGCAATATTTGCAAAAAGTTCAAAAAAATACCCCCCCAAATGCCCCGAAACCCCTTGACGCGTTTGTTATAATGGTATTAGCAGTTAGTGTTTGCAACTGCCAGAACCAACCAATTCAGCGAAACAGAGGTGCCATCATGGCAGAGAACAAGACCAAAATTGATATTTTTTCCGGCTTTCTGGGCGCAGGCAAGACCACGCTCATCAAAAAACTGATTCAGGAATGTTTTATGGGCGAGAAAATCGTCCTGATCGAAAACGAATTCGGTGAGATCGGCATCGACGGCGGCTTCATGCGGGAGGCCGGCATCCAGGTCAACGAACTGAACTCCGGCTGCATCTGCTGCTCCCTGGTGGGCGACTTCCGGGAAGCTCTCAAGAAGGTCGTGGAGACCTACCACCCCGACCGCATCCTCATCGAGCCCTCCGGCGTGGGCAAACTGTCCGATGTGACCCGCGCCGTGGAAGGCGTGGCCGAGACCCTGCCCGTCATCCTCAACAGCTTTGTGACCGTCGCCGACGTGAACAAGGTCAAGATGTATATGAAGAACTTCGGCGAGTTCTACGATGACCAGGTCAGCCACGCTTCCTGCATCATCCTCAGCCGCACCGGCAACGCCAGCGAGAAGAAGATCGCCGACGCCGTGGCCCTGCTGGCCGAAAAGAACCCCACCGCCACCATCGTCACCACCGACTGGACCGCCCTCACCGGCAGCCAGATCGTCTCGGTCATGGACGGCAAGCGGGACCTGGTGGCCGAGCTGCTCAAGGAGGCCCGCGCCGCCAACGAGGCCCATGCCGGCGAGGAGGAACACCACCACCATCACCATCATCACGACGGCGAGGAGCATGAGTGCTGCCATCATCACGATCATGACGAGGAAGAGCACGAGTGCTGCCATCATCATGACCATGACGAGGAGGAGCATGAGTGCTGCCATCATCACGATCATGACGAGGAGGAGCATGAGTGCTGCCATCATCACGATCATGACGAGGAAGAGCACGAGTGCTGCCATCATCATGACCACGACCACGAGGAGGGCGAGTGCTGCCACGATCACGCGCATCATGAGCACCACTACGACGAGCACGGCGTCTGCAGCTGCGGGCATCATCACCACGACCACGACGCCGACGAGATCTTCACCAGCTGGGGCCGCGAGACGGCCCACAAGTTCAGCCATGCGGCGCTGGACGAGGCCCTCACCAAGCTGGACAGCGGCGATTACGGCATGATCCTGCGGGCCAAGGGCATCGTGGACGGCGGCGCCGAGGGCTGGCTGGAGTTCGACATGGTGCCCGGCGAGCACGAGATCCGGTCCAGCACCCCCGATGTCACCGGCAAGCTGTGCGTCATCGGCTCGGAGCTGAAAGAGAGCGAGCTCGCGACGCTGTTCGGCCTGTAAGCCCTCAAAGAAGGGAACAGTCCCGCACGGCGGTGCCTAACGGGCCTATTCCCCCCTTTGGATATACGGGTTGCGGTGCCCGCATCGTGCAGCACGCCTTGGGGCGGCGTTTGCACTCTGCGACCGCGGCCCCTGTTCCGCCGCGCTAATTCTGCCGCAGGCAGCGCGCGGCTTCACAGCTCTCGACAAAATTTTGCCCAAAACCGCGCACTCGTCGCGGGCTCCTCGCACACAATTTTGAGCAAAATTTCCCTGTCGGTGTCGCCGCCGTCGGCGCACTGCGCCCGCAGGCGCGTTTCGTAGGCCAACCGCTGCGCAGCAGCGGCTCTTGGGCCGGAGATGTCCGCCGGCGGCGACGGTTTCAACAGAAAGGATACTACTATGGCAAGACAGATTCCGGTCTACCTGTTTGTAGGCCAGCTGGAGAGCGGCAAGACCAAGTTCATCCAGGAGACGATGGAGGACCCCCAGTTCGATTCCGGCGACAAGACGCTGCTGCTGGTCTGCGAGGAGGGCGAGGAAGAGTACGACCCCGACCGCTTTGCCTTCGGCGGGGTGCATGTGGCCCAGCTGGAGGACAAGAGCGAACTGACCAAAGAAAACCTGGAAGCGCTGGAGAAAAAGTCCGGCTGCGGCCGCGTCATCATCGAGTACAACGGCATGTGGCTGATCCAGGACCTGTACGACGCCATGCCGGACAACTGGCTGGTGTATCAGTGCCTGGCCACGGCGGACGGCACCACCATCAAGACCTACGCGGGGGATAACGCCATGCGGTCCCTCTTGCTGGACAAGCTGCGGGGCAGTGAGCTGCTGGTGGTGAACCGCGCCGAGCACGTCAACGACGACGAGAGCCGCCAGCTCATCCACAAGCTGGTGCGGCAGGCCAGCCGCCGCTGCGATATTGCCTACGAGTTCGCCGACGGCAGCGTGGCCTACGACGACATTCCCGACCCGCTGCCCTTCGATGTGAACGCGCCGGTCATCGAGATCCCCGAGGAATTCTTCGGCATCTGGTATATGGACTGCATGGACGACGCCAAGAAGTACGACGGCAAGACCGTGAAGTTCCTCGCCCAGGTCTGCCAGACCAACCGGGCGGGCAAGGGCAGCTTTGTGCCCGGCCGCTTCGCCATGACCTGCTGTGTGCAGGACATCCAGTTTGTGGGCTTCCCCTGCAAGTACGACGACTACAAGAACCTGGAACAGCGCAGCTGGATCACCCTGACCGCCAAGGTGAACGTGAAGTACCATCCCATCTACCAGGGCCAGACCCCCGACGCCACCGGCCCGGTGCTCACCGCCCTCAAAGTGGAGCCCGGCGAAAAGCCCAAGGACGACGTGGTTATGTTCAGCTGAACGAGGGGACTGTTCTTTTCTTGCAAGAAAAGAACCAAAAGAACTCTTAATGAAAAATATCCCGAGGGGGCTTTGACCCCCTCGGGATATTTTTGTTGAGATTTTTTGGCTCTTCCTCGCAAAAAGAACAGCCCATGCTGCCGACCATTTCCCGGCGGGGTCAAGACCCCGCCCTACTGGTTCATTCCTGTGTGTTCCCTGTTTGCAGGGAAGAACCGGGACTTCCCATAAAAATATCCCGCAGGGATTACCCTGCGGGATATTTTTGTTTGGAGTTTCTTCGGTTCCTTCTTTGCAAAGAAGGAACAAATCACTCGCAGCCGTCGCAGTCGCTCTCATACTGCACGGCGTTGCGGGTCAGTTCCGGGTCGAGGCGCTGGGCCACCTGGATCATCAGCGCGCATTCCATCCGCTTGCGGAACACCTTGCATCCGTACTCGTAGGTGCCGTGAATGTCGCCGGTGGCGTGCAGCGCGTTGGCCGCGCAGCCGCCCGCACAGTAGAGCCGCGCCCAGCAATCCTTGCAGTCGGGGCGGGCATACACATTGCACAGCTTGAACTCATCCCGCAGGGCGGTGTTGGTCACGCCGTCCCAGACGTTGCCCAGCTTGTATTCCGGGTCGCCCACAAACTGGTGGCAGGGATACAGATCCCCCCAGGGCGTCACCGCCATGTACTCGGTGCCGGAACCGCACCCCGAGATCCGCTTGTAGATGCAGGGGCCGTGTTTCAGGTCCAGGATATAATGGTAGAAGGTGATGGGCTTGCCCGCCTTCTGGCGGCGCAGCATGTCCTTGGCCAGCAGCTCGTACTGGTCGAACAGCTTGGGCAGGTCCTCCTCGGTGAGGGCTTCCGGCGAATCGGGGGACGCCACCACCGGCTCCATGGACAGTTCCGTGAAGCCCAGATCGTCCGCCATATGAAACAGATCTTTCGTGAAATCCACGTTGTGATGGGTAAAAGTGCCCCGCATGTAATAGCCCTTGCCGCCCCGGGCCTTGACCAGCTTCTGGAACTTGGGCACGATGCGGTCATAGCTGCCGTTGCCCGCCAGGTCCACACGGAACCGGTCGTTCACTTCCTTGCGGCCGTCCAGCGACAGCACCACGTTGTAGCATTCCTTGTTGGCCCACTCGATGACCTCGTCGGTGATGCCGATGCCGTTGGTGGTCAGCGTGAACCGGAAATTCTTGCCCGCCGCCTTCTCGATGCTGCGGGCGTAGGCCACCAGCTGCTTGCACACCTCAAAGTTCATCAGCGGTTCGCCGCCGAAAAAGTCCACTTCCAGGTTGCGCCGGGTGCCCGAATGGGCGACCAGGAAATCCAGCGCCTGTTTGCCGGTCTCGAAGCTCATCAGCCCCGCCTCGCCGTGGAACTTGCCCTGGGCCGCAAAGCAATAGCTGCAGTTCAGGTTGCAGGTGTGCGCCACATGCAGGCAGAGCGCCTTCACCACGTTGGAACGGTTCTTGAAATCAAAGGCATAGTCGGCGTAGGCGTCGGGGGCAAACAGCTTGCCTTCCTTCGTCAGCTCGTCGATGTCGTCCAGGCAGTCCCGGATATCGGCGGGGGTCACGTCGGCGCGGCCCGCGTACTTCTTCTCCAGCGCCGCGGCCGTCTCCTCCCGGCTCTTGCCGCCGTCGATCAGGGCAATGGCGTCATAGGCCACCTCGTCCACGGCGTGCACGCTGCCGCTGAACACGTCCAGCACGATGTTGTAACCGCCCAGTTTGTACTGATGGATCATGGAAAAACTCCTTGTAAAATAACCATAGAAAATGCCGGGCGACCCATGGGCTGCCCGGCACGATTGCCAGATGGGAAAAAATCAGTCCTCAGCCTTCTCGCAGGGCTGGTTCGCGATGCCGCAGCTGGTCTTGCAGGCGCTCTGGCAGGAGGTCTGGCATTCGCCGCAGCCGCCGTTCTGGAGGCTCTTCACCATGTCGCGGGTCTCGAGAGTCTGAATGTGCTTCATACAACAGTCACTCCTTTGCACAATTTTGATTGTTCTTATTGTACACGTATCCCGGACCCTTGTCAAGCAGCCGCCCGCGCCTCCACGAGGGGATTGTGGAAAACTTTTCCTCCAAAACCCGCTGCCGTGGGATTTCCACCGGGTTTTCCACAGTTTCAACAGAAAAAACCGGTGAGTTTTCCACCTTTTCCACAGGGTTTTCCACAATTTCAACGTGGATAACCCCTTTACACAGTGGATAACGGCCTGGAAATATACGGAACGTTTGTTCCTTGTTCCTTCTTTGCAAAGAAGGAACCGAAGAAACTCTGACCGCAAAACCCGTGGAAGGGCGGCTCCCGGGCGGTGCGCGGCATGCCTTTACAGGGCGGCAAGGGAAGAGGCCTTTGCAAAGAAGGAACTGAAGAAACTCCAAACATGGATACCGCGAAGTTTCGGGCGGCGGGAAGATGCTGGCACGCCTTTTCCGGGGCAGCACGGTCCGCCGGCAGCGATAATTCTAAAAAGAAAAAGCCTCCCTTTCGGGAGGCTGTAACCGTATTGTCAGTGCCGCCGCCGGTGGGAGACGAACAGCGCGCAGCTGAAGATCAGGAAGAAGATGGCCACCGCCGCCACGATGAGCAGCACCAGTTCAAAGATCTTCACGTTGAAGTGGCTCTGCAGCGTCTGGGTGGCGTCCTCGATGGCCGCGCTGGTGCTGGAGGTGGTGCTGGACACACCGCTCTCCGCCGCCGACAAGGCCGCCGAAGCCGCATCGCTGTCTCCCAGGGCCGCCAGGGCGTCGGCCAGCGCCTGGCCGCCCATGGCTACCAGCCGGTTGTTGGTCTCGCTCTTCACCTTCTCGCCGTTCACCGCCCCCGACAGGTACTCCGCCAGAAGATCGGTGGCGCCCCGCACGGCCGGGGCGTAGCTCTCGTCGATGGTCCAGCCGCTCACCGTCCACATGTCGTTCATGTAGAAGAGCAGCTGCATGCCGGAATCCGACACAATGGCGTCATAGACCGTGTCCGCAAAGGAGGCGGCCGAGGTGTCCACCGTGCCGAAACTCAGCGAGATGAACTGATAGGCCCGGTCATAGTCGGTGAGGCCGTCGTAGTAGCTGCGCAGCGCGTCGGCAATGTCGGTGTCCTTGGTGAGCTGGGACCCCACCACCACCGAGTCCAGGTCCGCCCGCAGGTCCTGGTCGCCGAACCGGCTGGTGGAACCGTCGTCGTCAATGTTGAAGGTGGCCCGCATGGCCTGGGCGTAGCCCGCCGCGTCGCTGGCCTGCCCGTAGTAGGCCTTGGCCAGCTCCATGCAGTCGCCGCCCCAGCTGCCCGTGATGGGAATGCCGTTGTACACCAGGTTCATCGACGCCAGCAGATGCCCGAAGTCGATGCCCTGGCCATTGGGCAGCGTCACCGTGTTCATCCCCTGCAGCGCCGCCAGGTCGGCGTCATTCTGGGACACATAGCTCTCAAACTCGGTGTCCCGGGCGCCGGCGGTCAGCTGCCACATGGTGGTATTGTAGTCCCCGGTGCGGGTGTAGGAGAGCGTCAGCAGGATGGGGTCGGCGTCATGGTCCGCCGCATAACTTACCGCCAGGTCCTGCAGCCGGCCCAGGCGGTCCAGCGTTTCGTCATAGTCCGCCGCCGCAGCGCGCGGGGCAGCCCAGAACAACAGGGCCGCCAGCAGTCCCAGCAGCGCCAGCAGCCGGGACGGTCGGATCGTGTGGGAATACGTGGTCAAGCACCTCCATGGTTGTTTCTAATTTGTAACCTTTATAGTATACCATACCGGCAGGGCCTTTGTCACGAAATTTTTGTGAAAGGCGCAGAACCTCCCGCCCCCTTTACTTGAAGCCGGCCCTGCCGTATAATGGCTGTAACAATCATAACGGAGGACACCCACCATGACAAGGGGTAAAAAATACCAGGGCTGGCTGCTGGTGGCCGCCCTGTTCCTGCTGTGCACCCTGGTGTACGGCCTGCTCAGCAGCTATCCCCGGGAACTGGCCGTCTACAGCGACGAGGTCCGCTATCTGGACATCGCCCGCAGTCTGTGGCAGGGCCGCGGCCTGCGGGTGCGCAACATGCCCAGCGATTACCAGAAGATCCTTTACCCCCTGTGCATCCTGCCCGCCCTTCTTTTAAAAACCACCGCCGCCCAGATCACCGCCATCGGCTGGCTGAACGCCGCCTGGGCTTCCAGCGCCGTCTTCCCGGCCTGCGCTTTGGCCCGGGCCACCGGCCAGAACCGCCGCCGCACCGCCTTCCTCGTGGCCGTCACGGCGGTGCTGCCCACCCTGTCCGCCTGCGCTACCTTCATGAGCGAGACGGTCTTCCTGCCCCTCTCCCTGTGGCAGGTCTATTTCCTCTGGCGCGCCATGGCCGCCGCCCCCCGGGCCCGCATCGGATGGAGCGCCCTGGCCGGGGCCTGGTGTTTTCTGCTCTATTTAAATAAAGAAGTGGCCCTTTACTACCTCATCGCCTGGGTGCTGCTGCGCCTCTGGGTCACCGCCCACGACCCCCGCAGCTGGCGGGGCGAGCTGGCCGGGGTGGCCGCCCTGCTGGGGGCCTTCCTCGTCTGCTTTGTGGCCGCCAAACTCACCCTCTTTGCGGGGCTGGGCAACTCCTACAACCAGACCGGCTGGCTCACCGCCGAGCAGTGGGCCTTTTTGCCCTTTGCGGTGGTCTGCGACCTGCTCTTCACCGTGCTGGCCTTCGGGGTCTTCCCGGTGCTGGTGCCGCTGACCGCGCTGCGCCGCCCCCGCCCCGGCACCGACCCCCGCCGCACCCAGCTGCCGCTGCTTCTGCTGCTGGCCTTGGGGCTGGGTGTGGGCGTCGTGGCCTGGAGCATCACCGTGCGGGAGGACCTGGGCTCCGATTCCCCCCGCCAGCACATGCGCTACCTGGAACCGCTGCTGATCCCTTTGCTGCTGGTGACGTTGGACGCCCTGGACGGCGCCCTGACACCGCTGCGTCGCCGGGTGCTGGCGGGGCTGACCGCCCTGTGGGGGCTGGGCTTTCTCGTCTTTTGCCGGGATATCGGCCCCGGCGCCGGGGACAACACCTTTTTGCAGTGGTTTGACTTTGTGGCCGACCGTCTCGACCGTCTGCCGGTGCTGGGCTTTTCCGGCTGGTTGCTGGTGTGGCGGGCCGTCATTGTGGCGGGGGCCGCGGCTCTGGGAGTGGCTCTTGTACGGCGCAAAGCCCGCAAACCTTTGGCCGCGGCGGCCCTGGTGCTCTGCGTGCTTTGCTACGCCGGGGAATGGCGCATCAACCGCTGGACCTACGGCGTGGAGGAGAGCGCCGTGCAGGCGGCCAGCGCCCTCAACGATTCCCTCAAAACCCTGGAGGGCACGGTACTGTTCATCCCGGACGGCGTGCGCCAGCGGGACAGCCAGCTCATCGACACCTACGTGGACCGGGATGTCTACCTCTGCGAGTATGAGACGCTGGCGGCGGGGGGATTGCTGGACGACGGCGTGCTGGACCTGGGGACCGAAAAGCCCGGCCCCGAGTACCCCGGCCGCCCCTACGAGGACCTGACAGAGGCCGACTGGATCCTGGTCTCCGACGGCGTGCCGCTGGATACGGCGGGGCTGGAACCCTCCGGCATCCAATGCCCGGCGGGGTATACCCTGTGGCGCAACCCCCACCCCGACCGGGTGACCTTCACCGGGTGAAAATCATCGAATTTGCAAAGGTTGGCCGCCTCTTCGTTCTTTACAAGGGGGACCAAATACGGTACAATGAAACCAACCAAAACTACTTACGAAGGAGAGGATCGCTTTGTTCACCATCCTGAAACGGCGGGAACTGAACCCCACCGTCACCGAACTGTGGATCCACGCCCCGCTCATTGCCAAAAAGGCGAAGGCCGGACAGTTCATCATCGTGCGCCCGGGAGAAAATTCCGAGCGCATTCCGCTGACCATCGCGGGCTATGACCGGGAGGCGGGCACCGTCTCCATCATCTTCCAGGTGGTGGGCGCCGGTACCATGGAGCTGAACGCCCTCAAGGAGGGCGAGGCGGTCCATGACTTCGTGGGCCCCCTGGGCAAGGCCACCGAGATCGAGGGCCTGAAGAACGTCTGCGTGGTGGGCGGCGGTGTCGGCTGCGCCATCGCGCTGCCGGTGGCCCAGGCGCTCCACGCCCAGGGCACCCGGGTGACCGGCATTGTGGGCTTCCGCAACAAGGACCTGGTCATCCTGGAGGATGAGTTCCGCGCCTGCTGCGACGACTTCATCATCATGACCGACGACGGCTCCTACGGCGAGAAGGGCGTTGTCACCGCCCCGCTGGAAGCCAAGATCAACGAGGGCGCCAACTTCGACGAGGTCATTGCCATCGGCCCGCTGATCATGATGAAGTTCGTGGTCAAGACCACCAAGCCCCACAACGTCAAGACGGTGGTGTCCATGAACCCCATCATGGTGGACGGCACCGGCATGTGCGGCGGCTGCCGCCTGACGGTGGGCGGCAAGACCAAGTTCGCCTGCGTGGACGGCCCCGACTTCGACGGCTTTGAAGTGGACTTTGACGAGGCCATGCACCGCGGCACGATGTACAAGCCTTTTGAGAGCCACGCCCGCGAGGAAGAGTGCAATCTGCTCAAACAGGAGGTGCAGTGATCATGCCCAACATGGACCCGAAAAAGTGCCCCATGCCCAGCCAGGACCCCAACGTCCGCAACAAGAATTTTAAAGAGGTAGCCCTGGGCTACACCGCCGAGATGGCGGTCACCGAAGCCCAGCGGTGCCTGCAGTGCAAGAACCATCCCTGCCGTTCGGGCTGCCCGGTGGATATCGATATCCCCGGCTTCATCGCCCACGTGGCCAAGGGCGAGTTCGAGGAAGCCTACAAGGTCATCGCCCAGTCCAGCGCGCTGCCCGCTGTCTGCGGCCGCGTCTGCCCCCAGGAAAACCAGTGCGAAGGCAAATGCGTCCGTGGCATCAAGGGCGAACCGGTGGGCATCGGCCGCCTGGAGCGGTTCGTGGCCGACTGGTACCGGGAGAACGTACATACCAAGCCGGAAAAACCCGCCTCCAACGGCCACAAGGTGGCTGTCATCGGCGCCGGTCCCTCCGGCCTGACCGCCGCCGGCGACCTGGCCAAGATGGGCTACCAGGTCACCATCTATGAGGCCCTCCATGTGGCGGGCGGCGTGCTGATGTACGGCATCCCCGAGTTCCGTCTGCCCAAGGACATCGTCCAGCACGAGGTGGAAGGCCTCAAGGAGCTGGGCGTGGATATCGAGTGCAACATGGTCATGGGCAAGGTGCTCACGGTGGATGAGCTGCTCAACGAATACGGCTTCGAGGCCGTCTACATTGCCTCCGGCGCCGGCCTGCCCCGCTTCATGGGCATCCCCGGCGAGAGCCTCAACGGCGTCTACTCCGCCAACGAGTACCTGACCCGCGTCAACCTGATGAAGGCCTACCTGCCCGATTCCCACACCCCCATCATGAAGTCCCGTGCCGTGGCCGTGGTAGGCGGCGGCAACGTGGCCATGGACGCCGCCCGCTGTGCCAAGCGGTTGGGCGCCGAGACGGTC
The DNA here is from genome assembly GCF_963931595.1 of uncultured Subdoligranulum sp. GTDB lineage: Bacteria > Bacillota > Clostridia > Oscillospirales > Ruminococcaceae > Gemmiger. The sequence continues at coordinate 2,931,541 of NZ_OZ007030.1, forward strand.
TACATCGTCTACCGCCGGGGCATGGCCGAACTGCCCGCCCGGAAAGAGGAAGTGGAGCACGCCGAGGAGGAAGGCATCATCTTCAAGACGCTGACCAACCCCGTGGAAGTGCTGGGCGACGAGAACGGCTGGGTCCGCGGCATGACCTGCGTGGAGATGGAACTGGGCGAGCCCGATGAATCGGGACGCCGCCGTCCCATCGTCAAGGAGGGCAGCGAGTTCGAGCTGGACGTGGATACCATGATCATGGCGCTGGGCACCAGCCCCAACCCGCTGATCCGTTCCACCACCCCGGGCCTCGAAGCGGACCGCCACGGCTGCCTCATCACCAACGGCCCCGACGGCCTCACCAGCCGCCCCTTCGTCTATGCGGGCGGTGACGCCGTCACCGGTGCGGCCACCGTCATTCTGGCCATGGGCGCCGGCAAGGAAGCCGCCAAGGCCATCGACAAGGCTATCAAAGAAAAATACGGCGAAGCCTGACCGGTTTTGCAGTTTTGCATCCCCCGCGCCTTCCGGCGCGGGGGATTTTGCATATACAGGGGCAAAAATAACGAAAAAATAGTTATGTTGCAAAACTCCATGTACACGGTGTCAAAAGATCCGAACGGGCGTACTTTTATAAGAGCCGTGGCGCGGGAATTTGAATAAAACGGGGGCGGGCGGCGCGCCGGGGGACGGGGCGGGCCGCCTGTTTTTGCGCTTTCTTTTTGTGGAAACTGTCAAATCGACGCAGGGACGCTTGATTTGAAAGGAGGCTTGTGCTATTATAGTCACGCAACTTTTTATATGTATCATTATACTTTCGGTGGACTGGGCGCATCCGGCCTTATCCGGGCAACGAGAATGGGAACCGATCAGCCGGCGGACTTTGCGGCCCGCATGGCAACAGAATATAAGTTTCGTTGCATAAAAATAACCGCGCCCTCTGCCAAGACCGCCTGCCGGGCGAAAGCCCGCTGCAGGCCCGTGCTCCTTTCAGGCTGCGCAGGCCGCCCCAACGGGTTGTCTGGGCTCATATACGTCAGAAGATCCAATGGTAAGGAGGAATTTACACCATGCGATTTTGGAAGAAACGACTCCAACGTGTGGCCGCGATGGTATGTTCGGTAGCGCTTGTTGCCAGCATGATGCCCACCGCCGCCTTTGCGACGGAGCCGGAACCCACCCCGACGCCGGAACCGACCCCGGTCGTCGAAACGACCCCGACGCCGGAACCGAGCGAAAGCCCGGAAAGCACCGATGCGACGGTGACCACGCCTGCGCCCGGCACGGACGCGGACAGCACCGCTGCGCCCAGTGAGGAGCCCACCGAGACCCCGGATGGCTCCCCTGCGCCCAGCGAGGAGCCCACCGAGACCCCGGACGGCTCGCCTGCGCCCAGCGAGGAACCCGTGGAAAGCCCGGAACCTTCCGGGGAACCGGCGGACGCTGCCACTGCGCCCAGTGGGGAGACCACGGACAGCACCACTGTGCCCGGTGAGGAAGGCACGGAGACTACGGACAGCACCACTGTGCCCAATGCGGAAAATGTGGAACAGCAGGTGTCCGTCCCGCAGACGCTGAAGGCAGCCGATGCCGTGCCATTCAATGTCGAAGAAAAAGCTGCCGACCATGTAGGGCTTGGCGAAATTTATGCCGATGCGGAGAATCGCATTTTCCTGACCCTAAGTGATGGTGATGAAGCTTCGGCCCCTTTACAGACGGGAACATTTATCATTCAGTTGGATGGGGAAGAACTGGCAAGGGTTACAGTTTCAAATTTGCCGGCATACAGCCTGTTCTTAAATATCAATGCTGTTGAGTATCAAGTGGAGGCTTGGGGGGACTCGAGTAATATTACGGTAAGTAAAGACGACGCATTCGATCGCCGAGGCTACAAGATTTCAAATCTTACCCCGCGTATAGATACAGAGTATACGGTTACTGTCAATTTTACAGCGCCTGCCGTAAAAGATCACGATGCAATTGTGATTCAAGATAACGAGAATTTTTACGGTACTTTTTATTGGACCAAGGGCACTGCGACGGCAGATGATTTTGCGCGTCCGATCAAGGTGTATGTAGATGATGCGCTCAAGTATGATGGGACTATCCAGACTCCGAAAGACTTGAGCCAACTTGAGTACTGGTTTGAGGCAAATTTGGAAAAGTACACAAGCGAAGTACGCATTGATAGCGATGACTTGGACCAATACACGAGGAAGAATGTCACAGTATATTTGACTACTAAGTGCCCTTGCGGTAAAGAAAACTGTCAATGTGCTGGTAGTTGTGATTGCATCTCGGATTGTAATTGCCCGGAGTGCGTCCCTGTAGAGGGAGAGGATATGATCGTTACTCCCTACGGTACGATCACATATGATGATGATGCCGAAGGCGTCAAGGTGAAGATGTCGGTGGAAATTTATGTCAATGGGGAATTGGCAACCACGACAAAACAATTCACAACTACAAGTGCGGTGCATGGCAGCTTGGGCTTTAGCGCAAATGAAGCACATGGTTACCATTTCTTCGCCGTCGGTGAAGCGAAAAATAGTTATGATCTGCTTTGCAAAAAATATGGTGAAACGGAATATCAACACAATAGATCCAGTTGGTATCCTACAAAAGGCGATGAGCGTATTGTCTTTGCTAATGTAACGGACGAAGAAGACTATATTCTGCGCATCTATACATGGACATTTGATAACTACACAACTTTGGATGTCGGTTTCAGAAATGGAACCAATAGTGATGTGACGGGTTACTATATTTCTTATGTGGCCCGTGACCCGAAGACGGGTGAAGATCGTGTTTACTCTTACCCTGCTACATCCTTTGAGGTAACACAGCCACAAATCATTCCCTTCGGCCGTGAAGTTACTTTGACGGCACAGTGCGTGTCGGGCAAAGAAGTTACAACGTGGAGAGCCGAAGCTTATGGTTATACGAATTTGCTCATTTATGGTGAACGTGGAGGCAATGGTCCTAAAGTTGCGCCACAAGATGGATACGGTAATGCGGTTACCATAATCCCGTATGGCTCTACGGTTCGGGAATTGGTAAATATCTATATCGTTGAAACTGGAAACGCGGCTCCTGAGAAGTACCACGACGGCGACCCCATTCAGATCAAGGTCTATCTGAAGGATAAAGACCACGACGTTACTGAAACGTGGAAGCAATACATTACACTGAGCGACGATACCAAGACACAGAAGCTTGAGTACAAGTATAACAAAGATACGAGAGTAATCGACGCTACGTATCAGTACGAGATCTACAATTGTGCCGACATCAGCATGGCGGCCAACACCGGTTATACCGTGCAGGCGGTGAAGGCTAATCTTGTCTATGGACAAGAGGGCAGCGACGGAATTACTGCGAAGAAGCTGGACAATGTGCAGGGCGGCTCTACAGTCGAGATTTATCTGGCCCCCGCCTATACGGTCGAGTATTATGTGGGCGGAAATGACACTGAGTCCGACGAATATACAGACGCTAAGGTCTACTCTGTAGATAAGACTGAATTGACGGCTGGCGGCACGGTGCCGAACGAGGACAATACGTCGGATGAGGACAAAAACCATGACGCTCAGGGTATGCAGAAAGAGTACCCTGTCACGTGGAAAGCAGCCATCAATGATACCATTACGCTGGTGGGTGCTACCGGCCTGAACGCCTGGTATCCCAAGTGGGATGAGACGAGCGGCACGGTTGACGGCAATAAGCTGGACACTACGTTGAAGCTGGCTACGATTCTGGCTGACACCGAGGGCGCTATTTACACGGTTAATGGCAACGTCATCAAGTTCTTCGGCGAGACCGCGAACGAAGGCGTTGATTTGACGAAGTCTATTGTCAGTGTCAAGCGTGGCGAGACGACTTTGACGGAGAATGATATTCCGGCTACGCTCAAAGTCGACGACGTGGTGACCTATCAGGTTGAAGTCGAGAACACCGGCAACGTGGCGCTGTCTGGTCTGACTATTACCGATACTCTCACTGCACGGGGAGCCGAACCCAAGAATCTTGCCGATGATAGCGGCGAGTTTGCTTGGAAGCAGGAAGCGGGCAACTGGATCGGTACAGTCAGCAATGTTGAATTGGCTGCAAGCGAAACCAAGACGTACAAGTACACCTACACCGTAGACGATGCGGATAAGGGCAAGACTATCAACAACGCGGCAGAAATCGCAGGCAAAGATCCCGAAGATCCGGAGGACGGCGACGAGACCAAGACCGAGGTCGAAAACCCCGATGTGACGGTCACCAAATCGCTGACTGCAATCACCCGCAACGGCGAAGAAGTTACTACCATTAATGCCAACACTGAACTCAAAGTCGGCGACGAGATCACTTACGAGATCAAAGTCAAGAATACTGGCAATGTCAATTTGTCCGGCCTGACTGTTACGGATGAATTCAGCGGCTATGCCAAACCGGGCGATATTCAGGAAAGCGGCAACCCGGTGACAAGTGCTGTCTGGCAGGAGGGCAAAACGGACACTGACCCGAATTGGACCCTTACGATTGACGATATCGACCTGGATGTTAGAGAGAGTAAGACCTACACCTACACCTACACCGTCAATCAGGCGGACGCGGACAAGAACCTGACCAATACCGCAGCCGTGACCGGCGATGAACTCGACCCGGATGACCCCGATGATGAGGGCAAAGACGAGCGCCCGGTCAAGGACGACGGCGACATCACCCTGCAGCCCGCCGACATCACCATCTATATGGGCGGTGAAAAAGGCTATACCGGCGTTGTAGATGGCGAGGGCAATATTGTCCAAAACGGCAACGGCAGCGAATCTCTGCCCGAACCCGGCTTCTACTTCACGCTGCCGGATGAGATCAACCAGGAGCTGAGTGCGGCGCTTGGCGAAGATCCCGATGCGGCCGTCGATCTTTCGAAATATATCACGGTCACGGCTATGGCCAATGACGATAAGCCCCGTACCTGGACACTGAAACAGTACGGTGCCACTACGTCCACCGCACTGATCGGTGAAGGCGAGGCACAGCGCGCGCACTTTGTGTATGAAATCGAACCGGCAAAAGGCCAGGATCCTATCCGCGTACAGTTTACCCATGATGGCAAAACGATCGTCAGCGATGAATTTGACGTTACAAATGCCCTGTACGAAGAGTACGGAATGTCGCTCTACCTGGGCGGAGTTGATCCCAACACCATCGCGTTTGTGATCACCATTCCGGCATCGGACGGCGGCTCTACGCCTGCCAAGACCTACTACTGCGGTTTTAAGGAGTCGGAACCTGCGACCCTGACTGTGCGCTATGCTTCTGATGCGCATACCACCACCAAGGCAGTGACCAGCGAGAATGATCTGAATCCGGATACCTTCGGCGTAGTGGTTGGGAGCAAACAGCTTTTCAATATCAACCAGAAGGACGAGGGCGCGGACGGCGTCGATGTGACGGCTAAGGATGTTTCCCTCTTGGTGGACAGCCTTGTTGGCGGTGAGGACTACGCCTACACGAGCGAACTGTATAGTAAGGCTGTTACGGCCGCAGGATTCAAAAGCAGTGGCGTGTGGGGCCAGTACCTGGATCTGGTGGACGCTGAAAACGGCAATGCCTGGCTGACCCCGGAAGGCGAAGTCACGGTCTTCTGGCCGTACCCCGCAGATGTCACTAAGGACACCGGAACGATTAAGCTCTACCACTTCGAAGGTCTGGACCGTGACATGGCGACCGGCAATGTGATGGCTGAAATCAAAAATACGGATGCTGTTGAGGTGCCAATCACCAGACTGGATGATGGCTTCACCTTCAAAACCTCCAGCTTCTCGCCCTTCGTGCTGGTGCAGGATACCACCCAGCCTTCCGGCGGGGAGGATAAGCCCTCCGGCGGCGACGACGGCAACAACGATAACAACAACAATAACACCAACACCAACAACAATACCACCACGGTCAATGTGACCAGCACCGCTGCGGCCCAGCCTCAGGCTGCCACGGCGGCGATCCCCCAGACCGGCGACGCTATGCCGGTGGGGCTGCTGGGCGGTCTGGCAGCGGCTGCCGCTGCCGGGTTCGCGGCTCTGTTTGTGATCCGTAAGCGCAAGCAGAACGGCTGATCCTGCCGCAGCACATTTTCCAAGGCATTCCGGGCCGGAGCCTCCGCAAGGGGGCTCCGGCTCTTTTTTGCGGTTGGTTTGCCAAATGTTGTCAGGACAACGTACAGGCCGGGCGGAATTGGGTATAGTAGGAGCGCTGAACGCACATACTCACCCTGTAAGGAGGGCCCTTTTATGAAGATCATTTTCTACGGTACGCGGGATTACGACCGTCTGTACTTTGAATTGCTGGCAGCCGACCCGGAATACGGCTGCACCATCAAGTTCCTGGCCGCCAACCTGGACGTGGACACCGCGCCCCTGGCCGAGGGCGGCGACGCCGTCTGCGCCTTTGTGAACTCCGACTGCTCCGCCCCGGTGCTGGAAGCCCTGGCCAAGGCGGGCATCCGGCTGCTGCTCATGCGGTGCGCGGGCTACAACAACGTGGACCTGGAAGCCGCCAGGCGGCTGGGCATCACGGTGCTGCGGGTGCCGGGCTACAGCCCCGAGGCGGTGGCCGAGCACGCCATGGCCCTGGCCCAGGCGGCCAACCGGCGCATCTGCAAGGCCTACATCAAGGTGCGCAACAACAACTTCGCCCTGGACGGACTGCTGGGCTATAACCTCTACGGGTCCTGCGCGGGCATCATCGGCACGGGGCGCATCGGCGCGGCCATGGCCCGCATCTGCCACGGCTACGGCATGACGGTGCTGGCCTACGACCAGTACCACAACCCCGACCTGGAGGGCATTGTCCGCTATGTGGAGCTGGACGAGCTGCTGCGGGCAGCCGACCTCATCAGCCTGCACTGCCCCCTCACCGCCGAGACCCATCACCTCATCAACGCCGAAACCATCGCCCAGATGCGGGACAACGCCATCCTGGTGAACACCAGCCGGGGCGGACTCATTGACACCGACGCCCTCATTGCGGCGCTGCGCAACCGCAAGTTCGCCGGCGTGGGCCTGGATGTATACGAGGACGAGGACGGCCAGGTGTTTGAGGATTTCTCCGACGCCGTGCTGGAAAACGAGGTGGTGCCCATCCTCACCAGTTTCCCCAACGTGGTGGTGACCAGTCACCAGGCCTTCTTTACCCGGACGGCGCTGCAGAGCATCGCCATCACCACCATGGAGAACGCCCGCGCCTTTGCCCGGGGCGAAAAACTGGTCAACGAGGTGAAGGGGTAAAAGGGCTGGCCTTTTGGGCCGGGATGCGCTACAATAGGGACAATCTACCGCAAAGGAGTTGTTTTGTATGAAACGCATCGTCACCGACAAAGCCCCCGCCGCCCTGGGACCCTATGTCCAGGCGGTGGATACCGGCAGCACCGTCTATTGCAGCGGACAGCTGGGCCTGGACCCCGTCACCAATACCCTGGCCGACGGCGTGGCCGCCCAGACCCGCCAGTCGCTCGCGAACCTGCAGGCCGTTCTGGCGGAGGCCGGGCTGACCCTGGCCGACGTGGTCAAGACCACCGTCTTTGTGCAGGATCTCAAGGATTTCGGCACCGTCAATGAGGTGTATGCGGAAATGTTCGGCGAGACCTACCCGGCCCGCAGCTGCGTCCAGATCGCGGCCCTGCCCAAGGGCGCTCTCGTGGAAATCGAGTGCATCGCCGCGCGGTGAGCATTCGGGGGGCGTGTTCTTTTCTTGCAAGAAAAGAACCAAAAGAACTCTAACTAAAAATGTCCCGGGGGATACTCCCCCGGGACATTTTTGATGGGAGTTTCTTCGGTTCCTTCTTTGCAAAGAAGGAACATACCCCCAAAATGTTAAAATTCCGCCGGCGGATTCCGCAGGGGTTGCATAATGTGCTATAATGTACCCTGTAAATTGGGGTACTGTTGGGAAAGGGGGATTTGGCCATGGTCACCGTCACATTGCTGGGCTGCGGCGGCACCCAGCCGCTGCCCGACCGGGCACTGTCCGCCCTCACCGTCAGCGTGGGGGGCGCCACCCTCCTGCTGGACTGCGGCGAGGGCACTCAGACCGCCCTGCGCCGCTGGGGTGTCAGCGCCTACCGTATCACCCACATCCTGCTCACCCACTACCACGGGGACCACATCCTGGGCCTGCCCGGCCTGCTGCAAACCCTTTCGAGCCTCGGCCGCACCGCGCCCCTGACCGTCGCCGGCCCGGCGGGTCTGGACGCTGTGGCGGCGCCCGTTTCCGCCCTGGCGGGACCTCTGCCCTTCGCCGTGCACTGGCAGGAGGCAGGAAACACGCCCTTCGGGGCGGGCCCCCTCACCGTCACCCCCGTGCCGCTGCAGCACCGGGTGCCCTGCTGCGGCTACGCCCTGCACCTGCCCCGGGCCGGACGGTTCGATACCGCCCGGGCCAAAGCCGCCGGCATCCCGGTATCCCTCTGGGGACGGCTCCAGGCAGGGGAAAGCGTGGACGGCTTCACCCCCGACCAGGTGCTGGGCCCCGCCCGGCGTGGCCTCACGGTGGTGTATGCCACCGACACCCGCCCCTGTCCGGCCCTGCTGGACGCCGCCCGGGACGCAGATCTGCTCTGCATGGACGCCACCTACGCCGACGACGCCGACCTGGATAAAGCCAAGCTCTACGGCCACGCCACCTGCCGGGAAACCGGCGCCCTGGCCGCCAAAGCGGGGGTGCGGCGGCTCTGGCTGACCCACTACTCGGCGGCGGTCACCGACCTGCAGCCCGGCCTGGCGGCCGCCCAAAGCCAATACCCCGGCGCCGTGGCGGGTACCGACGGGCTGCGGCTGGAACTGGATTTTGACAAAGGGGACAACCCCTGACTTTTGCCCGAACACCGCCCCCTGAACAAAGGAGAACCCCCTATGAAACCGACCTTCAAGCAAGTGACCAAGACCCGCTATGTGGAGCTGGTCAGCGAGCTGGCGAAGGAGATCTTCGTGCAGCATTACACCAAACTGACCCCCAAGGTGGCCGCCGCCCTGGCCGACAAATACCAGAGCGATGTGCTCACCGACGACGAGATCCACAGCGGGGTCATCAACTATTTCCTCATTTATCTCGGCAGCGAGCCGGTGGGGTATTTTGCCATGGACTTAGGGCCTGCCGGGGCGCTCTGCCTGAGCCGGCTGTTTTTGAAGGAAAAGGCCCGTGGCCAGGGCATCGGCCGCAGCGTGGTGGCCTACGCCCAGAAACTGGCGGAAGGGGACGGCCGGGGCCGCCTGTACATGCAGGTGTGGGCCCGGGACCTGAAAGCCGAGATGTTCTGCAAGAAATGCCGTTTCCGCAAGGCGGAGACGGTACCCGTGGAGGTGCTGCCCGGCGTGACGCTGGACATCACCACCTGGGAGAAACTTTGGAGATGACCCGATGAAATTTCTGCATCTGGCGGACCTGCACCTGGGCAAACGGGTGAACGGGTTCGATCTGCTGGAGGACCAGCGCTACATTCTGGAACAGGTGCTGGCCCTGTGTGACGAGCACGACGTGGAGGCCGTGCTGCTGGCGGGGGATATCTACGACGCCCCGGTGCCGCCGGCGGCAGCCTGCACGCTGCTGGACTGGTTCCTGACCCAGCTGGCGGGGCGGCGCATTGCGGTGCTGGCCATCGCCGGCAACCACGACAGCGCCGAGCGGCTGGACTTCGCCGCGGGGCTGCTGGCCGCCCAGGGGGTACACCTGGCCGGGCGGTTCACCGGCGCGCCCCGCCAGATCGTGCTGGAGGACCGCCACGGTCCGGTGGAATTCACCCTGCTGCCCTTTGTGCGGGCGGCCACCGTGCGGCACTTCCTGCCCGACGCCGACCTGCCCGACTACGACAGCGCCGTGGCCGCCGCCCTGGGGGCCTGCCAGCCCGCCGCGCCCCGGCGGGTACTGCTGGCCCACCAGATGGTGGTGGCGGGGGTCTGCCCGCCCCAGCTGTCGGGCAGCGAGACGGCACCCCTGACGGTGGGCACGGTGGATTCCATCGACGCCTCCCGGTTCGAGGGCTTTGCCTACACGGCCCTGGGCCACATCCACCGCCCCCAGCGGGTGGGCACCGACACCGTGCGGTACGCCGGGGCACCCCTGTGCTACCATCTGGACGAGTGCGGCGCCGAAAAATCCGTGACGCTGGTGGACCTGGGCCGCCGCGGCGTGGAGGATATCCAGCTGCTGCCGCTGATCCCCCGGCGGGCCATGCGCCACCTGACCGGCCCGCTGGCCAAACTCACCCAGCACCCCACCGACACCGAGGACTATATCTGGGCCACCCTCACCGACCCCACGCCGCTGCCTGACGCCATGGCCGCCCTGCGGGCCGCCTACCCCAACGCCATGCGGCTGGACTACCAGCCCCGGGGCACCACGGCAGGCCCCGCCGACGCGGCGCTGGCCGTGCGGGGCAAGCCCTTTGCCGAGCTGTTCCAGGACTTTTTCACCCAGATGAACGGCCGCCCCCTGACCATTGAGGAGGCCCGGGCCGTCAAGCAGCTGCGAGAGGAGGCCGCCAAAGCATGAAACCCCTGTACCTGACGCTCTGCGCCTTCGGCCCCTACGCCGGGCGCACCGAGCTGGATTTTTCCCGGTTCGGCGGCAGCGGACTGTTCCTCATCGGCGGCGACACCGGCGCCGGCAAGACCGCCCTGTTTGACGCCATCACCTTTGCCCTCTACGGCGAGACCACCGGCGAAAACCGCAAGACCACCATGCTGCGCAGCGACTTTGCCGCCCCCGCCGATGAAACCTTTGTGGAGCTGACCTTCGCCCACCGGGGCCGCACCTATGTGGTGCGCCGCTGGCCGGAACAGCAGCGGGCCGCCAAGCGGGGCAGCGGCATTGTCAAAAGCCCGCCCCGGGCGGAACTGGTCCGGGAGCCGGAAGCCCCTGTATCGGGGGCCCAGGCCGTGACGGCGGCGGTCGTCAAGCTGCTGGGCATCGACGCCAAGCAGTTCGCCCAGGTGTCCATGCTGGCCCAGAACGATTTCACCCGGCTGCTCAATGCGCCGTCGGCCGACCGGGCGGACATCCTGCGCCAGATCTTTGACACCGCCGACCACCAGCGGCTGGGCCAGGCGGCCATCCGCCATGCCCGGGAGGCCGACGAGGCCTGCCGCCGTCTGGAGGAAACACTGTTCCTGCATGTGGGCAGCCTGCTGGGGGCCGGGGCCGACGAGGACACCGCCGCCCGGCTGGAACAGCTCCAGGACACCCGGGACGCCTTCGCGGCGGCGGGGGCGGTGGAGATTGCCCGGCACCTGCTGGAACTGGACGAGGCCATCGAGGTCAAGCAGAACGAAACGATGGCCAAGCTGGACGAGAAGATCGCCCGGGGTGACGCCGGGGTCAAGCTGGCCGAGGAGCGGGTGGCCCGGCGGCGTCAGCTGGCGGGACTGGTGGCGGAGGAAGCCCGCACGGCGGAGGTGCAGCGCCAGACCGAGGCGCTGCAGACCGAGCTGCAGACCCGCAGCGACGCGCTGAAACAGACCATCGCCGACACCGAGGCCGCCCGGGCCGCCCTGGGCAAGACCGACACCGAGCAGGTGCGGCTGGAACACCACATCGAGCTGGCGGAGAACCTCACCGCCACCTGTGAGACGCTGCTGCGCAACCTGACGGCGGCGGACACAGCCGCCGAGACGGCCACTGCCCGCCAGCAGGACTACGTGAAGGCCCAGGCGGCGCTGGACGAGGCGGAAGCCCAGTACGCGGCGCTGCAGCGGCAGCTCAACGCCAACCGGGCGGGGCTGCTGGCCCAACAGTTGCAGCCGGGCCAGCCCTGCCCGGTGTGCGGATCCACCGAACACCCCTGCCCGGCCCAGCTGCCCCAGGACCATGTGACCGAACAGGCCCTGGAGGAGCGGGAACAGGCCCTCACCGCCCAGCGGCGGGACACGGCTGCCTCCTCCCGCAAGGCGGGGGACGCCGCCGCCCGGGCCGCCGAGCTGCGGGCCGCCCTGACCCGGGACGCGGGGGCCTTCTTTGCCCGCCGCGCCGGGCGGTACACCGGCAAACCGGCGGAGGAACTCTCCCCGGAAGAACTGCGCACCGCCCTGGAGGAACAAAAGACCGGGCTGGCCGAGGGGCTCAAGGGGCTGCGGGCCCAGCACGAGGAATACAAGCGCCAGAGCGACCAGGCCCGGGCGCTGTCCGACCGGCTGGACAACCTGAACAACCAGCTGAAAGGGCTGGAAAAGCAGGCCTTTGCGGCCTCCCGCAAGGCGGCCAACGCCAAGGCGGGCCACGCCGCGGCGGCCGCCCGGGTGCAGCAGATGCAGGAGACGGTGCCCGGCAAGGAGGAATCCGACGCCCTGGCCAAGCTCCAGCAGGCGCTGGCCCGGCTGCGGGCCGACCGCGCCGCCGCCACCAACGCCCGGGACGCCGCTGTCCACCGGCTGCACACCAACCGCGCCGCCCTGGACGGCATGGAAAAGACGCTGAAAGCGCTCTCCGCCGCCCGGGAAAAGCGGGCCATGTGGGACAACCTTTCCAAGACCATCAACGGCAATCTGGCCGGCAAGGTCAAGCTGCCCTTTGAGCAGTACGTCCAGGCCTTCTACTTCGACGGCGTGGTGGAGGCCGCGAACCTGCGCTTCACCCGCATGACGGACGGCCAGTACCGGCTGCTCCGCCGCAAGAGCGAGGCGGTGGGCGGCAAGACCGCCCTGGACCTGGATGTCTTCGACGCCTACACCGGCAAGACCCGCCCGGTGGGCAGTCTTTCGGGGGGCGAAAGCTTCATGGCCGCCCTCTGTCTGGCGCTGGGCATCAGCGATACCATCCAGCAGAACGCCGGGGGCGTCACCATCGAGACGCTCTTCATCGACGAGGGCTTCGGCTCCCTGGACGCCGACAGCCTGGAGAAGGCGGTGGACACCCTGGCCAGCCTTGCCGGCGGCGACAAGCTCATCGGGGTCATCTCCCATGTGGAGGCGCTGCAGTCCCGGCTGACCCGGCAGATCCGCGTCACCAAGACCCGCGCCGGAAGCAAGGCGGAGATCGTATTGGAATAAACCTGTAGGGCGGGGAGCATCCCCGCCGCGGGGTGTTGCCGTAACCGCCAAATTCTCCGGCGGGGTCAAGACCCCGCCCTACAACCATCGGAAACAGACAGATTCACGGGTTAAAATGTTGGAGTTTCTTTGCCTGGTTTCCCTGCAAAGGCGAGGCAGGGCAGTTTCCACAGCCATAGATTCACGGGTTAAAATGTTGGAGTTTCTTTGCCTACTTTCTTTGCAAAGAAAGTAGGTGCAAAGAAAGTAGGAGATACTATGAGTTCTATCTTACAACAACAATGTGAAGCGCTGGCCGGGGCGCGGTACCCCTTGCACATGCCGGGACACAAGCGGCGGGTTCCGCCCGCGCCGGGGCTGGGGTGCTACGCCTTCGACCTCACCGAGATCGAGGGCGCCGACGACCTCCACGACGCAAGCGGCATCCTGGCCGAAGCCATGGGGCGCACCGCCGCCCTCTACGGCTCCGCCCGGTGCTGGTACCTCGTGGGCGGCTCCACCGTGGGTCTGCTGGCCGGTATCCGCGCCGCCGCACCCTTCGGCAGCGAGGTCATCGTGGCCCGCAACTGCCACAAGGCCGTCTACCATGCCGTTGAGCTGGGCCGCCTCACCGCCCACTATCTGACGCCCCCCGTGGTGCCGGACTTCGGCGTCTACGGCAGCGTGCCCCCCGCCGCGGTGACTGCCGCCCTGGACGCTCACCCCGCCGCCCGGTGCGTTATTTTGACCAGCCCCACCTACGAGGGCGTCCAGAGCGACCTTAAGGCCATTGCCGACCTCTGCCACGCCCGGGGCGTGCCCCTGCTGGTGGACGAGGCCCACGGCGCCCACTACCTGCCCCTGGCCGAACCTTACGGTTGGCGGGGCGGCGCCGTGGCGGCCGGGGCGGATCTCGTGGTGCAGAGCGCCCACAAGACGCTGCCCAGCCTGACCCAGACCGCCTGGCTGCACTTAAACGGCACCCTCATCGACCCCGCCGCCGTGGAACGGCAGCTGGATGTCTTCGAGACCAGCTCCCCCAGCTATCCGCTGCTCGTCAGCCTGGACGGCTGCACCGGCTGGCTGGCTGCCGAAGGCCCCGCCGCCTTCGCCGCCTGGCGGAAGCGCCTCGACCGTTTCGCCGCCGCGGCCCGGCAATGGCGCCATACGCCGGTACTGGGCCTCGGGCCCGAACGCCGGGACTTTTACGGCTATGACGACGGCAAGATTTTGCTGCGCATCGGCGGGGCGGGGGCTGCCGCGCTGCGGGCGGCCGGGTTCGAGCCGGAAATGGTCTGCGGCCCCAACGTGCTGGCCATGTCGAGCCCCTGCGACGCCGGGGATGCCCTGGACCGGCTGGCGGACTTCCTCACCCGGCGGGACGAAACCGCCCCGCCGCCGCCCCGGGCCGGCGCCCTGCTGCCCGCCCCGGGTACGGCCCGGTGCACCATCGCCCAGGCGCTGGACCGCCCGGCCGCCTTGTGCCCGATGGAGGACGCCGCCGGGAAAACCGCCGCCGAGTACGTCTGGGCCTACCCGCCCGGGGTGCCGCTGCTGGCCCCCGGCGAGGAAGTGACCCCCGCCTTCCTGGAAGCGGCAGAGACCCTGGCCGCCGACGGCACCGCTTTGCACCACACCGGCGCCGGAAACGCCCAAAACCTGGCCGTGCTGGCCTGAGCGCCGCCGCCCTTCGACAGGGAACGGTTGCACTTCCCGCGCAAAAATGCTACAATAAACAGAACTATACGAAACGTTCAGGAGGTGCTGCCCATGCACTGGATCGATACCCTGGAACGCCGCTTCGGCCGGTACGGCATCCCGTACCTAGTGAACGCCCTCATGGTGGGGCAGCTGGCCGTGGGGCTCTTCATCCTCATCGTCAACTGGCGGCTGGGTCTTGCCATCGACCTGGACCGCGACCTGGTCCTGCGGGGGCAGGTCTGGCGGCTCGTCACCTTCCTGTTCCAGCCCATCTGGCTGGGCGGCGTGCTGGGCATCCTCAACCTCTTCTTCTATTTCTGGATCGGCAACTCGCTGACCCGCTACTGGGGCGATTTCCGCATCACCCTCTATCTGCTGCTGGGCACCGTGGGTACCTGGATCGGCGCCTTCCTCACCGGCGCCGGCGGCCCCAGCGGCGTCTACCTCAGCATGCTCTTTGCCTACTGCTGGATGTGGCCCAACCAGCAGGTCCTGCTGTGGGGCATCATCCCCTTCAAAATGAAGTACCTGGGCTGGTTCGAACTGGCCCTGTGGCTGCTGCAGTTCATCACCAGCAACTTCGCCAACCGGGTCAGCCTGGTGCTGGGCATGGCCGGTTTTGTGGCCTTCTTCGGCCCGGAGATCTTCTCCTGGTGCAAGGAAACCGTCCTGGGCTACAAGCGCCGCCGGGACTGGAACAACCGCAACAACCCCTGGAACCGATAAATCCCGCCGCATAAGGAGGTTTTTTGTATGAAACTCATCACCGCCATCGTCAACAAGGAAGATTCCCGCGCCGTCTGCAACGAACTGCTCAAGCACAAGTTCTACGTCACCCGCCTGGCTACCACCGGCGGCTTCCTCATGGCCGGCAACATGACGCTGCTCATCTGCACCGAGGATGAAAAGGTGGACGAGTGCATCGGCATCATCTCCCAGTACTGCAAGCAGCGCACCGAGATCGTCCCCGGCACCGCCACCCTGGGCCTGGGCATCGAGAGCGCCATGCCCATGGAAGTCACCGTGGGCGGCGCCACCGTCATCGTCACCAACGTGGAGCGGTTCGAAAAGCTGTGATGCTGGACCGTCTGGCCGGCAATACCGCCCTCAAAGCCGAGCTGGGCGCCGCGCTGCGCACCGGCCGGCTGCCGCATGCGGTGCTGCTCATCGGCGAGGCGGGCTGCGGCGCCGGGTTTGCCGCCCGGTGTCTGGCCGCCGACTACCTCTACCCCCAGGGCGGTCCCCACGCCGAGGCCGTCCTCAAACAGGAGGACACCGAGTGTCTTGTGCTGCAGGGGGAGGGTGCCAGCGGCCAGATCCCCGTCAAGCGGGTGCGGGAAATGCGGGAGGCCATCCAGCATTCCGCCCTCTCCACCGACGCGGCGGGCCGTGTGCTCTTCATCTACGGCGCCCAGAACCTCAACGGGTCCTCCGCCAACGCCATGCTGAAGATCATCGAGGAACCCCCCGAGGGGGTCCTCTTTCTGCTCACCGCCACCAGCGCCGCCACCGTGCTGCCCACCATCCGCAGCCGGTGCGCCGCCTACACCATCGCCCCGGTGCCCGCCGCCGACTGCGCCGCCCTGCTGCGGGACCGCGGCCTGCCCGCCGCCCTGGCCGACGAGCTGGCCTTCGTCTACGAGGGCCATGTGGGCAATGCCCTGCGGGCCTTCCAGGACGCCGCCGCCCGCACCGCCCTGGCCCGGGCCAAGGAACTGTGCGGCTATGCGGCCCAGAACGATACCTACCGCGCCCTGGCCCTGGTGACCCAGTACGAGCGGGACCGGGAAGGGTTCCTGGCCCTGTTGTGGCAGCTGGACCAGGTGTGCAGCGCCGTGCTGCGCCGTCCCGGGTACGGGGCTTCCTGCGGCGGCATCCGCCCCGAGGCGGCCGCCGATATCCTGCGCGCCGGCGCCGAGACCCGCCGCGCCGTCACCGCCAACGGCAACCTGCGCCTGGCGGTGGCCCTGCTGGCGGCACGCATCGCCTAACAACAAAGGACTGTGTCAATGAAAGTAATTTCCGTAAAATTCAAAGAGAACGGCCGGGGCTACTACTTCGACCCCGGCGAATTCCAGGTGAAGGAAGGGGACTTCGTCATCGTCACCACCGCCCGCGGCACCGAGTGCGGCGAGGTGGTGCGCGGTGCCCACGAGGTGCCGGGCTTCTCCCGGGAGGTCAAGCCGGTGATCCGGGTGGCCGACGCCGTGGATGTGCGCCGTATGCGCCAGAACCGCGCCGACGTGCAGCGGGCCTTCCAGATCTGCGAGCAGCGCATCGCCGCCCACGGCCTGAAGATGAAGCTGGTGGACGCCGAGTATACCCTGGACCGGGGCAAGCTGGTCTTCTATTTCACCGCCGACAACCGGGTGGATTTCCGGGAGCTGGTCAAGGACCTGGCCGCCCAGTTCCACACCCGCATCGAACTGCGCCAGATCGGCGTGCGGGATGAAAGCAAGATGCTGGGAGGCCTGGGCCTGTGCGGTCAGCCCTTCTGCTGCAGCCGCTTTCTGAAGAATTTCCAGCCGGTTTCCATCAAGATGGCCAAGGAACAGGGCCTCAGCCTCAACCCCGCCAAGATCAGCGGCGCCTGCGGCCGCCTGATGTGCTGCCTGGCCTATGAGCAGAAGAGCTACGAGTATCTCAATTCCATAACCCCCACCCCCGGCAGCATCGTGCGCACCCCCGATGGCGAGGGTACCGTGCTGGAAGTGAACGTGGTGGCGGGCACCCTCAAGGTGCGCTCCAATGTGGAGATCCTCGCTCCCCGCGTCTACAAGCGGGAGGAATGCGTCTATCTGCGGGGCGGCAAGCGTGTCCCCAAAGCCCCCGATCCCGAAAAGGATTGACCATTTCCCCCGGGTTTGGAGAAATTTTTCAGACGGCAACCCTTGCGAATTTTTACACAATGTGATACACTATCTGTAACGCAGCGGGGCCTGTACCCGCCGTGGCACCATACCGGGGAGCAGCCGTGCAGGGCCGGTACGGGACATCAATCAGCACGGAGATAAGGAGTTCACGATGGCTCATACCGTTTCCAGCGAGTGCGTTGCTTGCGGTGCATGTGTTGACACCTGCCCCGTCGGTGCGATCAGCATGGAGGACAAGGCTGTGGTCGATGCCGGTTCCTGCATCGATTGCGGCGCCTGCGAGGGCGTTTGCCCGACCGGTGCAATCCACGCTGAATAAGCAATTTTGCACACCCTGCGCGGCCTTATGCGGGCCGCGCTTTTTTGTTGGGTGGTTGTTTTTGTTCCTTCTTTGCAAAGAAGGAACCGAAGAAACTCTCACCGGGGTCAGAAAACAGGGGTGGCCCGACGGGGAGGTCCTGTGTGTCCGTCAGAGGCTTTCCGGCGGGGTCAAGACCCCGCCCTACAGATTCCGGGGAGAGGCAGGTGCCGGGGATGTGAACCCCACGGGCGTTGCACAGTTCCGGGGGAAAACCCATTCCCGGGTATAATGGTAAAATTTCTTTGCTTCTTTCTTTATCAAAGAAAGAAGAGGAAGGGAGATAGAGGATGAATTCCAAGAAAATCATACTGGTGCTGGACGGGCAGGGGGGCGGCATGGGCACCCAGCTCATCAAGATGCTGGCGCCCGTGCTGCCCGGCGACTGTGAACTGGTGGCCGTGGGCACCAACGTGCTGGCCACCAACGCCATGCTGAAAGCCGGCGCCCGCCGCGGCGCCACCGGCGAAAACGCCGTGGTGTACAATGCCTCCCGGGCCGACATCATCCTGGGCCCCATCGGCATGATCCTGGCCAACGGCATCATGGGAGAAGTCTCCCCCCGGATGGCCTCGGCGGTGTCCGGGTCGGAGGCGGAAAAGATCCTGATCCCCTCCTCCCACTGCGGCGTCCAGATCGCCGGCACCCAGGACTGCCGCCTGGAAGAATACCTGGAAAGCGCCGTCACCCTCGTCCGGCGCACCCTGGACGCATGAGCGCCGCCCTGTTCGCCGCCGCGGCCCCCGTGCTGGCCGCCGCCCGCGCCCTGCAGCAGGACCCCGCCCCCGCTCTGCTGGTCATCGACGGCCGCTGCGGCAGCGGCAAATCCACCCTGGCCGCCTGGCTGGGCCAGGAACTGGACTGCCAGGTGGTGCATATGGACGACTTCTACCTGCCCTTCGCCCGGCGCCGCCCCGACTGGATGAACCATCCCGGCGCCAATATGGACTTCGCCCGGCTGCGCGAAGAAGTGCTGGACCCGCTGCTCTCCGGCCATACCGCCCGCTACCGCGCCTATGTCTGTCCCCGGGATACTTTTAAAGATGCGGTCCTGCTGCCGCCCCGGCCCCTCACCATCCTGGAGGGCAGCTACTCCCTCCACCCCGACCTGGCCGTGCAGGCCGCCTGCCGCGTCTTCGTCACCTGCAGCCCCGCCTGCCAGCGTGAGCGTCTGCAATCCCGGGAAGGCGACCACTTCGCCGCCTTTGAGGCCCGCTGGATCCCCCTGGAAGAGGGGTATCTTTCCGCCTGCCACCCCGAAACATCCTGCGATTTTGTACTGGACACCACCGGTATGTCGGTGTAAAATACTCTACGGTTCCTTTGAGAAAAGCCAGGAAGGCATGGCCTGCCCAGGAAGGGCGGCGCCGGAACACTTTTTGATGAGGAGAGATTCCCTTATGAATACCCACGCAAAAACCTATCCCTTGGTGCTGTCCGCCCTGTTCCTCGCCCTCTGCCTCGTGCTGCCCATCGTCACCGGCGGCATCCCGGCCATCGGCAATATGCTGCTGCCCATGCACATCCCCGTGCTCTTCTGCGGCCTGCTCTGCGGCTGGCAGTACGGCCTTGTCATCGGCTTCGCCGCCCCGCTGCTGCGCTCCGCCCTCTTCGGCATGCCGCCCCTCTACCCCGTGGCCCTGGCCATGTCCTTTGAACTGGCTGCCTACGGTCTCATCATCGGCGCCGTCTACGCCCTGCTCCGCAAGGGCGGCCTGGCTGCCCTCTACACCAGCCTGCTCACCGCCATGGTGGGCGGCCGCCTGGTCTGGGGCCTGGCCGAAGTGGTGCTGCTGGGCCTTGCCGGCAAAGGCTTTACGCTACAGGCCTTTTTGTCCGGCGCTCTGCTCACCGCCGTGCCCGGCATCGTGCTCCAGCTGGTGCTTATCCCCGCCGTCATGACCGGCCTCGACCGCACCGGCGTCGTGCGCTTCCGCCACGCCGCCGGGTGAAGATCTCCGTTCTGTTTTGCCACAGGCCGCGCAGGAAGCGCGGCATTTTTTGTCGGAACCGGGCTTGTTATTTCCCGCCCGGATGTGGTATACTGTAATCAAATTGTCACCAACGAAAGGAGGCGCCCGCCATGGGTCTGATTTCAGCCATCCAGAACAAAACCGAACAGGCCCGCGCCCGGGAACGCATCCGCCCCCTGCTGGAAAGCCGCATGATGCGGGACATCCTGCTGGAGATCGGCCAGCGCGGCACCGAAAAGCTGGACCCCCAGAGCGTGCCCGTGGCCCAGCGCCCCCGCGCCGCCAAACTGGCCGCCGAATGCGGTACCGCCGGCCTGCACCAGAGCGTCATCCGGGAAGTGGTGCTGGACGAGGCGGGCATCACCCTCTACGCCGGCAACGACGAGATTCCTTTCCTCTACGGCGACTACAACTACGAAAACATCGAGGACACCGACTGTCTGCCCGCCGTGGCCCAGTACCTGGTCCAGCGGCTGCGCGGCTACTACAACATCAGCCGTACTTTCTACACCGTGCCCAAACACAACGGCCGCTCGGTCACCGAAAAGACCAAGCAGGTCTTTATCCGCCGCCACCACGAGGATACCCCCTTCAACCCCCAGCCTACCCAGAAACAGCGGCTGTTCTGAGGGAGAATCGTTGACAGCACACCCAAACTTTGCTATAATGAACTGTACGCCGTGCGAAACGGCGAAGATGGAGCATTACTCAAGAGGTCGAAGAGGTCGCACTCGAAAGGGCGTGACCCACTGGCCGATTCGTCCGCCGCGAATGGCGTGACGGCGGGATTTCCCCGGGGTATGCATCCGGTTATTATCCGCTTATCTTGCATCGAAATCTTGCATTTTTCCGAAAGAGCTGCAAGGCGGTGCTGGAAAAACTTAATATGGAGATGTACTCAAGAGGTCGAAGAGGTCGCACTCGAAAGGGCGTGACCCACTGGCCGATTCGTCCGCCGCGAATGGCGTGACGGCGGGATTTCCCCGGGGCATGGTTTCCGGTTTTATTCGCTTATCTTGCATCGAAATCTTGCATTTTTCCGAAAGGTTTGCAAGGCGGTGCTGGAAAAATTAAATATGGAGATGTACTCAAGAGGTCGTAAGAGGGAGCACTCGAAATGCTTTAGGTCTCGAGAGAGGCGCGTGGGTTCGACTCCCACCATCTCCGCCAAATCCCTCAGGAATCTTCCTGAGGGTATTTTTGTATTTTCACGGCAAGAACCCCTTGCCGTTTGGGAGGAAGCGCTATGCCGACATTTACCATCGTGGGCGGGGTTAACGGGGCAGGCAAGAGCAGTCTGTCTGGTGTTCTGAAGGATTGTTTGGACGACTTGGGCGTTATTGTGGACCCCGACAGACTGACCGCCCAGCACGGCGGCGATGAGTATGCCGGGGGCCAGGCTGCCGTTGCCAAACTGCAGGACTGCCTGGCCCAGGGCATCGACTTCACCGAGGAAAGCACCCTTTCGGGCAGCTTCTCCCGCAAAATGGCCCGCGCGGCCCGGGACAAGGGCTACACCGTGCGGCTGTACTATGTGGGCCTGGATACTGCCGAGGAATCGGTTCGGCGGATCGCCAACCGGGTGGCCCGCGGCGGCCACGACATCCCGACCCAGGACGTGGAGCGCCGGTTTGCCCGGCGTTTCCGGGACCTGGGCAAGCTGCTGCCGCTGTGCAATGAAGCAACCTTCTATGACAACGACAATGGCTTCCGGGTGGTGGCTTTCTATCGCAACGGGGAACTGCTGCCCGCAACCGATACGCCGCCTGTCTGGCTCACCGATCTGCGTCGGGAGCTCGCGCTCTGAACCAGTGTAGGATTACCACCGGTTTTCCGGCAGCTCTTCGGGCAGCGGCAGTGCCTGCTCCATGGTGGCGGCGCTGAGCTGCTTGGACTGAGAATCCAGGTGGGCGTAGATGTTGGCCGTGGTGGAGATGTCGCTGTGGCCCAGCCATTCCTGAATCTGCTTCATGGGCACACCCTGCTTGAGCAGCAGACTGGCGCAGGAGTGGCGCAGATCGTGGAAGCGGATCTTCCGCAGGCCGTGGTCGGCCAGCAGCTTGGCAAATCCGTCGGTCACCGCGTTGGGCAAAATGAGATTGCCCATCTCGTCCACGAACAGATAGCCCTTGTACTTCTGGTTGTAGCAGTTGCCGCACAGCTTCTCGTTGTAGGTCTGCTGCTCTTTCAGCGCCCGCAGCCGCTGGGCGAAACTGGCCACCAGCGGCAGGGTGCGCAGGCTGGACTTGGTCTTGGCCCGGTCAGCCTCCACCAGGACGTGTTTGCCCTCCAGGTTGGTGCTGGTCACGATGTGGCGGATGGTCAGGGTACCGGCCTCGAAGTCCACGGCGTCCCACCGCAGGCCCAGCACCTCGCCCCGGCGCAGCCCGTAGAAGGCTGCGAACTGGATGATCAGTTCCAGCCGGTGCCCCCGGGCGGATTCGAAGAGCTGCTCCATCTCCTCGGCGGTGTAGTAGGCGGCCATGTACTTCTCGGGCTTGGGCCGTTCCACTTTGTCCACCGGGTTGCCGGGGATCAGGTCCAGCTTCACGGCGTATTTCAGCGCCTTGTGCAGGTTGGCGTGCAACCGCAGTACGCTGGTGGCTTTCAGTGTTTCCAGCTTGTGGAGATAGAAACTCTGGATGTGCCGCGCCTGCAGCCCGCCCAGCGTGATGCCGGTGGGCTCGAAGTAGGGGACGATGTGATTCTTCACATTGAAGTTGTAGGAGGACCAGGTGGTCTCTTGCACGGCGGGGCGGATGATCTTCAGCCAGTAGAGCATATAGTCACTGAACAGCATATCGGGGCTCAGTTCCTCTTTACGGTTGGGTTTGGGCGGCGTGAAGCTGCGGCGCAATTCCCGCAGCATCTCCTCCGCCCGCTTTTTGTTGCCCTTCACGGGCAAGCCGGTGGCGTGCCAGGGCTGTTTGCGCTTGCCGTCGGCACCGGTATAGCTGAGCACCATGTAGTAATATCCGTTTTTCTCTTGCAGGCGACCTGCTACCATAGGCATTTCTCCTTTCACAATCGTTTGTACGGGTTTCCGGGTCCAACACAACAATACCCGGAATCTTTGGCAAAAGCTATTCACAAATCTACACAAGGATACGCCCTTGTTTTGGGTACGAATCTACCAAAGCGCCCGCGTCGGGAACTTCCCGGCGCGGGCTTTTGGTAT
Organism: uncultured Subdoligranulum sp.; assembly: GCF_963931595.1. Classification (GTDB taxonomy): domain Bacteria; phylum Bacillota; class Clostridia; order Oscillospirales; family Ruminococcaceae; genus Gemmiger. Next base: position 2,954,616 of record NZ_OZ007030.1, read on the forward strand.
GGTTGTGGTTCAGCGCTCCAGATCGCGGCGGCGTTGACGGTGGCGGTTTTTTTCCTCGGCCCGCTGGCGGGCCTGTTCCGCCAACGCCTTGCGGCAGGCGGTGGTGGCTCGTACCCTCCGGAGAATCCTGTCACAGACTTCATCCTCGTGTCGTAGCGCCTTGATCTGGCAGGTCAGTTCGGTCCGGCGTTCGGCGGTGCCGGGCGGCGGAACCTTGTGGCGCAGCAGCCGGGCACAGTCGGCGCGCTCCTTGCAGAGGGCGTCGATCTGCGCCGCCAGTTCCCGGCGGCGGGCCTCCACCTCGTCGGTGGTGTGGAAATCCCGGTCAAAGCAGAGGTGCATCTCCTCCAACGTGCGCTCTACGTTGCGCCAGATCGCTTCGATCTCCGGCCAGTTGATGGACGCCCGGGAATTCGGCTTGGCCTGTACCTTGTACCGGAAGTAGAGATACTTCTGGCCCAGGTGGGGTTTTCCGAAGAGCTCGTCCAGCAGGCCTTTGTACCGCACTTTGGCCCAGGAACGGCAGGGGGGACGCCTGGGACGGTCGTACCCGCCGAACAGGCTGTAATAGTGGGGGCCGAACTGGTAATAGTGAGCGTCCAGTACCCGGGCCAGCGCGGGCCAGTCGAACTCCGGGCCCAGGCGATGCACCCGCACCGGGCGGCCGCCGTCCACCGAACGCAGCGTGGCATACTTGCGGCCCTCCTCCCGCCGCCACAGGTAGCCCATCCGACGCAGGGTAAGAGCAAAGTCCTCCTCGGTGCTGGTCTGCTGGAGGGCGGAGCGCAGTGCCTCCCGCATCCGGTTGTACCGGGTGGGTTCGCCCCGGCGCTCCGCTTCGTAGAGGGGGCGCGGTGTGCTCTTGCCGGGGGTCTGTACCACCGACAACCCCTGGGCCCGGCAGAGGGCATCGGAAGCGCGCCGCAGCTCCCGGTACTGGCTGCGGCGCTGCTCGTACTTTTTGCCATCCACATAGGACACCGCGTTGATGACAAAGTGGTTGTGCAGGCAGTGGGTGTTCATGTGGGTGGCTACCAGCACCTGGAACCGCCCGCCCCACACCTGCCGGGCCAGCTCCACCCCGATGGCGTGGCACTGTTCCGGCGTTACCTCGCCGGGCTGGAAACTCTGGTAGGCGTGCATCGCCACCACGCCCTCGGTTTTGCCGAACTTCCGCTGTACCGCCCGCATATCCGCCCAGGCGGTTTCGGGGCGGCAGTGGATGCCGCTCACCAGCTTGGCGCTTTCCGTCAAGGTGGTCTTGGCGTCGTTCCCGGCGTAGTGCAGCGCCTGGGACAGGGCACCGTATTCGGTTTTCTCCGGGTTTGCGGCGTAGTCCACCACCCGGCGCAGGTTGTCCCGCACCGGCCAGATCTTGGTGACGGCCAGAGATTACTCCTTCGGCAGCAGGGCGTCCCGGATCTGGTCTGTTGCCGCCCGGCAGGGGAGCGCGTCCCCGGGCGGCAGACGGTCCGCCAGCGCGTCCAGTTCTTCCAGAGCGGAAAACAAAGACGCGGGCGGATGAAACTGCGGAGTATACCCCAGTGCCCGCTGCCGGAGATATTCCGACAGCGTCAGACCGCAGCGCCGGGCGGCGGATTCCATCCGGTGTTTTTCAGCCGGTGTCACCCGCACGTTGATGCCCACAGTGCGGTTTCTCACGAGGCCGCCTCCCGTGAGAAATCGGGGCTCGGGGCCGTCCCCGTAGGAGCGGCGGTGTCCGCCGCGGCGAAGGGTTGCCCGCCGGCAACACAAAGCCCATGCTCGCTACCGTGATGCGGCCCCGGTGACGGTGATGACGATGATGACGGTACGGGGGCCGCACCCTCTTCACCAGCCGGTACCGTACCAGACGGTAAAGGGGATCTGCCGGTATCATCGTCACTACCGTCATGACCGTCATCCCCGTCACAGGTGAAGCACAGCAGCCGGGTGTTGGAGGTGCGCCGGGACTGGTAGCGGATGCCCTGCGGGGCAAACACCGTGTAGAAGTGCTCCACCAGTTTGCGGGTGAACTGGTTGGGCTGCACATCGGTGATACCGGCGGCGGTCAGCAGGTCGGTGGCGGTGCCTGTCCAGCTGCCGGTGCGCTGGATAAAGTCCGCCGCCCGCCACAGATAGTCCGGAACGGCCTTCCGGACCTGCTCCTCAGCGGTTTCCTCCTCCAACAGCTGCCAGATGCAGTCCCGGGTCTGCAGGTGGAGGGTGCAGCTGTCCATGTCACGGCCCGTCACCAGCAGCCGGGCCGTGTCGCTCATCCGCTGGCGCTGCAGCAGCCAGATGGTGTCGGCGGCGCCCATCAGGCCGTTGGACCCGGAAATCTGCTGGAACGGGTCGGATGCGCCCTGTTTGCGCAGATGATGCACCAGCAGCAACCCGATGCCGCGGCGGTCCGCCAGGGATTTCAGCGCGCTCATATCCTGGTAATCGCTGGCGTAAGTGCCGTTGTTCGGGTCGGCGGTGCGGACCTTCTGCAAGGTGTCGATGACCATCAGGCTGGTTTCGGGGTGCTGGGACAGGAATTTCTCGATCTGGAGTTCCAGACCGTCCCCGATGGCGCAGCTTCCGGTCTGGAAGTACAACCGGCTGGGAACGGAGTCCTCGGTCAGGCGGAACAAACGCCCCTGGATGCGGGCGTAGGTGTCCTCCAGACAGAGGTACAGTACAGTCTGCGGCTGGGCGGTGCGGCCCCAGATCTCGCCGCCCCGGGCCAGCTGCAGGCAAAGCCACAGGCACAGCCAACTTTTGCCTGCCTTGCTGGCACCGGCCAACAAGGAAAGCCCGGCGGGCAGCAGGCCGGGAATCAGCCACCGCACCGGCGGCAGCGGGGTGGAAAGTAGAGTTTCAGCATCAATAGGTTCGTTTCTCTGCATGGCATACGCCTCCTTCTTGCTGGGCCACAGGACGCCAAACGGGGCTCTGTGGCGCGACCTTTGCGACAATGCGGGTGACGTGCCCGCCGCCCGGCGGCGGGCGGCACGGCGCGGATTTGGGCGGAGGTACAAAGTGAATCTTAATAAGATTCACTTTGCTGGGAAGATCGCTTGCGTGAATCTTGTTAAGATACCTTTGGCCGCAATACAGCAAAAAGTGAATCATGCTATGATTCACTTTTCCTGCGGCGGATTTCCAGTGAATCATGCTATGATTCACTTTGCAGGTCTTGCCCGGCAAAACCCGCCCCTTGTGCATTGGTCAGCAGATAACGGATGACATTGATTTTGGGAATCTTGTAGGCGTTGCCCAGTTTGAGGGCTCCGATTTCGCCTTCCCCCAGCAGATCATACGCCGCATGACGGCTGATGCCCAACATAGTTTGCAGTTGCCGGACTGTCACCACATCGGGATAGTCGGCAAACAGCAGGCCATAGCAGGCTTTCAGCTCTTTTTCCGGGATGAGTCGTTTCGCAGACATGCGACCCTCATAGAATGGAAGTGTACGGATTGGATAATCATAGGCAAATCTCCTTTCTGTAATCATTTGCGGAAGCTCTATTGAACTTTCGCAAATTTGATAAGAATATTATAATTCGCAAAAATGCGAACGTCAATATATTTCGCAAATTTGTTACAATTCCCTTGTAAAACGGGGACGGGTAGGGTACAATGAATACAAAAAGACGCGTCCACGGAAAATCCGTGGACGCGATAACGGCTTGGAGAGGAGCAAAACCGTGACGACCGGCGAGAAGATCAAACGGATACGCCGCCATCGGCAGATGACGCAGAAGGAACTGGGAGAAAAGATCGGATTGGGCGCAGGCGGCGCCAACCGCATCGCCCAGTATGAGATGGGGTACCGGATTCCCAAAAAGCCGCTGCTGGAGAAAATGGCCGAAGCGCTGAATGTGTCTGCGATGGCCTTGTCGGAAGGCGGAAACGGCGCTGCCGCCGATATGATGGAGCAACTGTTCTGGCTGGATGAGGAAGTGCCCGGTATTATCAATCTGGTCCGTACACAGCGGTCCGAGACCCGGTACAACGCCAACCAGGATTTTTCGTTGCGCTATGATGACAACGATGACTGGCCGCCAAACAGCCCTGTGGCCATGTGGTTCAATTCGACGATCCTGAACGATTTCCTCAAGGATTGGGCGGAAGTGCAGCGGAAGCTTCGCCAGGGGGAGATTACCGAAAAGGAATACTTTGAGTGGAAGATTTGTTGGCCGGAGAGCGCAGACCTGGCTGGATTGTGACAACCCAGGCGGCAGTGGAGGAAGAGCGAAAAAGCGGAAGAATAAGAAGGGAAAAGTATAATTGCTCTAAAAGAAATAGCGGCGAACGCAGAATTTGCGTTCGCCGCTCTTTTTATATGTCTCGGTGGTAGGATTTAGCAACTTGCAGTACAATGCGTTTCTGCTCCGGTGTTAAGGATACCCAGGCATCCAACAATTCCTTCACATCCGGTGTCATCTCAACCATGTCGCTTTCCGCAAAAAATTGGGAAAGTGTGATACCGAATGCCTTGCAAATAGCCTCTAATGTGGGAATCGTGGGCAGCGTGTTGCGTCGGTAAATATTGGAGATAGTGGACTCGTTCAGCCCGGATACCTGCGCAAGGCGGTATTCCGACCATCCGCGTTCTTGCAATAGCTTACGAAGTCTTTCCAACACATCCATCCCGGTACCGCCTTTCTTAACAACAGTGTACCTGATTATATGAGTGGAAAATACCTGCAAGTTGTCGGGCAAATACCGTTATGTTAAACTGTATTTACCCGACAGATAGCGGGTAGAAAGGCGGCAATGGCATGAACTACACAGAAAAGGAAATGCGGAGCTATAGATGCTGCTTCACAGGGCATCGGCCAGAAAAACTGGGAGTTACAGAAGAGAAGATAAAGATGTTGTTGTCCTCTGCAGTGGATGATGCTATAGAAGGAGGAATTTCCACGTTTATTACCGGAATGGCACGTGGGTTTGATTTATGGGCGGCAGAAATGGTACTGCAGAAAAAGGAAAGATATAAGCAAATACATTTGATTTGTGCGACGCCATTTCCAGGTTTTGAACGGAGCTGGCAAGAAAAGTGGCGTCTGCTATACACTAAAATTGCGAGAGAAGCCGATCTCCGGGTGGCTATTAGTGACAGGTATTACAGGGGATGCTTTCAGAAACGAAATGAGTGGATGGTACGGCATTCAATGCTCGTGATCTCAGCTTATAATGGCCAGCCAGGGGGAACAAGAAACACCATGGACTTTGCTGAACGATGTGGAGTGGAGGTGAGAAACATTTTGGGTGGAAGCAACGGTTGACAGACACATATCGTATATGATATAATGTTCTTGCTTTCATGAGAAAGGGGGTCTGGAAAATATGGAAGTTGAGTTTTACAGTACACCGGCAGGTGATGAGGTCGTCGGAGAATTTTTATCGTCATTGCCGGACAAGGATTTGGCGAAGGCGCTTCGAGGAATCGAACTACTGAAACAGATGGGATTGGAACTTCGTGAACCCAATGTAAAGCACTTGGAAGGTCCAATCTGGGAACTGCGTATTAAATTCTCTACAAATGCCTATCGTATTCTGTATGTTGTCTGCGATGAAAATACGGTAGTATTGCTTCATGGCTTCATGAAGAAAACCCAAAAAACGCCGCGTACAGAAATTGCAATCGCGAAAAGTAGGTGGGCAGAGTTAGAAAAAAGAAGATCACAAGAGGATAGATGACAGGTTCCAACAAAAACACAATTTAGAAAATGCTAGTATGACATCATAGTTGCTAATACAAACGACCTAATTGATACTGTTGATAAAACTCATGAAAATGCTGTTGCTGAAAATGCAATAGCATACATAAAACATGAAAATTACTATTGCTACACAAGCGATAGTTTATATAAAAGTACAGATGCATGACTTATATTATCAATAAATGAGTTAGTGCATAATAATGTCTGAGCGATAAAAACAATACTATTGCGAATGACTATGAGGTATATTTAAAATGAATTTCAATGATTACAAGGCCAAAATTTTTTCGGAGCGTCCGGATGTCAAGGAGGAATATGAGGCTCTTGGCCCTCAGTATGAAATTATCTGCGCTGAAATTAAATGTCGTAAAGCACTTGGAATAACCCAGAAAGAATTGGCAGAGCGAATGGGAACGGCGCAAGCTAACATTTCTCGGTTTGAAAGTGGCAGTTATAATCCTTCTTTGGCTTTTTTGCAGAAAATGGCGCAGAGTTTGGGAAAAACATTAAAAATTTCTATGGAATAGGAAACAAGGAGCGAAAGCATCAGCTTTCGCTCCTTGTTTTAGCTGGGGCCTCTGGCGGTAGGATTTTTGTTCGGTATATAATAAATCACTTCGGCCCCACAATTGCGTGCCGATGTAATCATTTTATGTAGACAATAAATGTTGATATAAAAATTCCTATGCGAATGCCTCTTAGATGTTAACTACGAATAAAACCATGATATTATCAAGCGTTCTCTTGAAAAATAAAGATCCGTTTATAAGGTGGTAAGACTTTGACACCGGTTTCTCGTTCTTTACATAAGCTGTAAAATTCTGCTTTCATTACAAAAAAATGAAGTACCGAACTATAAGAAGTTGAGTTTGTTGGCAAGAAAAAATGGCATTTGGACGTTGCAACGAAGGACCGGCACGGTTTATACTGTAAGTAAAAGAAAAACGAGGAGGCACCCTCATGGCAGACGTGGAAAAACTTCGCAAGGTCAAACAGTGTATTGATAGCCTGGCGGAAGGACTGAACCCTTTTACCGGACAGCCTTTGCCAGAGGAAGATATTGTCAACGATGTGCGGGTGTCACGGAGCCTATTTTTGGCATCAGCGTTTCTGCAGGAGCAGATGCAAGGAACAACGGCCAAGAAAACCGGCAAAAAGCAGGCTTTCCAGTTGAGCCTGGAGGAACGGGAACAGGTGGAATTTTCTTCCCAACCCATTCCTGCCAGCGAGCTGGCCCGGCGGATGAACGATGCTGTCGGCACACAGGACTGCAAGAAGATCAGCTATCGCCAGATCACCGATTGGCTGGTGGAAGTAGGGATGCTCAAGCTGGTGGAAAATGCGGTGGGTACTCAGCGTCGACGTCCCACCGATAGCGGGGAAAAGCTGGGAATATCGGTGGATAACCGGGTAGGACAATATGGCCCTTATCAGGTGGTTTTATACAGCGAGGATGCCCAGCATTTTATTGTGGATAATGTGGATGCCATTGTGGCCTTTACGGCAAGTAAAGAAAAGGGCACACAACGATAAGTGTGAGGTGAGCAGAGAAAACGACACGTGAAAAGGTCGGCTTAGGTAAACAGATGAACATAGTGGATGCAGCGGCCAATCTAATAATTTTCTAATTATGATTATTAGAATCATGATTAGCAAGATAGTTTTCATGGTACTTTTTCTCGTGTCCCTAAAACAGACTTGGTAGTGTTTGCGGTGCCCCCAAAATTCCTGGAAGCCAACTGTAGCTTATCCGTTACATGCGTACGCCGCTCAAAAAGTGCAGCTTGACCGCAGATGATGGTGCATCGTCACCGGCGGAATGGTGCACCCATTTCGGTGAAATGGTGCATGGTGGCCGCGGGCGTGGTGCACCGGGCCACCATGCAGGGAATTACTCGGGGATGCCCTTGCGCTTGCGCATGGACTCGCCCTCAATCTGGATGGTATAGGCGTTGTAGATGATCCGGTCACAGATGGCGTCGGCCAGGGTGGGATCGTACAGGTTTTCATGCCACTCGCTGGTGTCATACTGGGAACAGAAGATGGTGGAAGCCACCTTGTTCCTGGCCTCTACCAGTTCCAGCACATCCCGGGCCTCGGCCTCCTTGAGGGGATAGAGCAGCCACTCGTCCAAAATAAGCAGTTTCTCTTTCCTGAGCTTTTTCATGTAATCCCGGTAGGTTCCGTTGGCCCGGGCCACAGAGATCTCCACCAGCAGATCCGGCAGACGAATATACCGCACGGAATAGAAACTGCGGCTGGCAGCCATGCCAAGGGCGCAGGCCAGATATGTCTTTCCGGCCCCGGTTGCTCCCAGGATGATGACATTGTGCGCTTCCTGTAGGTAAGTGCAGGATGCCAAACGCAGGATTTGTTCCCGATCCAGCTTACGCTCCGGCAGATATTCGATATTCTCCACACAGGCGGCAGGATCCGCGTAACCAGCGTTGCGGATGAGGCGGGTCAGGCGGTTGCTTTTCCGGGCACTCCACTCCGCATCTACCAACATGGCAAACCGATCCTCAAAGGAAACGGTCTGGAATTGGCTGTCCTGCAGCTGGGTTGAAAAGGCTTCCGCCATGACGCCCAGGTGCATCTCCTGCAGCTTACGTACCGTTTCATTGCTCAGCATGGTCATTCCCCCCTCTTGTAGTAGTCGGCGCCTCGAGTGAACTTATGGGCTTTGGGCTCTTGCGGTTTGGGTAGAGCATCCTCATCCAGCAGCTTGTCCTGCCCGGATTTCAGGATAGACTGGACGCTTTTCAGGCTGGGGGAGGATGTGTAAGAGAGGGCTTTCCGACAGGCGTTCTCCAGCCGCTGCGGGGAATAGCGCTCTGCCAGTTTCAGCAGGGCCATGCAGGACTTGTAACCCTGCTGTTCCACCTTGTGTGCGGAAAGAAAGAGTCGTACCACAGCAGCGGTGTGCTGGCCGATTTGCTCTGCCCAGCGGGTGAAACGCTCGCCGTTCCACTGCAGGTATGCCTGGTGGTCCGGTGGCATATGATCCTCCACCGTGCTGTACTGGTTGGGACGACCTTGAAGCCGCAGATGGGAGGCGATACGGGTGCCAGAAAAGAAGATTTCTACTGTGGTCCGGGTAAGGCGCACATCCACTTGCTGCTTGATATACTCATACGGCACGGAGTAGTTCATATGCTCCACACTGATGTGGTAGTTATACTGGACGGTTGCCACTTTCCAGACTGCCAGCTCGAAAGGAACTGCCGGCAGCGGCTGCAGAAAGAGCCGCTCCTCGGCAAAACAGGATGCCCGGCTTCCTTCTCGCTTCTGAAATGGCTTGTGGTTGAAGGATTCCAGCTTCTCACGGATTGCCTGATTCAGTTCCGCAAGGGACAGAAACTGGCGGTTGCGCAGAGCAGCCAGGATCCAGGTAGAGACCACGCCGACGGAACCTTCTACAAAGGCCTTGTCCTTGGGACTGCGGGGCCGGGCGGGGAGAATGGCAGTGCCGTAGTGCTCCGCCATCTCCTGGTAGGATTTGTTGAGCACTGTTTCTGTCCGGGAGTTCTTGAGTACTCCAGCCTTGAGGTTGTCCGGCGTGAGGATACGGGTGACCCCGCCGAAATACCGATATGCGTTGACATGGCCGGTGATCCATGATTCCTGCTTCATATCCAGGAAGGCCTCTGTGTAGGCGTATCCGCTGTAAGGGAGCACCGCCACAAACAGATAGGCGTCCAGCCGTTCCCCGGTGTCTGTGTCCACCAGAGCTGCGGTCTGGCCCGCCCAGTCCACCTGCATGGTCTCGCCGGGCTTGTGTTCCAGGTGCATGGTAGCTTTGGTCTTGTGGACATAGTCTGCGTAATACTTGTTGAACTGGGTGGACTTGTAGGGCAGCTCACCGCTCTGTCGGCATTGCTCGCAGTATTCCACCCACAGCAGGCTCAGGGTGACGCCACTCTTCTGCATTTCACGGTATACCCACTCGTAGTCCGGCATCTTGTAGACAGGGGTCTTTTGCTCGGTTGGAAATAAACGCTGGGAAACTTCCTGCTGCGACATGGATTGCGCTTGCTGCCAGTCAAGTTTCTGTTCCCGAGCCCGGGCTAATGTGCGTGTGACCGTGTTGCGACCGCAACCAGCGGCATCTACGATCTCTCGGTGTGTGAGTCCAAGACTTTTCAGCCGAAGGATCTCTTTGTGATTGACCATGGTAAGGCCTCCTAAAATGAATTTGCATCTGACGATGCTGAACTCATTTTAGTGGCTATCCTGTCAATGCACCATGGCTGCGGTGACCATGCACCATTTTAGCGGTTTGGCTGCACCATTCGTGCGGTCTGCACGCACCGTTTCAGGCGGTGTATTCACTTACAAAAATCCCGATAAAAAATCTATAAACAAAAAGCGGAAGGTGGAGCTTACCTTCCGCTTTTGTATAATTTGAATATTCTGAGTTTTTTCTAATAGCACGGTGCCACTTAGAGCCACAAAACGCAATTCTTTTCAAGCTCAGTTTTTCGCTCTTTCCAGTCCGGCATGAACATGGTAAGAAAGGCGTAGAACTGTTTGGAGTGATTGGGATGAACCAGGTGGCATAGCTCATGAACAACCACATATTCAATACAATTTCTGGGGGCTTCCAACAATTGCTTATTCAGCGTAATGATCTGCTTTTTCGGAAGACAGGAACCCCAACGGGTTTCCATGGAACGGATACGAAGCTGCGGTTTTGCCACGCCATATTTTTGAAAAGGCGGATAGGCCTGATCTAAAACTTCACGAAAGATCGCTTCACATTGACGGTCCAAGTATCGGGTAACCAACCGTTGCTTTTTGCTGAAGTCTATGGTGTCTTTGACGTTCAGAAACAGATAAACGCCATCCGTATATACGGTTTCTTTTGCGGCAGAAGCAACTTTCAGGCGCAAACCACGCCCCAGAAAATAGAAGGTTTCCCCACTGACATACTGTTTGGGCTGGGGAGAATATCGAGCAATTTCAGCAAACTTATTCTGTGCGGCAAAGATATAGGAGGCTTTGCTCAGAATAAACGCATCGATCTCTGAAGTGGGAACATCGGGATTGGCAGAAAGAAATACACGGCCATCCTTGTGAATTCGCAGATTCAGATTTTTAACAGGCTTTTGTTCCAGAAGATAGGAAATCTCCCGGTTTTCACAGCGCACATGGCGCATCATCTCAGATGCCATCTTTGTTAAAACCTCCGCAGTGCGACTGTTTTTACGTTTTCAATGATCTTGTCTATGGTATCAAAGGAGAGTTTCAAACCGCGCTCCTTCTCGTAGTGGTAGAACAAGTCATCGATATCTTGGGAAATACGGTCGTGAATGGTTTTGTTGTTGGTCCAGTCAACCTGACTGTGAGCTGCGATGATTTGGGTAATTGCAATGGACATTTCGGCAGCAAAATCAGATGAAACCTCTGCTTCTTGCGCTTCATCGAAGATGGCAGACAGGACGCCATAAAAAGCCTGGGCGTGTACATTGTTCTTGATGGACTCTGGGTAGGCGATGGTGCTTTTTCCGGCATGATAATCTTCCATGATGGCGCGCATCTTTGCCAGATACTCGGCTTCTGTAATAACTTTTTCTTTGTATTGCTCCAACGCGGTTTTGATACGCTTGGAAAAACTGTCATAGTAGGCAGGGTTTTCCTGATATTTGGCGCTGATGCTTTTGGTTAGCTTGCTGGTAATGGCATCTGCTTTGGAACGGGCGGAGCCCAGACTTTCCAGTTCGCGCTCAAAATCATCCTTGTTCAAGATGTCAATGGGGCTGGTGATCTGCTTGAGACCGGCTACCGAAAGATGTGTATCCAGCAAGTTCTGCATTAAGGGTTCATATTCCCGGTTGTCGATGGCATCACAATAGCGGATTTTCACGCTGCGGCGCACTTTGGAGAAGAAGGCAAAGGCAGACTGATAGCGTTTCAGCTCCGGTTTTGGAAGCGCTTCGTAGGCCTGCTCTGCATTTAATACCAAGTTAAGGGCGCGGCCAAAGGCGCACAGACGGTTGTAGAAGGTCTCGCGGCGTTTATCATCTGCCAGTGAAACTTCCACGGCTTCAGAGTCCTGCGGATTCTCCAGGGAAGCAAATAGTTCCGTGAGTTGAGTGTAGGCCTCCCGCAGCGACCCGATGGACGACATGACATCCACCACAACACCTTTGAGATCGCCACTGTCGAAGTTTTCGAGTCCGGCACCGCTGTACAGATCCATAGCGGTATCCAGCTTTTCAATAAGGCCACGATAATCCACGATCAAACCGTAGTCTTTTCCTTCACACAAACGGTTGGTGCGGGCAATGGCCTGTAACAGGCCGTGCTCCTTCAACTCCTTATCGATGTACAAAACCTGGCAGATAGGGGCGTCAAACCCTGTCAGCAATTTGCTGCAGACGATCAGAATGTCGATGTCACCGGCGCAGAACTGGTTCTTCATAGACTCTTCGTAGGTGTCGGCATCGCCATACCGATTCATCATCTTATTCCAGTAAGCCAAAACTTTGTCGTCGGTACCCTCATCTGCATCGTCGACGCTTTCCCGCATATCCGGCGGGGAAATCACAACAGCACAGTTCAAATCCCCGAATTGTTCAAAACATTCCAGATAGCGTACAGCGTCCCGCTTATAATTGGTGGCCAGCATGGCTTTGAAACCGGTGGCTTTGAATCCTTCGATGAAGTGGTTGTTGATATCCAACGCGATACGCTTGATTCGGGCATTGGTGGAGGTAAGACGGCGGATGCTGCTCCATTTACGGGAAAGATCATCCCGCTGGGCTTCGGTAAGTCTCTTAGTAGTCTGTTGGAACCAAAGGTCGATGTTTTCCTCATCCACGTTCTGATCTACAAAACGACCTTCATAGATCAGCGGAACAATCGCACCATCGTCCACACCGTCCTGAATGGTGTATTTGTGAATCAGCTTTCCAAACTTGGCCACGGTGTTTTTCTCTTTTTTCATGAGAGGCGTGCCGGTAAAACCGATGTAGCAGGCATTGGGGAAGACCGTGCGCATGCGAGTGGCCAGCAATCCATAGTTGGAACGATGACTTTCATCCACCAGGAGAAAGACATCCCGGGACAGATTCTTGTGCTCCAGCTTTTCTGCCGTGTTGAACTTGTTGATAATGGTGGTGATCACATCGGCACGGCCATCCTGCAACAGGTCTACCAGATTGCGTCCGCTGGTGGCCCGGGCGGGATTCAGACGGGTGTGAGAGAAGGTGGCGGCAATCTGACGATCCAGCTCTTTGCGGTCAGTAACGATGATGACCCGGGGATGGCAGGAGGAAAGCTCCATCAGCAGATATTTGGCCAGCATAACCATCGTCAGGCTCTTGCCGCTGCCTTGCGTATGCCAGATGACGCCGCTTTGCCGGTTGCCTTTTTCATCGGGTTGCTGGATAGTTTTGATAATCTCCTGAATGGCAAAATACTGCTGGTAGCGGCAGATTTTTTTCGCGTTGGCATCAAACAGAACAAAGTAGCGGATCAGCTCCATCACACGGGCAGGGGTGAAAAGAGAAATCAGGTTACGGTCCTGCTCGGTGGGAATGCGGTCATGGATATACCGGGCAAGGGCATCTTTCAGAAAGTCAGTGTCCTGCTCTTTCCACACGGTCCAGAATTTTTTGGGCGTGCCTGCGGTGGCATATTTTACGCTGTTTTTGTTGGTGGCCAGTACAATCTGGGCAAACTTGTACAGCTGGGGAATGTATTCTTTCTGCTGGTTGCGGATGTTCTGTTCCACAGCCTGCTCTACACTGATCTGTGGTGCTTTGCACTCGATGACGGCAAAAGGAATGCCGTTGATAAACAGAACCAGATCCGGCCGGGCGTTGTGCAGCTTATCACGGCTGTCAACGGCGAATTCTTCGGTTACATGGAACAGGTTGTTTTCTGGATGCTCCCAGTCGATATACCGCAGGTTGAAACTGAGTATTTTCCCTTCGCCCACGGTCTCGGGGTAGCTTTTGCCCAAAAGCAGCGCATCGTAGATCTTTTCGCTGGCGCGCACCAGACCGTCCGTGAGGGGCTCGTCCAGATCGTCCATGGCACGTTCGATGTTGGCAGCGGAAAATTCATTTTCCGCACCGGCAAATGTGTACCGGTTCAGACGGCGCAGCTGTCCGCGCAGAATGTCTTTCAGCAGCACATGATACCGGCTGCCGCGCTGCGCTTCGCAGTCTTGCGGCGAAATATAGGTATACCCCATGGACTGCAACAGATCGAGCGCAGGCTGCTGGCTGGCAGTCTTTTCACTATACAAATCGGTTGTGATGGGAAAATCCCTCATGAATGGTCTCCTTTTTCCCAGATGACATCTTCAAATTGGTGCTGTTGTATTGTTAAATCATCGCTCTGTAAAACCCGCTGCGAAGACAACTCAATGGTAATGGTGGAATCGTTAATTCGCGCTTCCGTCAGGACATATTGGGAGTCATGGCGATAGGCAACCACATAGGAAGATTGTGAATCTGTATAGATCCAGAAAGTGTTTTCTGTAGTTGTGATGGCTGTAAAGCATAGAAGGGAAATCTCTGTGATAAACACTGTAACAACAAAGATTATGTAATGGGAAACGCTTTGGTCAGAAAGCCGGTGTTTTTTCCTTTTCCTTGTCAATAAAGCACTGCATTTTCCGATACACTTAGTAAACTCTTCTTTGGTTAGCATACTTTCAGTATGGATGGAAGGGTTCTTTTTTGCTTGTCGGAGAGACTTTCTGAGTTTTGAGCTTGGCAAAAAGTCCTTGACCTCGGACTTGGCAAGGGTACGGGTGAAGAATAAAAGCATGATAAGTACCAATATCCATGCTACTATCAATAGAGGTGAAAAAGAAAAAAGATTATCTGTAAGAAGGAGGTGAACAAAGATAACAAGGACGTAGATGAAAAGAGCAAGGACACTTTTTGCAACTACTAGAATGATCCATCCATTCCGTTGCATTTGAATACCCGTTTCTGTAAGTTGTTTTTCTAAGGTTGGGAAGTACTTTGTTTCGCCGTTGAGGTGGGTGCAGTGCAAGTAAGTAAGAAGAGCTGAGAACGAAAAAGAATTTTCGAAAATATTCAGCAGTATATTACAGAGTCCAAGTACAAGTAGGATATACAGCAAGGAGAGTGCAGGGTAATAAATAGCATTCCCTTCAAAAGGAAGGCCCCACTTTAGTATATTGATGTTCCATTTTTGCAATTTGATATATTGGTACAAAAATGCCAGAGCATTGGCGACAACCGCTAATACGGCTGTCAAGACAGAAACGGCGGACAATAATATACCTGGATGCCCTTTAAAATAATTATAAATGCGGTAAGTTTCTTCATTGGTGGAAGGCTTTTTTTCAATTTCCATCTGGTAAACCTCACAGAAGATGTTGGAAAATTATAGGGGAAAACGATCTCGACCGTGTGATCCTTTTAATCAAGAAATAAAGTGATAAAACGTGACTACACAAAATGGCAATAGGCTTCCTTTGAATGGGAACTACAAGCAGTTATTTTTTCTCGAATGTCCCATGAACGCACAAGCTACATAAAGATCGGTACTTTAAAAGCCCGGTAAAAGCACTTTTTTGAATTCGCCCTTGAGAGTGGAGAAGATTGTAAATATCATCGCTTTTATTGTCGAATGAAGGCCCTTCCATCACTGTTATTGAAGAAAGAACAGAATCTGGAATCTTTATCATGATTTTTTCATTACCATCAACAACATAAGGTAACTCGATGCGGATCCTGACTTCATTTTCATATCGCCAAGCAGCATTTTTTATATATCCAGTCATTTGAGGAAAGGTATCTACACCGTTAAGGGCAGGAACATTAACGGTTTCAAGAGTTTTGTTCTGGTGGGAGAGAAGTAGGTTATCACTACGTGCTTCACCACTGACATACACAATGTCATTCAATGTAACATCGGCATGTATGGAATCGATGGGGGCACCATCCCATATGTACACCTCTTTGATTGCGTGAATCCAATTTAACATTTCTGTTTTGGGAATAGCAATTCGAATGGCATCTGATGCAGGCTGACCGTATAACCCCCACATGGCCATGTTCTCACTATAACCGTAAGCAAAACTGCCAATATAGGTCTTATCCCATATTGGCGGCGCACCTTTCATGAAAGCTTCCTGTTGATCGTTAATATTCAAAGAGTTCCCTCGGGTTAGCAAGAAAGATGAATTCTCGTATATTTTCAAAAAGCTGTCCCAAGAAGTATAGTGATAGTAATAAGTGTGGCTTTCGCCCTTGTCCTTCAAGTAAGATATCAAGGCGTCAACGTCAGTCACGTCTTTCAGCTGCTTTGCACACATATATATTCCTCCCTTGGCGTAGAGCGTAGATATATTAATAGGGCCGGACAAGCGCATAATGATAACCGAATTATGGTTTTTTTACATGCTTTTCTATCTCATCTTTTATGATACGGCTTTCTGTTTTGCAGAGAATGGTTTGTTGATCATCGGAATAATAGAAAAAGGTGCGCTCATCCGGATTTGAAGCAAAAGCTTTCTCCATGAACCGGTCTACGGCATATTCGTATTTATCCTTATCGACATCTACAGGCAAAATAAAGCGATTGTTATCAATGACAAATTGAATATTGGCAGGAGATTTTTCGATTTTACCACCTTGTATCTTGTAGAAGGGGTGATGGTGAAAACGCTTCCAAATCAGTCTGCATAGGTATATGATCCCGTCATAACATGCACTGCTTGCCAATCCTTGGCACAGTGCAGTCTGTGTTTCCGGTGCCAGCAGAATTTGCAGCACAGGGAAAAACCATTCAAAAGGAGAATTTAAGAATTGTGGTTTTGAATCTTGTTCGATTTTTAAATGGAGATTGTAAGGAACAAGACTGTTTTCGATTTCTTCGATTTCGTCTTTCTGAAAACAGTCGCAAATGCATTGGATTATTACATCTGGAGCAGTTGTGTTCATAATTTTACCCTGTACTTTCAGTTGGTAACAATGAGAGTTGGTGCATAAGAACGCTTTGGATGACAAATGCCTGGACCAAGACTATAACATAAAGTGTCGGTTAGGAGTGCTATGGCTTTATACCATACTTCTCTTCAATCTTTTTTAAAAATTGCTCCTGTTGTTTAGGCTTTATGAAGAGATAGTCAAATAGCTCCAAGATCAATTCCAACATGATATCGGACTCGCCCTTTTCTACTTCGACAACTTCTCCGGTATTGGTACTCTTCTTAGGGTGGGCGCCAAAGTTGGCAACACGACGCATGATTTGGAGCATGGTAATTAGATTAGAAGGAACTTCGCTTCTTTTTTCAAGCTCGTCCAATTCTTGCTCAAGGTTCCTTTTTTCAATGTGCAGTTCTTCGTGCAGTAACATTTGCAGTAAGTACCGGCTTAGCGTTGCACTGGAACGAGGGCTAATGTTATTGACAAGCTCGCTTTCATGGAACAAACTTGCGTATTTTGGGGGAATTAAAGGATCTAGTATAGTGGGCTTTTCCTGGGGAGGGTACAGACGTTGCTCCGTTTCGATAGATAAAATTACGTCACCCTGAGGGCCGAAACCTAATACTTTACCGCTTTTCATGACAACAATGGGCTTTTTACACTCGGGGCAAAAACCGACTTCTATAGTGACACCAGGACTGCCATAAGTGCTTTCCTGATCGAAGAAGTCGTAAGTATCAGTTTCCAAATGGATACCTGTTCCACAATTGGGACATTTCATCCGATCACCTCGTTACTCTCACAATCCCTGTCAGCAAAAGCTGCATCAGGGCTTTTTTCTTTTGCTTCTCCTGCTCGATATCCTGACGAAGCAGGTCGATTTCCCGGTCGGCAGTGGACAGGACTTTGGCGATGGCGGTTTGCTCGTTGAGAGATGGATATGGGATTTTTATGCGTCCGAAGTCCTCGTAACTAATTTGTTTTCCATCGCGTATGCCATATACAGCGATATTTAAACGATTGATGTAGTCTGTGCTTTTAAAAAACTGTTTGTAATACTCGTCAGATATTTTTTCGATGGATTTCAATACTGTATAAGCGGGACTTACGATGCCAGTATAGTCTGAATATTCTATACCGCCTTGAAATGAACGCAAGCTGATGACGAAATTCCCTTTTTCAACTTTTTTATAGGAGGAAAGCGAATCTGCCTCGTATTTTATATCGATACCAACCTGATCCCGAGGAACAATACCGCGATCTTGCGTTGAAGACAAAACTTGTAGATCCCCAGAATGTTTTTTGTCCGTTATACTTTTGAATATTTCGCGTGCTGGTATATATTTCCAGACACCTTCAAAACCGGGTAGCCGCCTTTTGCCTGTCAGCAACTGCTGCATGATATATTTTTTCTGCTGTTGCTTTTCGGCTAGGCGTTTCTCTTTCAATACAATGATAGAATCTTGCGCAGAAAGGATATCAACAATACTTCTCCGTTCGCTGCGACCAGGGAGCGGGATGACATAATTTCCCAATGAATCAACTTGAACGCGTTTCTGCCCTGCGGACCCAGTCATTTCTCGTTCTAATTTTTGCCGAAAAGAGTGAGAAATGGTGTGGTAAAAAATAAAATCACCATCTTTTTTGTTTCGTAGAACATGAAATTCAGTGCTGCCAAAACCTGTTTCGGTTTGAAGCGTTTTGGTGTTGGCGCCTTTCCCGTTTTCAAAGCAAGGAGTGATTTTAGCAACGAGAATATCACCTCTTTCAAAAGGGGTAAGGCCGCTTTTGATCTGGTGTATATCCATTTTGTGCTGAGCTATAATATGGCCACTGTCGTCAACGTCTGACATTCCAAGAAAGGTGGTCTGTGCCGGTTCCTTTTTCTTTCGGGGGGGATTGATTTCGCAGATATCTTTTAGCTTTTTGGGCTCCCAGCTGTCGGGAATGATTCCAACTATGGCTTTTTTATACTCTTCCGGCACCTCGCCCCGACGGATCTGCTCTATGCGCCGTTTGATTTCTGGATTCATATACTACCTCCTATTGGGTATAACCCAAGGCAAAGAATATTAGGTCAATTACCAGTGGAATAAAAATTCCAAAAATATGTCTTATTTTTAGGCTCTTGCTTAAATAGGAGGGACCGAAGGCAAACTCAACATTTGGATAAGCTTTTTCTATCAGGCCGAAAAGAAAAAGGTTTACTGACATCAATATCATGCAAGATAGGCCAACTATAGCGGATTCCTGAGAATTGCTGAAGGAGTTTGGAAAGAGCCGGCTTAGTGACCAAGAAAAAATAAGGGACTCAACAAGACTGGCGATTGCAGAAACAATATAGTTTGCGAAGGGTGGAAAGGTGATTTTTTGATGTTCCATCTCGTTTATAATGGTTGCCATCTGGTTACAGATGGAATTATACCAATCCCGGTCTATGCTACTAATTTCAATTGTACTTTCTGTTGGCAAAAGGAACGAATTGTATATGCGAACTGTGATTCTGCGTTCAAACTCCTTGGATTTATAGGTGAACCAAAGGCGCTGACTTTGCCTTTTCCTGAATTCATCGCTTGACAATATCGCTACACTATCATTGCCGGTGAGACTGCTTTGATCTTCAAATAGAATTTCGTATTCCTCCGTATAATCACCGGTGCGAAACTGTGAGTGAAGCAGGTGCGCTATACGAAGAACATCATCTTCTTTTATGATCTTCCCTTTGATAGTCAGCGTTTTCTTATACTCGATGTTCCCCATGTGTATCATTCCTTAGCTTAAGTTCACGGTTTGAGACGTTTTACATCTGCCGTCAGTTCGTCTACATCGTCCTGGGCTTCGAGCTTACGGCGGTGCGCATCGTACTGTTCGTACTGCGTTAAAGCCAGCTTTTCGGCTACTTCCCGCTTGACGGTACCGAAGTTTTCCAGGACATCCCGGCCATTGAACCGAAGAAAATCGCCCAACTTATTTTCCCAGTCGGCCATGTGCATGGGATGGCGGCCTTTTGCCTGCAGTTCCGCGTAGTCCAGGTACATATTGACAATGAGGTTCAGCGTACTGATTTCCTCCTGTGTCATGTAGTTCTTCGCTACGGTGACGTCACCACGGCGGACTTTGGCTCCTTTGAAATTGGTAAGGCCCATATTGTCCTTGGAGGCATCGGCCCGTGCGGCGATGATCTCCGGTGCTGTGTGACCGGTAGCTGCATATTCCAGCTTGTTCTGCACCGATTTGAAGAAATTTTGGGCGATTGGACTTTTGCTGTCGTAGTCGACAGAGAGGGCGAAGATCTCCTTGACTTTCTGGTAAACGCGCTTTTCGCTGGCTCGGATGTCCCGAATGCGTTCCAGCAATTCGTCGAAGTAATCTGCGCCAAACTCCTTGGGATTGCGCAGGCGATCATCGTTCAGGACAAACCCCTTCTTCATGTATTCGGTTAGAATCCCACTGGCCCACCGGCGGAAATGCATACCGACATTGCTGCGCACGCGATAACCAACTGCAAGAATCATGTCGAGATTGTAATGCTTAATTTCTCGCTGAACCTGTCGGGACCCTTCCTGACGAACTATCCGGAAATTCCGGATAGTTGCCGTTTCGTCTAGTTCACCGTCTGCAAAGATGTTGCTGATATGTTCGTTAATTGTACGGACATCAACCTGATATAGTTCGGCCATAGAACGCTGGGTCATCCAGATGGTGTCCTCCTCAAAGTAGACATCGATCTTGGTGTCGCCTTTTTCGTTCTGATAAATCAGGATTTTGCCGGTGTTTTCCAGCTCGTTGCTCATAACCCCAGTTCCTCCAGATACTGTTTCATCTGTGCCTGTACCTGCGCCAGTTCCGCTTCGATATTGGCAATGTTGCGCTGTACCTCGTCGATGTCAACCAGTTCTTCCTCCTCAAAAGTATCCACGTAGCGGGGAATATTCAGGTTGAAGTCGTTCTCCCGGATTTCATCCAAAGAGGCAAGATAACTGTATTTATCCACGGTCTCCCACTTCTCGTAGGTGGAGACGATCCGGGCAATGTCGGTGTCGCGCAGAATATTCTGGTTCTTGCCCTTCTCAAAATTGCCCTCCCCGGAAGCATCAATAAACAGCACATCCCGCTGCGGACGATTTTTCTTGAATACCAGAATGCAGGCCGGAATGCCGGTACCATAAAACAGATTGGCGGGCAGTCCAATCACGGCATCCAAAAGATTCATCTCCACCAGCTGGCGGCGGATTTTCCCTTCGCTGGCACCACGGAAGAGGACGCCATGGGGCAGCACGATGGCCATGCGGCCATTTTCTGCATCCAGGCTGGCCAGCATATGCAACACAAACGCGTAATCACCCTTGGAAGTGGGCGGGACACCCCAATCGAATCGGTGGTAAGGGTCCAGTTCGGCCGTCATTTTTTTCTTGCCTTTGCTGTCCGCCTCCACATCCGTCAGAAAGCCGCTGTCCCACTTGTCCAGGCTGAAGGGCGGATTCGCAACAACGACCTGGAACTTCATCAACTTGTCATTTTCGATGTTCTGCGGGTTGGATAGGGTATCCCCCTGCCAGATGCGGGCGTCATCCACCCCGTGCAGGAACATATTCATCGTGCACAAAGCCCAGGTCTGAGCGTTGAGTTCCTGGCCGTAGATGGCGACCTTGCCGCTGGGCACCTTTTTATAGGCTTTCAGCAACAGGCCGCCGCTGCCGCAGGTGGGGTCGTAGATACGGTCATTCTCTTTGGGCTTCACCAGGGAAGCCACCAGTTCGGATACCTGGCTGGGAGTGAAGAACTCACCACCCTTTTTGCCGGCGTCCGACGCGAACATGGCGATCATATACTCATAGGCGTCGCCGATGATGTCAGCGGAGCCCAACTGGCTGGGACGAAGATCCAGCTTGTGGAAATCTTCCAGCAGATTGCGGAGCGTGGCGTTTTTCTCCTTCACTTCCCCGAAATCCACTTGGGAATTGAAGTCAATGGCCCGGAACACGTTGCGCAGCTTTCCGCTGTTGTGCTCTTCAATGCGGGACAGTGCTACATTGATCATCTGGCCGATCTGCGACTCACTGCGGTGATCGTACAGATAATCAAAGGTGGACTCTTCATCCATGGCAAAGCGCTCACGGCTCATGGCGCGCTCCACACGGCGCATATCACCCTCATACTGTTGGATGTACTCCTGGCGTTTCTCCTTGGAAACGTCGCTGAGATATTTTACAAACAGCATGGACAGAATGTAGTCCTTGTACCGGGAACTGTCGATTTTGCCGCGGAAGCTGTCGCAGGCGCTCCACAAAACTTGTTCAATGTCGTTTCGGGTTGTCATACAGAAGTACCTCGTTTCATAGATGAATCTTCCCGCGCAAGAATCGCGGCGTAGTATTTTTCTTTTTCCTCTGCCAGTTGATGCAGCAAGGCCGTTTCGCGCCGGGCCAGTTTGTGAATTTGTCCGATTCGTTCCTGCTGAGCAATCGAAGGAACATGAAATTGGAACTGCGTGAAGAAAGAGGCTTTCACGGCGCTGAGTACATTACTCGTAGTGCTTGTATAGATCCGACGCTTAACAGCCGGGGTATTCAGCAACCAAAAGAGGTAGTCCGGCAACAGAGTGTTGCTTTCCGTTCGGATGATCATGAAATTGGAGGAGACCACCAGACCGGTGGTTGTGGAATCAATGAGTGCGGCAGTGTATGGTGTGGTCAAGCGGACAATCACGTCGCCCGGCTGGGTCAGATATTCCGTCTTGAGAGGCTCCGACGCATGAAACACGCTGAGGTCCTCCTGGGCGATACTGCCATCGGGGTGAATGGAACGAAGTGTAAGAAGGTTATAGCAGTACGGTGTGGGCTCTCGGGACTCTTTGCGCGCTAGCACAAGCCCGCTTCGTACGGAAGCAAGTTCCTCTAAATGCATAGGCTCACCTCTGAAATGTCATGAAGTAAAAATAACGCGTACAGAGAACAACTCAACCTCTGCACTCAAGAGTATAAAGGGTGGGATAGGGTTTGTCAAGGAAAATTGTGTCATGGATTAAAAATAACGAAAGGAACCTACACAAATCACACCTATATATCAAGAGGGAAGATAGGATGAGAGCTTCTGAATATAGATGTGTGCATCGTTTTGAGTGTGTGAAGGGGGGGGACAACAGAAAGCGCGCATCACTTCTGTTGGATGGAACTTGAACAAAGATAAAGAAGCACCTCTACAGTGTGAAGGTGCCCCTTTGGAAAATACGAGATTTTTCGGTATCAGTCACCTTTTCATGTCAGCAATCTCCCGTATCATCCTATAATGTTTCCCACTCTTCCTCGTGATCCGGTTATAATCATCCGAAACCAGATAGTCCAGCAGCCATGTTTTCGGCACCATGAACCGTGGGCGGCGCTGGATGGTGCGCAGGCGGCCCTCGGTGCACCAGCGGCTGACGGTGTGGGGCGTGTAGCCGGTGAAGCGGGCAATCTGCTCCACGGTCAGCACGTCGGGGGCGTCGGCCAGCTGCTGCTCCAGATAGCGGCGGAGGAGCAGGCGGCTGACGATCTCGTAATCGAGAGTGCGGGTCAGGGACACGGCGGGCGGCTTGCGCTGGGGATAGTTTTTATACCACCCGCTGGGAGGAGCGTAATACTCCGGCTCGGTCAGACGGCGGCACAGGTAGGCGGTCACATTCGCCTTGGCGATCTTGTAGCAGCGGGTGCGCTTGCCGGTGTGGATACAGGGCACCAGCCCGCTCTGCAGCAGATACAGCGAAGTACGGGTGCCGATATGGCAGGCTTTGCGGAAGTCGTTGCGGCTCATGGGATCGGGATAGGGGGCCAGCAGCGCGTCGATCTCCTCTGCCAGCCGGTCTTGGGAAATGGTTTGTTCGTTCATGGTCGGATTCTCCTTTGATGAAATTCGGACCCGGAGAAACCGTATCTGTACGACAAGATTCTTGAATTTTGGGGTGATTTTCCCGCCTGCGGGAAAATTCTGCGCCGGGACAAACCGGCCTAAACCCGCCCCGGCGGGCCGGATGCTGTGCCGGTTATCTTGCACGGTATCTTGCATTTTTCCCGGAAGGCGTTGCTTTTCGCCCCAAAGGGCAGTACTATACTTTTACTTGTACCCACGCGGTTTTATGGGCAGATGCGCCGAAACTCTCCGTGGTGTTGTCAAAATAGACCGGACGAAACGGCCCGTTTTGACCCTGGGGGAGCACAGACGGCATTGGGGACACAAAACTCGAAATGCTTTAGGTCTCGAGAGAGGCGCGTGGGTTCGACTCCCACCATCTCCGCCAAATCCCTCAGGAATCTTCCTGAGGGTATTTTTGTATTTTCACGGCAAGAACCCCTTGCCGTTTGGGAGGAAGCGCTATGCCGACATTTACCATCGTGGGCGGGGTCAACGGGGCAGGCAAGAGCAGCCTGTCCGGTGTGCTGAAGGATTGTTTGGACGACTTGGGCGTTATCGTGGACCCTGACAGACTGACCGCCCAGCACGGCGGCGATGAGTATGCCGGGGGCCAGGCTGCCGTTGCCAAACTGCAGGACTGTCTGGCCCAGGGCATCGACTTCACCGAGGAAAGCACCCTTTCGGGCAGCTTCTCCCGCAAAATGGCCCGCGCGGCCCGGGACAAGGGCTACACCGTACGACTGTACTATGTGGGCCTGGATACTGCTGAGGAATCGGTCCGTCGGATCGCCAACCGGGTGGCCCGCGGCGGCCACGACATCCCGACCCAGGACGTGGAACGCCGGTTTGCCCGGCGTTTCCGGGACCTGGGCAAGCTGCTGCCGCTGTGCAACGAGGCAACCTTCTATGACAACGACAACGGCTTCCGGGTGGTGGCTTTCTATCGCAACGGGGAACTGCTGCCCGCCACCGATACGCCACCTGTCTGGCTCACCGACCTGCGTCGGGAGCTCGCGCTCTGAACCAATGTAGGATTACCACCGGTTTTCCGGCAGTTCCTCCGGCAGCGGCAGCGCCTGCTCCATGGTGGCGGCGCTGAGCTGCTTGGACTGGGAATCCAGGTGGGCGTAGATGTTGGCCGTGGTAGAGATGTCACTGTGGCCCAGCCATTCCTGGATCTGCTTCATGGGGCACGCCTTGTTTCAGCAGCAGGCTGGCGCAGGAGTGCCCTTACGGTATAATTACGACAAACCGGAAAAGCCCCGTAGAATCAAGGGTTTTGAGGTTTTCAGTCTGATTTTTTCATCCTTTTCCAAACCGAAAAATCATACTGAAATAAGTCGAATTGCAGGAGGTGTTTCATTAACGACAAATGAATAGCAGAAAGGAACTCAAAACCTTTTGATTCCAAACACAACAGAATATTGGATTTAAGCGAAGCCGTCACTTGTTTTAAGTGGCGGCTTTTGTTGTTTCCAGGGCTGTTATGCAGGCACATGACAACACCCAATCAGAAATGAGGTGAAGTCATTGAACCCACAAATCATCGCTGTCGCCAACCAGAAGGGCGGCGTCGGCAAAACGACCACCTGCGCCAACTTAGGCATCGGGCTGGCGCAGGCCGGAAAAAAGGTGCTGCTGGTGGATGCTGACCCCCAGGCCAGCCTGACCATCAGCCTGGGCAACCCGCAGCCGGACAAGCTGCCCTTTACCCTGTCGGACGCAATGGGCCGCATCCTGATGGATGAGCCGCTGCGCCCTGGCGAGGGCATCCTGCACCACCCGGAGGGCGTGGACCTCATGCCCGCCGACATCCAGCTGTCCGGCATGGAGGTGTCGCTGGTGAACGCCATGAGCCGGGAGACCATCCTGCGGCAATATCTGGACACCGTGAAGGGGCAGTATTCACATATCCTCATTGACTGCCAGCCCTCCCTGGGGATGCTCACGGTCAACGCGCTGGCCGCCGCCAACAGGATCATAGTCCCCGTCCAGGCGGAGTATCTGCCCGCCAAGGGCCTGGAGCAACTGCTGTCCACCATCAACAAGGTCAAGCGGCAGCTGAACCCCAAGCTCCAAATCGACGGCATCCTGCTGACGATGGTGGACAACCGCACCAACTTTGCCAGAGAGATCGCCGCTTTGCTGCGGGAGACCTACGGCAGCAAAATCAAGGTGTTCGGCACCGAGATCCCCCACTCGGTCCGGGCCAAAGAGACCAGCGCCGAGGGCAAGAGTATCTTCGCCCACGACCCCGGCGGCAAGGTGGCGGAAGCCTACAAGAATCTGACAAAGGAGGTGTTGACACTTGAAAAGCAGCGCGAAAAGAGTAGAGCTGGCCTCGGTCGATGACCTGTTTTCCACCGAGGAAAGCCGGGCGGACGCCCAGCGGGAGAAGGTTCTGGAAATTCCCTTGTCCGAGCTGCACCCGTTCAAGGACCACCCCTTCAAAGTCAAGGATGACGATGCCATGATGGAGACCGCCGACAGCATCCGGCAGTACGGCGTGTTGGTCCCCGCCATCGCCCGTCCCGACCCCAACGGCGGCTATGAGCTGGTCGCCGGACACCGGCGGCACCGGGCCAGTGAGTTGGCGGGCAAGGATACCATGCCGGTGATTGTCCGCGACCTGGACGACGACCAGGCCACCATCATCATGGTTGACAGCAATTTGCAGCGAGAAAGCCTGCTCCCCAGTGAGCGCGCTTTTGCCTACAAGATGAAGCTGGAGGCCATGAAACGGCAGGCTGGCAGGCCCTCAAAAAATTCCGCCCAAGTTGGGCGGAATTTTGACGGCAAGGAATCCAGAGAGATTTTGGCGGAACAGGTAGGCCAAAGCCGTAACCAGATTTCCCGCTACATCCGCCTCACTGAGCTCATCCCCGAACTGCTGGACATGGTGGATGAGAAGAAAATCGCCTTCAACCCGGCCTATGAGCTGTCTTTCCTCAAAAAAGAGGAACAAACACAGCTTCTGGACGCGATGGACAGCGAGCAGGCCACCCCCTCCCTCTCCCAAGCCCAGCGGCTGAAAAAGTACAGCCAGGAAGGGCACCTGACCCTCGACATGATGCGGGTCATCATGGGCGAGGAAAAGAAAAGCGACCTGGACAAGATCACCTTCACCAGCGACACCCTGCGCAAATATTTCCCCCGGAGCTATACGCCCCAGCGAATGCAGGAAACCATCATCAAGCTGCTGGAGGCATGGCAGCGCAAGCGCCAGCAACAGCACGACCGCTGAGAAAGGAGAGCCTATGAGGGATATTTCAGCC
This sequence comes from uncultured Subdoligranulum sp., assembly GCF_963931595.1. Taxonomy (GTDB): domain Bacteria; phylum Bacillota; class Clostridia; order Oscillospirales; family Ruminococcaceae; genus Gemmiger. Next base: position 2,981,397 of record NZ_OZ007030.1, read on the forward strand.
CGTGAGCTGAAAGGACATAACATTTTGGCTGTGGAGCGGTTCCAGGACAGCACCCGCTGGATGGTGGAGTTCATGGTTCGCAAGCCCCGCACCCCCTACGGCAGCCCCGGCGATGAGGTTCGCCTGTTTCTCACCGAGGATGGCTACCGGCAGGCCCTGGACGCCCAGCGCAGCCAGCAGATCAAGATCAAGCGGTATGCCCACGTTGTAGAGGGCCATATCCTCGATTTCAAACCGAAAAAGAAACGCCGTCGCCCGTAAACCTGCCATCTACCAAGAAAGGAATGAATTATGTGTACCGTTAGAGAGATTCAAGAGGCCATCCGTGAACACTGCCAATCCCAACATGACATGGAAAGTACCGAGATCGACCAGGTAATGCAGCGGCTGCCCTTTGACACCACGCAGGACGTTTTTTCCCGGCCCCCTGTGCCGAAGCCGCCGTATTCCTGGCGCAGCCGGAACTATCGCACCTGACCGCCGCAGTCTTTTTGAAAGATTGCGGCTTTTTTCATGCCATGAACTGAGAGAGGAGTGAAGTCAATGGCCGTTTTTCGCATTGAGCGGACCAAGAATTACACCGTAATGAGCAATTATCATCTGCGCGATAAGGCGCTGTCGCTGAAATCCAAGGGACTGCTTTCCATGATGCTGTCCTTGCCGGAGGACTGGAACTATACCACACGCGGCCTGGCGAAGATCTGCAAGGAAGGCGTGGATGCCATCGGCGGGGCGCTGCGGGAGCTGGAGAGCGCCGGGTACATTGTCCGCCACCAGATGCGGGACCGCCAGGGGCGCATCTGCGACACCGAGTACGTCATCTACGAGCAGCCCCAACCCAAAGCGCCGGATACGCCCCAGCCGGATACGGCTTCACCAGATACGGAAAACCCGTATCTGGATGACCCGGATACGGAAAAGCCCGCAGAATTAAATATAGAGAAATCAAAGACCCAAAAACAAACAACGGATGTACCCAGTACCGATTCCATTCCCTTCCGGGAATTTGCGGCGGCCAGGCCGCCGGAACGGAAAGGACGGGATGCGATGTCGGTGGAGGAAATGCAGGAGTATCGGGATTTGGTGTTGGAGAACATCGAGTACGACCACCTGTGCCGGGAGTTTTCCACCTACCGGGAGGACCTGGACGAGATCGTGGAGCTGATCGTGGAAACGGTCTGCGCCAGGCGCAAGACCACCCGGATCGCCGGGGCGGACTTTCCCCACGAGGTCGTTCGGTCGCGGTTTTTGAAGCTGGACAGCTCCCACATCGAGTTCGTCATGGAGTGCCTGCACAACAACACCACCGAGGTCCGCAACATGAAGCAATACCTGCTGACCGTGCTGTTCAACGCGCCCACCACCATGAACAACCACTACACGGCCCAGGTCAACCACGATATGCACGCAGGCGGCTGGTAACGGCCGCTTTTCTGCTGCACCGCCCAAGGAGGCACGATATGAACCAGATGGAGATTTTCAAGAACCCGGAGTTTGGCAGTATCCGGGTCATCGAGGAAGATGGCAAATTCCTGTTTTCTGGTTTGGATGTGGCAAATGCGCTTGGATACAGCAATTCCCGCGCTTCAATTTCCAGGCATTGCCGGTACGTCACGAAACGCGACGTACCCCATCCACAAAACTCAGGGAAAACCATTCAGATGACTTTTATCCCCGAAGGCGACGTGTACCGCCTCATCGTCCACAGCAAGCTGCCCTCGGCGGAACGTTTTGAGCGCTGGGTGTTCGATGAGGTGCTGCCCAGCATCCGCCAGCATGGGGCCTACCTTACCAGGGACAAGCTGTGGGAGGTCGCCACTTCCCCGGAAGCCCTGCTGAAGCTCTGCACCGACCTGCTGGCTGAGCGCGAGAAAAACGCGGCGCTGCGGGAGGACAATGCCCGGCTGCAAAGCAAAGCCGTCTACTACGACCTGTTCATCGACCTGCACCACAGTACCAACCTGCGCACCACCGCCAAGGAGCTGGACGTGCCGGAGCGGCGCTTTGTCCGCTTCCTGCTGGAACGGCGATTCGTCTACCGAACCCCCTCCGGCTGCGTGCTGCCCTACGCCAAGAGCGCCAACGATGGGCTGTTCTGTGTGCGGGACTACTACCGCAACGGCCACACCGGCTCCTACACGCTGGTGACGCCCAAGGGCAAACTGCACTTTGCCGGTCTGCGTGACCTGATTCTGGTGACGGTATGACGGGCCGGTATCTTCTGCGGCGGCTGGTGGTCCCGCCTTAGTACCCAAGGCCACCCACTGCATAACCGACGAAGGGAGGGATGACCTATGCAGGAGGAAGTGGAAAATAGAACCCTGACGCTGATCGTCAGCGGCACCAAGTTTACCGGCAGGCTATTCAAAGCCGCCGTATCCAAGTACATGGCCCACCGCAAGGAGAAAAAGCTGGAGAAGCAGCGCAGCCGGGATTCTCCCGTCACCCCCAAGGGCAAGCAGACGGTAAAACAGCTCATCGGTCAGAACCAGGGCGTCTCCAACATCGAGATCAACGACCCATCCATCCGGGATTTTGAACGCATCGCCCGCAAGTACGGCGTGGACTATGCGGTGAAAAAGGACCGCAGCGCCTCCCCGCCCAAGTACCTGATTTTCTTCAAGGCCCGCGACGCCGACGCCCTGACGGCGGCATTCTCGGAGTACACCCAGAAGAAGGTCAAGAAGGCCGACCGCAGCGAGCGCCCGTCGGTGCTGGAGAAGCTCAGCCACTTCAAGGAACTTATTAAAAATGCGGTTGTGGACAGGACAAAGCGGAAGGAGTTGGAACGATGAAGCAGCTGAATATGAAAAAGCTGGTGCTGCTGAACCTGCCCTATTTTCTGCTGGGCCTGTTTGCCACCAACCTGGGCGAAGCCTGGCGGCTGGCTGTTGGGGCGGATGCGTCAGCTAAACTGCTCTCGTTTTTCTCCACCCTGCCGGTGGCGCTGGGGAGTTGGTGGCCCAGCCTGCACCCGCTGGATCTGGCTGTGGGTCTGTGCTGCGGCGCTGGCCTGCGGCTGGCGGTGTACCTGAAAGGCAAGAACGCCAAGAGGTACCGCCACAATGTGGAGTATGGTTCGGCCCGTTGGGGCACCCATGACGATATTGCCCCCTACATCGACCCGGTGTTCCAGAACAACGTCATTCTGACCCAAACCGAACGGCTCACCATGTCCAGCCGCCCCAAGAACCCCAAGTATGCCCGCAACAAAAACGTGCTGGTCATCGGCGGTTCCGGCAGCGGCAAGACCCGCTTCTGGCTCAAGCCCAACCTGATGCAGATGCACAGCTCCTATGTAGTCACCGACCCCAAGGGCACTATTTTGGTGGAGTGCGGCAAGATGCTCCAGCGGGGGGCGCCCAAGCTGGGCAAGGACGGCAAGCCGGTGAAGGACAAGAACGGCAAGGTCATCTACGAGCCGTACCAGATCAAGGTGCTGAACACCATCAACTTCAAAAAGTCGATGCACTATAACCCCTTCAGCTATATCCACAGCGAAAAGGATATTTTGAAATTGGTCACGACCCTGATCGCCAACACCAAGGGCGAGGGCAAGGCCGGGGACGATTTTTGGGTCAAGGCCGAGACGCTGCTGTACTGCGCCCTCATCGGCTACATCCACTACGAGGCCCCGGTAGAGGAACAGAACTTCTCCACCCTCATCGAGATGATCAACAGCATGGAGGTCCGGGAGGACGATGAGGAGTTCAAAAATGCCGTTGACCTGATGTTTGATGAGCTGAAAGAGCGGGAACCCAACCACTTTGCGGTGCGCCAATATGCCAAATATAAATTGGCCGCGGGCAAAACTGCGAAGTCGATTTTGGTAAGCTGCGGCGCACGGCTGGCGGTGTTTGACATTGCCGAGCTGCGGGAGGTCACAGCCTATGACGAGCTGGAGCTGGACACCCTGGGCGACCGACGGACGGCGCTGTTCCTCATTATGAGCGACACGGACGATTCCTTTAATTTCTTAATCTCCATGTGCTACACCCAGCTGTTCAACTTGCTCTGTGAAAAGGCCGACGATGTGTACGGCGGGCGGCTGCCGGTCCATGTGCGGTGCCTCATCGACGAGTGCGCCAACATCGGCCAGATCCCCAAGCTGGAAAAGCTGGTCGCCACCATCCGAAGCCGGGAGATTTCCGCCTGCCTGGTATTGCAGGCACAGAGCCAGCTCAAGGCCATCTACAAGGACAACGCCGACACCATCATCGGAAATATGGATTCTTCCATCTTTCTGGGCGGCAAGGAGCCGACCACGCTCAAGGAGCTGGAAGCTGTGCTGGGCAAGGAAACCATTGACACCTACAACACCGGCGAGAGCCGGGGGCGGGAGACTTCCCACTCGCTCAACTATCAAAAATTGGGGAAGGCGCTGATGAGCCAGGATGAGCTGGCCGTCATGGACGGCGGCAAGTGCATCTTGCAGCTGCGCGGGGTGCGGCCGTTTTTGTCGGACAAGTACGACATCACCCAGCACCCCAACTACAAGTACACCGCTGACGCCGACCCGAAGAACGCCTTTGACATCGAAGGCTACCTCAAGGCCCGGCTGAAGCTCAAACCCAACCAGATCTGCGACGTGTATGAGATCGACGCCGCAGCTGGCGATTGATGTTCCGCTGCGAAAGGAGGGGTCCTATCTACCCGCCACAACCGCCCCGCTGGGGCCATCGGCGTACAAAGCGGACGATCTCTATCAAAATAATGAAAAAGGAGGAAGGCCGGAGTCAAGCCCCCCGGAAACTGGGCGGCAGATTGTCCGGCTTTTGTATGCCTATGAACCATGACTAAATCAAACTTTTCAAACTGATTCCGGCCAACTTTATTTATGGAATTTTTCAATCAGGCAATCACCGTTCTCCAGACCCTCGTTATCGCCCTCGGTGCCGGTCTCGGCGTGTGGGGCGTCATCAACCTGCTGGAGGGATATGGCAACGACAATCCTGGGGCCAAAAGCCAGGGCATGAAACAGCTCATGGCGGGCGCAGGCGTCGCCATCGTCGGCATGGTGCTGGTGCCCCTGCTGTCCGGCCTGTTCACTGTCTGATCGTAACCCGCTGAAATCCTCGCCCCCTCCCGCGCACAGCGGGAGGGGCAGAAAGGAGGCTGACACCGTATGGATTTCTTATTGGATGCCCTGACCAACTGGCTCAAAGAAATGCTGGTGGGCGGCATCATGGGAAACTTAACGGGGATGTTCGACAACGTGAACCGGCAGGTCGCGGACATCGCCACGCAGGTGGGCCAGACCCCGCAGGGGTGGAACGGCGATATTTTCAGCATGATCCAGAACCTCTCCAACTCCATCATGGTGCCGATTGCAGGCGTGATCCTGGCCATCGTGATGACGCTGGAGTTGATCCAGATGATAACCGACCGCAACAACCTGCATGACGTGGACACCTGGATGATCTTCAAATGGGTGTTCAAATCCGCTGCTGCGATTTTGCTCGTCACCAACACCTGGAACCTTGTCATGGGTGTGTTCGACATGGCCCAGAGCGTGGTGGCCCAGGCGTCCGGCATCATCGGTTCGGACGCTTCCATCGACATCTCCGCTGTTATGACCGATATGGAGTCCCGGCTGATGGATATGGACCTGGGGCCGTTGTTCGGCCTGTGGTTCCAGTCGCTCTTTATCGGCATTACCATGTGGGCGCTGTATATCTGCATTTTCATCGTCATTTATGGCCGTATGATCGAAATTTACCTTGTCACGTCGGTGGCCCCCATCCCGATGGCGACCATGATGGGCAAGGAATGGGGCGGCATGGGCCAGAACTACCTGCGCAGCCTGCTGGCTCTGGGCTTCCAGGCATTTTTGATTATCGTCTGTGTAGCGATCTACGCCGTACTGGTGCAGAACATCGCCACCGAGGAGGACATCATCATGGCGATCTGGAGCTGTGTGGGCTATACCGTGCTGCTGTGTTTTACGCTGTTCAAGACCGGCAGCCTGTCCAAAGCCGTATTCAACGCACATTGACCCGGAAGGAGGGAATTTACCAATGGCTTATGTACCCGTACCCAAAGACCTGACGAAAGTCAAAACCAAGGTCGCATTCAACTTAACCAAGAGGCAGCTTGTCTGCTTCGGCTGCGGGGCGCTCATCGGCGTGCCGCTTTTCTTTTTGCTCCGGGGTCCTGCTGGCAACAGCGTGGCGGCCATGTGCATGATGCTCGTCATGCTGCCCTTCTTCATGCTGGCGATGTATGAAAAACACGGCCAGCCCCTGGAAAAGATCATCGGCAACATTCTCAAGGTGGCCGTCATCCGGCCCAAGCAGCGTCCCTACCGCACCAACAACTTCTATGCCGTGTTGGAGCGGCAGGCAAATCTCGACAAGGAGGTGTATGACATTGTTCGCGGCAAAGACAAAGCGGCAGGCCGAACCGGCAGAGCCGCAGACCAGACCCCGGCGTAAGCTGTCCCGCGCCGAACGCAAACAGATCGAGGCAGCGATTGCCCGCGCCAACCGCACGGGCAAAAAGGAACAGTCCGCCCAGGACAGCATTCCCTATGAACGGATGTGGCCGGACGGCATCTGCAAGGTGGCGGATGGCCGCTACACGAAAACCATCCAGTTCCAGGACATCAACTACCAGCTGAGCCAGAACGAGGACAAGACCGCCATCTTTGAAGGCTGGTGCGATTTCCTCAACTATTTTGACAGCTCCATCCGTTTCCAGCTGTCCTTTTTGAACCTGGCGGCGTCCCAGGAGACCTTCGCCAACAGTATCACCATCCCGGCCCAGGGGGATGACTTTGACCCCATCCGGGTGGAGTACACGCAGATGCTGCAAAACCAGCTGGCGCGGGGCAACAACGGCCTCATCAAGACCAAGTACCTGACCTTTTCCATCGAGGCCGACAGCATCCGTTCCGCCAAGCCCCGGCTGGAGCGTATCGAGACCGATGTGCTGAACAACTTCAAGCGGCTGGGCGTGGCCGCCGAGGTCCTGGACGGCAAAGCCCGGCTGGCCCAGCTTCACGCCATCTTCCACATGGACGAGCAGGCACCGTTCCAGTTCGAGTGGGACTGGCTGGCTCCCAGCGGACTTTCCACCAAAGACTTTATCGCTCCGTCCGGCTTTGAGTTCCGCACCGGCAAGCAGTTCCGCATGGGAAAGAAGTACGGGGCCGTCAGCTTCGTGCAGATTCTGGCCCCGGAACTGAATGACCGTATGCTGGCGGATTTTCTCGATATGGAAAGTTCCCTCATTGTGAATCTGCACATCCAGTCGGTGGATCAGGTGAAGGCCATCAAGACGGTGAAGCGCAAGATCACCGACCTGGACCGCAGCAAGATCGAGGAACAGAAAAAGGCCGTCCGCGCCGGGTATGACATGGACATCATCCCCTCCGACCTTGCCACCTACGGGGCCGAGGCCAAGAAGCTGTTGCAGGACCTGCAAAGCCGCAACGAGCGGATGTTCCTGGTGACGTTCCTGGTGCTGAACACCGCCGACAATCCCCGCCAGCTGGGCAACAACATCTTCCAGGCCAGCTCCATCGCGCAAAAGTACAACTGCCAGCTGACCCGGCTGGACTTCCAGCAGGAGGAAGGCTTGATGTCCTCTCTGCCGCTGGGGCTGAACCAGGTGGAAATTCAGCGGGGGCTGACTACCAGCTCCACCGCCATCTTCGTGCCGTTCACGACCCAGGAGCTTTTTCAGAACGGCAAGGAGGCGCTGTACTACGGCATCAACGCCCTGTCCAACAACCTCATCATGGTGGACCGCAAACTGCTGAAAAACCCCAACGGCCTGATTCTGGGTACGCCGGGCAGCGGCAAATCGTTCAGCGCCAAGCGCGAGATCGCCAACTGCTTCCTGCTGACTTCGGATGATGTCATCATCTGCGACCCGGAGGCCGAGTACGCGCCGCTGGTGGAGCGCCTGCACGGGCAGGTCATCAAGATTTCGCCCACCTCCACCAACTACATCAACCCGATGGACCTGAACCTGGACTATTCGGACGATGAAAGCCCGCTGTCGCTGAAATCCGACTTTATCCTGTCGCTGTGTGAACTGATTGTGGGCGGCAAGGACGGATTGCAGCCGGTGCAGAAAACCATCATTGACCGCTGTGTGCGGCTGGTGTATCAGGACTACCTCAACGATCCGCGCCCGGAGAATATGCCCATTCTGGAGGATTTGTACGACCTGCTGCGGGCGCAGGATGAGAAAGAAGCGCAGTACATCGCCACGGCGCTGGAAATCTACGTCACCGGCTCCCTCAACGTGTTCAACCACCGCAGCAACGTGGACATCAACAACCGCATTGTCTGCTATGACATCAAGGAGCTGGGCAAGCAGCTGAAAAAGATCGGTATGTTGGTGGTCCAGGACCAGGTGTGGAACCGCGTCACCATCAACCGCGCTGCCCACAAGTCTACCCGCTACTACATCGACGAGATGCACCTGCTCTTGAAAGAGGAACAGACTGCCGCCTACACGGTGGAGATTTGGAAGCGGTTCCGAAAGTGGGGCGGCATTCCCACGGGCATCACCCAGAACGTGAAGGACCTGCTTTCTTCCCGCGAGGTGGAGAACATCTTTGAAAACTCCGACTTCGTGTATATGCTCAACCAGGCGGGCGGTGACCGGCAGATTTTGGCCCGGCAGCTGGGTATTTCCCCGCACCAGCTGTCCTATGTGACCCACTCCGGCGAGGGCGAGGGGCTGCTGTTCTACGGCTCCACCATCCTGCCCTTTGTGGACCACTTCCCCAAGAATACCGAACTGTATCGCATTATGACGACCAAACCCCAGGAAATGAAGGAGGCTGATGGACGATGAAACCCGAAATTCTGCATAACGACCACATGATGTTTCTGGACCGGGCGCTGGAAACCCAGCGCACCGCGCTGCTGACGGCGATGGCGGACGCCGTTTCCGAGTGCCGCACGGCGGCGGACCAGGCCGCTGAACTGACTGAAACCGGCGAAATTGGCCTGCTGCGGCTGGTGGAGATTCTGTGCGCCGCCAAGGTCCAGCGCGGGCAGGCCGGAGGTGCCGTGCTGGAGGGCACCGAGGTCCAGATTTTGGCCGACGTGGTGGCCCAGCTCTACGCCTGCCTGACCGAGTGCCGCTTCGTGGGTCCGCTGGGGCTGGCGGCCTATGCGGAGCTTTCCAGCATGGCGGCCTCCCTCATGCTGGGAGAATGGTTTGATTAAGGAACCGCGCCTGCGCTTCACCGAGGAAGAACGGGCGGACCCGGCACTGGAAAAGCCCATCCGCAAGGCGGAAAAGGCCGCCGCCAAAGCGGACAAGGCGCAGGCAAAAATCCCGAAAAAGCAGGTCAAACGGGCCAAGGTGGACCCCAAGACCGGCAAGGTCACGACCAAGCTGGTGCTGGAGGATAAGCCCCGGCCGCCCTCCAAGCTGTCCCATACGGTGCGGGACGCGCCGGGCAACGCAGTGGCGGGCAAGCTCCATCAGGAGATCCGCAAAACCGAGGACGATAACGTGGGCGTGGAAAGCGCCCACAAGTCCGAGGAAGCTGTGGAGACCGGCGTGCATCTGGCGAGGGAGGGCTACCGCAGCCACAAACTGAAACCTTACCGCAAGGCCGCCCTAGCCGAGCAGAAGCTGGAAAAGGCCAACATCGAGGCGCTGTTCCAGAAATCCGTCTATGAAAACCCTGCGGCTGCCAGCAACCCGCTGTCTCGCTGGCAGCAGAAACAGCAGATCAAGAAGCAGTACGCCGCCGCCAAACGGGCCGCGCAGTCCGGCGGGACCGCCGCCGGTGCCGCGCAAAAATCCGGCAAGGCAGCCAAAACGGTCAAAGAAAAGGCCCAGCAGGCCGGTGCCTATGTGATGCAGCACAAG